>JAGFCB010000009.1 GCA_022394775.1 Candidatus Poribacteria bacterium
CTTGTGTGGTTCGCAGTGCGTTGGATGCGGATAGAAGCAGAGCAAGCCTGCGACGACCAGGTACTCAACGCCGGATATCAATCAACCGAGTACGCGCAACTTCTGCTTGATATTACACGCAACGTGAAAATATCAAAGGCGACTTCGCGTGCTGCTGTCGCGATAGCACGCTCCTCAAAGATTGAAAGACGACTCCGAACGGTTCTCGCTGAAAATCTAAATCGGCATCCGGTGACAAAGATTGCTGCTGGAATCGGGTTGCTCGTCTTCATCTGTTTTGCCATCCCGATAGGCACGATGCGTTTGGCACAAGCGATTAACCCAGAAGAGACACTCAAATCCCAACCAACGCCAGTGGAGTTGTCACCAAAACCCAACGCGCCTGGACAAGACGCAGATTTAAAGCAGGACCAGAAATATATTGAAATCTGCACCCAAAATTTGCTTGCGATTGGTAAGGCAATTCAAACCTACCAGAAAGAACACAACGATTTTCCTCAGTGGCTCTCAGATCTTCACCCGAAACACTTGCCAGATGCAAACAATCTACTCTGTCCAGCGGATACCAAAGGTGGCAAACCACTCTTTCTTATCAACGCTGATCCGAAGATGCCTGTGAGTTACGGCTACCAGTTTCACACGGGGTATCGAGAAAGAACGCGGGAAAACCTCGCCGTATATGGCGATGTCATACCACTCGCGCGTTGTCGGCACCATATCAATCAACCGTTTGCGTGCTTAAACCTGAGTTTCTCATTCAAGGTTTACCAGTCATCCAATGTCTGGGAAGACGCACCGGAAGAGATGTATGGAACCCTCGAAGAAACCATCACTGCCTTAGAAGCGGGACTTCAACGACAACTGAACAATCATCTTGCCTCTCATCTCTACGCTTCGCTCGTCCGTCTCTATATTGAAGTTGGACGACTGGAAGATGCCAACAAACTTATTAATCGTTTCAAATCTGCTATAAAACCCGACGACCTTCAGGCACATTTTCTGCTCCGCACGATGCTTGGGATGGCAAACCGGGATGAAGAAGTACTTGCGGTTTTCGAGAAACTTGAGGAACGGTACCCGGACAACTACTATGTTCTTGACGCACTCGCCCAAATTCATGAAGAACTCGGCAACTCTAAGCTCGCAGCAGAATATCGGAAAAAGGTTAATCCTATGTCAGAACTGATTGGAAAGGTTGTGCCTGATTTTTCTGCAACTGACCTCGATGGCAAACCGATTTCGCTGCAGCAATATCGCGGGAAAGTCGTCCTACTCGATTTCTGGGCTGTTTGGTGCGGACCTTGCCTCGCGGAAATGCCGAATGTGAAAAGGGTGTACGATACCTATAAAAACCAAGGATTTGAGGTCATTGGGGTTAATCTCGACACTGATGAAACGAGACTGCGCAACTATCTCAAAGAGAATGACATCCAGTGGCGGCAAATTTTCAGCGGACAAGGGCGGCACAGCCCTCTTGCGAAACAGTATGACATTCATACCCTCCCGGCACCGTGGCTCATTGATAGAGACGGCACATTGATTTCACGTGAAGCCAGAGTGTGGGCATTGGAGCGAATGGTTATAGAGGCACTCAAGGACAAATCCACGAACCAATAGAACGTTTAATAAATCGTCCTAACAATAGGAGCATAAAGAGTGATAGATCTTAGCAATGTGTTACGAACCTCAGCGACCGTTCCAGTGCAAGCACATTGGGATCCGATTGAGAATACAGCGAATAACCTACAGTGGGCAACAGAAAAAAAGTTTAATCAATCCAAGGCACAGTGGCAAGAGCCCATAGATATGACATGGAAACAGTGGCTAAAGTTGTTCAATCCCGGACCCGCACAACCATTGAAACACTACAACACAACAGATTTCCAAGTCTTTCTGCCACCATCAATCACCAACGTCGGCGATGTCTGGGACCTCCACGGGAAGCGGATTCTCCCCTTTCTCCGCCAGTTTCATCCAGGCGCGACAATGAATCTCAGACACGGTCAAAACGGTGCAAAGGCGTGCTTACGGGCAATTTCGCCTGAATATGCTGATATCGTCTTCCGAATCCACGCACGCTTTACGTTGGACGCGTCCATCGGTGCCTATTTTAGACCCGCCCAATTTGCTGGACGTATGGTCATCAACCGCAAGAGTGGGACGATTTGTCAATGGATGCTATCGCTTCCACCCCGCAATAGTAATGTAGATATCGGAGCCTTTAGAACTGTCGATATAGGGTTTGTGCCTCGCATGGAACTCTGCAGTCTATCAGTATCAGAGCCTCAGCCGAAATCGATTGCTTGGGAAGCAGCCATCACTGCAGAAGAAGCTGGGAAGAAATTTGAGAGTGCGCTCTACAAATTCACTGAAATTGAGTGGACTCCCATTGAAGAGGCAGTTGAACTCGCGAAGGCATCGAATCACCCGATTCATGCGGTACTTTTATTCGGTGTCCTTGACGATGAATCCTGCTGAGGGTCGGGCAAAAGTTTGAGAGCGGGTCCGCTCTCCTCACCGAAAATTATCAAATTACTCAACACGCACTTTGTGAACGTTTGGGTTCTGCTCACGGATTTACCCAAGCTGCAGGCAGGTGCCAAAGGCGCAAATGCTGCCGCCTTAGCAACGAAACTCCGACAACACTACACCGACTCTGTGGACATTCTGACGCTTACCCCAGACTTGGAAGTGCTCGGACATCTACACAACATGAGTCTGTTTCATCCGTATTATCTGCACCGCAGTGAACGGATACCTCAATATTTAGAATTGTTAAGGTCATCTGCAGGCGTGGAAGTTACCGCACAAGAATCAAGCGAAGATCTCAACAGGGCAACCCTCGAAAAATCTATCGCCGATTTGGAAGCGAAACTTCACGGACAGCCCGACCATGAAAGTCTTTTGGATATCTACCCAATGCTCGCCCGTCTCTATATTGAAAGTGGACGAGAAAAAGACGTAGATCAACTTATCGACCGCTTCAAAGGTGTCATGAACCCTGAAAACTTTCAAGATCATTTGACCCTCAGTTACCTGCTTAAGAAGGCAAATCGGGATGCGGATGTGCTTCAGCTTTTTACAGAACTTGAAGCGCAGTACCCGGAAAAGCGCCGTCTGTCCCGGAGAATTGCCGTGATCCATGAAGAGTTAGGCAACACTGAACTCGCAATAGAATATCTCAGCAAGGTTAAACCTACCTTGGGGTTGCTTGAAAAACCTGTTCCCGATTTTTCCGCAACCGACCTTGATGGCAAACCGATCTCGCTCCATCAGTATCGCGGGAAAGTCGTTTTGCTCGATTTCTGGGCGGTCTGGAACAGTTTCTGCATCAGTGATATACTGAATGTTAAAAAGATTTACGACACCTATAAAGATCAGGGATTTGAGGTCATCGGGGTTAACCTTGACACCGATGAAACAAAACTACGCGACTACCTCGAAGAAAATCATATCCCTTGGCGGCAGATTTTCACGGGGCAAGAACGGCAGAGTCCGCTTGCCCAACAGTATGATATTCGCTCTATTCCAGTACGGTGGCTTATCGATAGGGATGGCAACTTGATCGCCTATGAAACCAACCACAAGTTGATGTCCCGCAAAGGCAGAGAACCAAGTCTCAATCGACTGGTGGCAGCGGCGGTGTCGGATAAACCTAAGAACCGATAGACGCTTCGGCTAAAATCGAAGTTTTCCTTGACTTTATACTTTATATATGATATACTTAAAATACATTATGATATAACGCGAAGGAAACCAAAAATCAAACACACATCAGGGCCAATTGAAAGCTAAAATCGCAGAAATTACACTTTCCATGGTAACTTTTTTCGTAACAAGAGACACCCACAAAAAACGCCTCTAAAGCCTTACGATGAGTGTGTTTACGTCCGAATCCTAAAAATTACTAAAAAGCAAAAAAAGATACCATTTGGTATCTTTTTGGCGCAAAATCTGTTTTGCGTATATCTCAAAGCAGTGGATAAGACACCCAGTAAAATTAAATAGAGTGGATAACCCGTATAAAAAAACGCAAATTCACGTCACATTCCGCGTCACACGTGGGTTCTGCACGTCACATGTGACGTTTATAACGTCACATTAACGTCACACAGAATCGAAGAAGTCGCGATCCAATAAAATTTCATAGCAAATTTCATAGCAGCTTTTAACGAGCCTACTACGAAAACCGACCAAAACCCAGTCGTATGTTAGGTGGACGGCACTTCATAAAATTCATAGCATTCTCGATTTGCTATGAAAACTGTGAAATTTTACACCATTTTTCGGCATCCCGATTTATCCGATATGACCGACAGAAAACCAAAACTGAATGCTTCTGCGCATTGTAGAGAAAAAGGTGGATTTGCCTTCCGAGTTATGCTATCATAAACGAAACGTATGTTCCCTATTGAGGTGATAAATGAAACTCGGTGTATCCACTTATTCCTATTGGCATTTCAAACCTGAACGTGTCCCCATTGAACACGTCATTGAAGAAGCCGCCCGACTCGAACTTGATGGCATTGAAATCTTACATCAACAGATGGCATCGGAAGCGAATCCGTATCTTCAGAAACTGAAACGACTCGCTTTCATTCATGGACTTGATCTCTACGCGCTCTCCATCCATCAAGGCTTCGTCTCGCCAGAAGAAACGACGCGACAAAAAAACATCAATCACACCATCCACTGCATCCGACTGGCACACGAACTCGGTATCCCGTCAATTCGTCTCAACTCAGGGCGATGGGGGACTGTCCCCTCTTTCGACGAATTAATGAAAACCGAAGGACAAGAACCGACACTCCCCGGACACACGGAAGACGAGGCGTTCGATTGGGTCATTGATGCCATCGAAAAATGTCTCCCAGACGCAGAAAAATACGGTGTCGTCCTCGGACTCGAAAACCATTGGGGATTGACCTGTACCCCTGAAGGCGTTAATCGGATTGTTGCCGCTATCAACTCGGAATGGTTGAAGGTAACGATGGACTGCGGCAATTTTCTCTCGAACCCATATCAAAAACTGGAACAGATTGCTGATGAAGCGGTACTTGTCCACGCTAAAACCTATTACGGCGAAGGTGAATGGTACACACTGGATCTGGATTACACCAAAATCGGAGAGATTTTAAAAGAGGTCGGATTTCAAGGGTACGTATCCATCGAATTTGAAGGGAAAGCGGATGCTCACGTCGGCGTTCCACAAAGCGTGGAAATGCTTCGCAACGCGCTCCCGAAATAGCAAAGTTAGAACTGGTTCATAAGTCCCCCTGATAAGGGGCGGGGAATGCCCATAAGGCATTCATACCGTTGATTTTTTAGGGGGTTAAAAATCAAAAAATATAATCTTCTTGTGCGACAGATAACGGCAGATGCCCTTTCTTTCGGAGGATCTTGTAATGCTCAGGAAAATCGTAGTATTCATTGGGATTTTCATACTGTTCGGAATGATAGGAAGAACCATCACAATGGCTGACACAGGAGAAATGGCAGGCACAACAAACACTTCAGAAGTCTGGCGCGCTTTGCAACGCCTACAGACCACCGCTACCGTCCTTCACACTGTTGCACACCCTGACGATGAAAACGGCGCCCTCTTGACGTGGCTCAGCCGTGGACAGGGTATCAGAACAGCACTCTACTCGACCACGCGCGGCGAAGGTGGTGCAAACCTCATCGGATCCGAGCTCTTTGATGCCCTCGGCATCGTCCGGACGGAAGAACACCTCGCTGCCGTACGCTACTACGGCATTGACCTCTTTTTCAGCAGTGCTGTCGATTTCGGTTATTCCAAACGACTCGACGAAACCTTGGAAAAATGGGATTATCAGATGCTCTTGGAAGATATGGTACGTCTCATTCGGCACTACCGACCGGATGTTATCATCTCTCGGTTTCAAGGCAACCGCCGAGATGGACACGGGCACCATCAAGCGTCTGGAGTTGTAACGTTAGAAGCCTTCGATGCCGCAGCCGACGCGACCCGTTTCCCAGAACACCTCGCCGAAGGACTGCAACCGTGGCAACCCAAAAAACTCTATATCACTCGTTCCCGATGGAGACGCAGTAACACCGAAACCGCCGATACACCCGTTCTAAAAATTGATACCGGTGAATACAACGCCTTGTTGGGACTTTCATACTTCCAGATTGCGCGTCAAGGACTCAGTTACCAGCGTTCACAAGGCGTTGGACAGACACGCGCCTCCAAAGGGTCTTCGGTCACTGAACTGCAATTAATTGATACAACACTCCCCAACCAACAGAAGCCTGAGGACAGTCTATTTGACGGGCTTGATACAACAATAATGGGTATGGCGAAACTCGCCAACACACCGGCGTTGAATGCTGAATTTGCGGAACTTCAGAAAAGCGTTAACGCTGCAGGACAAGACTATGATGCTCGGCATCCGTGGACAGTCGTCCCTCACCTTACTGTAGGTCTAAAAACGACTCGCAGCCTCATGGAAAAGATACAGGATTTAGATCTTGACGAGACAGTGCGCTCACATCTCCTTTTCCTGCTCAGGAACAAGGAACAAGAATTTATGACTGCTGCGAACGCCGCGCTCGGACTGTCTCTGGAGGTCCTCGTCCAACCGACAGGCACCCGCTCCTCCGAAACCTTTACTGTTGCAATTCCCGGGCAAAAGTTCTCAATTGGGATGCGATTAGTGAACCCCGCGCCGGTTGCCGCTGAACTCGTTAAAGCCTCACTGAGGACACCTGAAGGCTGGAATGTGCGACAAACACAAACGGATTCGGACAACCCCACGGAGATAAAAACGATACAGACAAATCAACCCGTCTCCACTACGTATGCGGTAGAGGTACCACAGGATGCAGCGTACACCCAACCTTACTGGACACGTGCCTCTGAATACCATGATGCTGTCTATACCCTCAAGCATCCAGAATTCCGCTTTCTACCCGCCGCACCGCCTGACGTTCACGGCGTTGTAACCTACCGCGTGGATGGCGTGGATTTTACGCTAACGCAGCCAGCCCAAACGCGCTCGATTAACCGACCTTGGGGCGAAAAACGGCGGTTGCTAACGGTCGCTCCCGCTATCAGTCTATCTGTTTCACCGCGTATCGGCGTTATTCCAATCTCTGAATCCACTATAACAGATAGGAAAACGACCTTTATCACAACAGTGGAGATGCTAAATAATGTGAAGGGTGAATCTGGAGGAACGCTTTCGCTCAAACTTCCGGATGCATGGCATGTGTCCCCTGAAGATGTGCCTTTCACTTTTACACACGAAGGTGCCAGCAAGACTTTCACTTTTCAGGTATCCGCCGAAAACGTAGAAATCGGTAAAACGCACACCCTTCAGGCAGTCGCTACGTCCAACGGCAAAGAATACACTACCGGTTATCAGACAATCGAGCATCCAGACCTTGAGCCGCGCCATCTCTACCGCCCTGCCACAATGATGCTTCACGGTATCGCACTCAAACTTCCAGAGGATATGAGGGTCGGTTACATCATGGGTGTAGGTGATAAAATCCCTGAAGCTTTGGAACAAATTGGGATCGATGTGGAGATGTTAGGCACGGAAGAACTCCGTACCGGCGATTTGAACCGATTTGATACCATTCTTATCGGCATCCGAGCGTACGCTGTCCGACGCGATCTTATGGCCTATAACAGCAGGCTCCTTGATTACGTGCATAAAGGCGGCAACCTCATCGTCCAATACCAGACCCCGGAATTTGACGCAGCACCCTTTGGGCCCTATCCTTATACAATGGGCAGACGACCGGAAGAGGTCTCCGAAGAGGATGCACACGTAACTATTTTGATGCCGGACAACCCGATCTTCCAGTATCCGAATCAAATTACGGCAGCTGATTTTGATGCATGGGTCGAGGAGCGCGGTTCTAAATTCCTGACCGAATGGGACGCAAATTATCAAGCACTCCTCACCTGCAATGACCGAGAACAGGAACCACAGCACGGCGGATTACTCTACGCACAATATGGGGAAGGCACCTATACTTACGCAGCTTACGCCTTCTATCGACAACTGCCTGCAGGTGTAGCAGGCGCGTATCGCCTTTTCGTCAACTTGCTAACGCTTGGTGAGTAGGGGTTTTTGCTTGCGGGTTTCTTCAAGGTGATCTCGCCCCTACTAAGCATCTTCCCACGGTGCTACATCACCAACAGGCACCGGTGCCGGAAAACGGCTCGCGACATCAATAGGTCTACCAGCATCTGACGATTCGATGACGCGTTCACATATCTCTAAAGCGTGCCGTGCTTGCGCGCCGTTACACCGCGGATTCCGGTCAGATCGGATCGCGTCTGCGAAATCAGCAACCCCTTTGCCCCAATCCAAACCGGTAAAGGCTTTCGGTGGCGAGGGTTCATCTTGCCATCCGCCTGATGGCGTAAATTTCTTGATACCGCGCCCATCATCGTGCGCCTGAAGGGAAAAACCGCCTGCTGTACCATGAATTTCGTAGGGTGGAATCTGTGAAGTAACCGTAAAACTGTGATAGATGAATCCATGTGCTCCGTTCTCGAATTCAAGCACGGCAAACCCGTGGTCTTTCTCATTTATCTCGAACTCAGTACCTTGGCGCGGGCCTTGGGTTAACACCCGTTTTGGAACAGCGACCCGTGTAAACCCGTGGACTGTCTTGACGGGAGCAATCATCGTCGTCATCGTTGTGAGCGGATAAGGCGCAACGTCTCGGAACGGACCAGCGTGCATCAGGAACGCATCCGCACTCGGATGCCAATGTTCTAACGGACCACCAAAGTTCCCGATTGCGGAGATGACATCGCCAATCTCACCCTCACGAATCCGTTGCCAGACGTTCTGCTGTACATAACCGAGAATCGCTGATGGTGCGCACGCCAGTTTTAGACCGTTCGCTTCCGCTGTTTCTACGAGTTCGTTCGCCTCGTCGGTACGGATAGAGATCGGTTTTTCAGAATAGACGTGTTTTCCCGCCTTCAGTGCCGCTAACGAGACAGGATAATGAGAGATGTGAAGCGTCAAGTTCACAATCGCCTCTACATTCGGATCGTTCAGAACTTCCTCAAGCGATTTGTAAACGTGTCCGCCGTTGCGTTCTGCCAATGCTGAAGCGCGCGCCTCATCTTGGTCATAGTAGCCAACCAATTCAATAAGATGTGGGTACGCTTGGCAACGCGGCTGGTAGCCGCCAGCGGAAATCATACCACATCCAACAATAACCGTGCGGACTGGGGTTGTATTAGACATTTAGTACACTCCTTACGATGTATTATTTTCCCACGAGTTATGAGATTTAAAGTCTATCAGATCCAGCTATTTCTGACAAGTTTATATTACTGAGAACTAATAACGACTCCACTAACTGCCGACCGCCGATGGCTGAGACTAATACGCTGACAACTGAGTACTGAGTACTGACAATTACGCCTCTGACAACTGAGCACCTCTACACAATCCCAATTTTCTCTTGACGCAAAAGACTCTTTCAATGTAATATATATTGATGTAAGGTGTAAAATTATATCACTAAATACTGAGGTACAAGTGTGTTAAAATACCATCGACTTGCGTTTATTGCTATTTTAGGCTGCTTAATGCTGTCCGGCTGTGCAATGTTGCGCGACACATCGCAGACCGAAGCATACAACCGCTTCGCAATACGAGCCGCGCAAGCACAACTCTGGAATGAAGCCATCTTTCGGTGGAAGCAGGTTATCAATATAGACCCAGATGATTCAAAGGCACATAACAACCTCGGTGTCGCTTACGAAGCCGTCGGAAACACAGACGAGGCGCTCGCGGCTTACCAACGTGCAGCAGAATTAGAACCTGATAATAAGTACTACAGACTCAACTATCGGCGCTGCCGTATACACATTCGGCGGAGTGGTGCTGACGATGAAGATGCGTTACACGAGGAAGAAGAAACACTCCCTACAGAACAGTGAGAATATCAATATGCAAACAGTAAGAAAGATTGGAATCCTATTAGCAGTTCTAACGCTTTTCGGGTGCGGCAAGGACGTGACGCGCGTCTCTATCCCGGTGAAAGTTGAATCTGAAATCGACATCAGCCGGTATTCCAATTTTGCCGTTCTGCCGTTTGTGCCTGAAAAACAATCCGCACGCAACGAGAAACTTCCTGAAGACATCGGCGGAGAAATTGCTGCAATACTCCGGAGAGGGTTAGCACGCCAAAAACACTTTGAGGTTGTCAGCACGCAAGAAACGGCAAGACTGCTCACAGGAGAGACCGTCGGAGAAGATTGGCTCACGGATACAAAACATTTGAGTCAACTTGGAGAGTATTTTGAAGTAAAAGGGATTATCATCGGCAGCTTCCGCTTCTATTCAGATAGCCGTCCAAGACGGTATTATGGCGAGCGTTACTCCGTCCAACGCCAACGCTATGTGATGGATTATCAGGACTATATGCAGAAAACCTATCTGCTCTCACTTAGAGTGATGATTATTGATGTCGAAACCGAACAGATTATCTGGGATGAGTCTTACCGGCGAAGCACTGCTGAAGCGCATACCATTGGCTCTTTTATTTTCTCTCAGGCGGGTCCACAGGCAAATACAATGCGAGAACTCGGTAAACGGGCTGTATCAGAATTTACGCGCCAAATCTCTCCACACTATGAACAGGAAGATAGGTACTTGGTAAATTAAAACCGCAAACGAATGTGTAGCCCTATTCTAAAAAACAGAGGTAAAAAGTGTGAAAACAAATAAAAATAGCATCCTATCTCAAAAGCACACTGACAATACACGACAAATACTGGGTAGATATACGCTTCATATCCTCCTTCTTCTGGGCTTACTGGTGCCGCATATTGGATGGGCGCAGGCTTTTGGAAAAAATAAGATTACTGCGCAACGCTTTGATTGGCATATCCACCGAACAGAGCATTTTGATATACATTACTATCCGAGTGAAGCAAAACTGGTGCCTATCATGGCTGCAATCGCCGAGGAGGCTTACGAACAACACAGCGAGGATTTTGAACACGAACTCCGAGACAGAACACCACTGATCCTTTACAAATCTCATAAAGACTTTCAGGAAACCAACATTATCCTCCAAGAACTTCATGAAGGCATCGGCGGTTTCGCTGAACTCTTTAAACACCGCATCGTCATACCATTCACAGGTTCACTTGAAGCGTTTCGGGAGGTGATTTTTCACGAACTCATTCATATCTTCCAATACGACATCATCTATCAAAAACCGCACGCCCGCATCTACAGTGGCGAATTCCTATATTCACCACCGATCTGGTTCATAGAGGGAATGGCAGACTATTTCGCCGAAGATAACGATGCAATCGGAGAGATGGTCGTTCGTGATGCCAGCATGAACAACAACATCGTGCCGTTACCACAACTCCAAAATTTTAATCGGCTCAGTTCACCTTTCGTTGGGTATAAGTTGGGGCAATTGGCGGTGGCGTATCTCACGGAAACTTATGGACGCGAGAAAATCGCTGAGATTCTGCAAGGATTGCGACAAAGTCGCACAAAAGACATCGACCGCGTTTTCAAAGAAGTACTCGGCGTGGAACTCGAAGAATTCGATAAGGCGTGGCGACAGACGATGCGGAAACGCTATTGGCCCCTTGTTGTAGACAGGGAATTGCCGGACCTCGTCGCAAAGAATCTTACCGAGGATGCCCGGTATTCACATAATATTAAGCCGGTCTGGTCACCGAGCGGCGATATTATTGCTTATGTAACAGCCAACGATGGCTTCCTTGAAATTGTCCTGATGTCCGCAAAAACAGGTGAACGCATTGAGCGGGTCACCAAACAGTTTTTCCGTGAGAAGTACGAGGAAATCCGGACCGATTTCAGTGGGTTCGGCAGAAGTCTCGCTTGGGCACCCGATGGCGACAGAATCGCCTTTGTTGCCAAGCATCACGACGCTAACTACCTACTTGAAGTCAATATCCTGACAGAAGAACTCACGCAATACTTCAAACTCGATTTCGATAACGTCACCTCACCAGACTATGATAGCAGCGGTGAACGGATCATTTTTTCAGCACTCAAAGAGGGACAAACAGATCTCTATATCATTGAACTTCTGACCGGTGAAATTGACAGACTCACTTTCGATCCGTTTAATGATACGCATGCCTCATGGCACCCAACAACCGGTAAAATCGTTTACACCTCCGAGCGCGGCGGTAAAAATAGAATCGTGTTGATAGACCTCGACCACGGAACAGAACGCGTGTTAACCAACGGCACCTATAACGCGATCAGTCCAACATGGAATCCAGACGGAGAATCAATTCTCTTCTGTTCGGACGGACAAAGCATTTATGACATATACAAACTCGAAATTGTAGAGAAAACGACCATCGGAGAAGATGCAGCTCCGGAAACGGAAACCCAACCTGAAGAACAGACCAATAACACACCGGCGGAAGCGCGCGTATCGCTGTTCACCGAAGCAGATATAACAAAGATCACAGACCGAGCATGGCAGGTTGAACTGACGCGTCTTACCAATATGATGACAGGCTGTTTCAATCCGAGTTTGTCTCCAAATGGAAAGCAACTCCTATTCAGTGCCTATCAGAACGGAAAATACGATGTCTGTATTATGGGAACTTCCAAAACGATTCAAGAAAAAGTTGAGACCACAGACATCGCAGAACCCTCGGCCATTTTGACAGCAGAAGAACCAGAGACTTATAGGATCGCCAAGCGGAAGTACAGCACAAAATCCTCCTTCGCCTTAGATGCGATCTTTCCCGATTTCACTTTCGGTGCTGACGGGATTCTCAGGAGCTCGGTACAAATCGTTGGCAGCGATATGTTGGGAAACCATCGTATCGGGGTTAATGTTATGAACCAGTCCAGCTACCTCGCACCAGATTTCATCGCACAATACGGGTTTTTGACCCACCGGACCGATATTGGCGCAATGATTTACAATTATCATGAATATCATATCTTAGGCGGCATCCAGACGAGACGCGGTATCTTACAACGGATTACTGGACTCGGAACATATCTCAATTATCCATTCGACAGACACCACCGACTCAATCTTAACTTCTCAATGTACTCACAGCCGTTTTCTTTTAACTACCAAACAAGCCGACCCTTGGATCCCTATGACGATAGGGGCTTACTCACAACAGGTTCTATCGCATTCGTTGGAGATACAACGATGTGGCGAGAGTGGTCTCCATATAACGGTTCACGGTACCGTATTGAACTTGAACAGTCTTTCCCAGCACTCGGTAGTGAATTGGCACTCACAAACGTCATCTTTGACGCACGACGTTATTTCGGTCTCGGCAGACGCTCTACCATCGCAGCACGTTTGTTACTTGGCGGCAGTTTTGGTGATGATAAATCCTATTTCTATCTCGGTGGGATTGACACGATACGGGGTTATGACTATGAAGAGTTCGTCGGCACACGCATCGGCTTGATTAACTTAGAAGTTCGTATCCCTTTGATAGACGCGCTTCACTTTGGCTGGCCCGTCAGATGGTCGATCGGTGGTATCCGTGGTATTGCTTTTGCTGATCTCGGAGGCGCGTGGTCAGATTGGCAGTACGGATCGGAGAACCGTTTTGATATCTTTGTCCAAGATGAAAAAGACAGACGGATTCGACTCGATGATGTCAAAGCCTCAATTGGGATCGGGATGCGACTGCAACTGGGGCTCTTTTCAGTAGATTTCGCTGCGGCGCGCAATACAGATCTTACTCAACTGGAACCGGGTTTCAAATATCACTTCGGGCTTGGGCAAGCTTTTTAAATATTAGATTGCGGCTCCAACTTTTCTGCGGATCTCCGGTAAAACAACAAAAAACGTAAGCCCGTAATGAAATACGGGGCGACGCTAACGAGGAAACCCTCAAGGAATAGACAAGGTTATTTAACCGCAAGGAAACTTAAAACATGGAATCACAAACCAAACGCTTGATGATCACTATCGTCACCCTCGCTATTATTGGTGGCTTAGGTGCTGTCTGGGTTAACCTATATCCCGATTACCTCTGGTTTAAGATGGTGGATCATCTCGGTGTTTTCACTAAAATTATTAAAATAAAAATCTTGGTTGGGGTAATCGTTGGACTTTGCTATTTAGCCATTCTTTTGATAAACCTCCTCTTAATCTATCGATTCACACCGGCACATCTCAGCCCCGCTTTTATGGGAGGGGCTGACTTTGTAAGTGGTGCCGCAAATAACCCGGGTGACACGCGAAAACTTGTTTACGGTGGGTTGACACTTCTCGCAATACTTTTCAGTATTCTGATGGGTTACACAGCCAGTGATCGGTGGGAAGTCTATCTACGCTACCGTAACTCCAATGAACTCGTTTTTCCTGCTGCCACCCCTATTATCGCAGAAGAAACCGTTAATTCAAACGAAATACCTGTCACACAATTGGAACTCCAAGCCAAAAACATAAAAGTTGGGGATCCGGTGAACGTGCAGATAGATGGCACAAATCACGACGCACGCGTTGAAGCGGTATTGGAAAACGCGATCCGATTGAACACAAACGTCCAAATAGAACCCGGACAAAAGGCGTTTTTCACGTCTCCGGCACGCGATCCGATCTTTAAGAAGGATGTCGCTTTCTACGTCTTTGAAATGCCTTTGCTGCGTTATATCTGTGGCACACTTTTTGGCATCTTTATGCTCGTGACGATATTTGCAACTGTCATCTATTTCTTCCACGGATTGATTACAGGCGATACCAGTCAATTTCGGTTCCGTCCACCCTTTAACGTCAAAGCCCATCTGTTTACGCTTGTCGGTGTGACACTCCTCTTTCGGGCATGGAACTATAAATTCGTTATGTATGACCTGCTATACGCCTCAAACGATGTCGTGCGAGGCGGCGGTGGATATGCCGCTATACAGGCACGCCTCCCTGTCCTGAATGTTATGTTTTGGCTCACAATCGTCTGCGCCCTGATTTTCATTGTGAGTATCTTCTTAAAACGCCACACCTATGCTTTCGGTGGATTCGTCGTATTTTTAATTGTCGGGTTCATTGGACAAGTTTATCCAGCCGCAATACAGAGGTGGCAGGTCGAACCCAACAAACAGGTGTTAGAAGCAGATTACATCAATTATAACATCAAAGCGACACTCCAAGCTTACGGTTTAGCGGGAAACACGGTAACCGAAGAGGAATACCCGCTGACAGAGCAGCTCAGTTACGATGACATAACCAGCCCCGAAAACGCACCCGTCTTCAATAGCATCCGCCTCTGGGATTGGAGACCGCTCCGTAGAACTTTTCGACAACTCCAAGAATTACGCTCACAGTACGACTTTAACGATGTCGATATTGACCGCTATGTGATTGATGATGAAATTCGACAAGTGATGTTATCTGGACGGGAACTCAATATCAACGAACTCCCTGTCGAAATTAGAAACGACTGGTATAAACAAACTTATACCTATACACACGGATACGGTGCTGTTGTAAGTCCTGTGAATGAGATTGATAACGGTAAACCGAATATGTATATTCAAGGGCTGCCACCTATTGAGTACAAAGACGAGTGGCAGCATCGGTTTACTGAAACGCCGGGACCACGTATCTACTATGGCGAACGCACAGATCGCTATGTTATCGTCCACCCGGATCGCCCACAAGCCCTTGAGTTTGACTATCCGCAAGAAGGACAACAATACGCCGAATACGCATATCAGGGAAAAGGTGGTGTCCTCCTGAACTCCTTTTGGCGGAAAATGGTGTACATGCTCAAGTTTAACAACGAAATTAACTTCGTACTGCCGGGTGAGATTTCATCAACAAGTCGGATCCTCTATAACCGGAATATCAAAGAACGGATTCACAAAATCGCACCCTTCTTGCGATATGACGGGGATCCCTACATCATTATTCATAACGGTAGACTCGTATGGATGATCGATGCTTATACGATTACACATCGGTACCCGTATTCCGTTTCTATGAGAGAATTCGACGACGAGAGAAGAAGACGGCTCGCAAATGCGCAACAGGACGATGCGTCATGGGGTAACTACATCCGAAATTCTGTTAAAGTTATCGTTGATGCTTACGATGGCACCGCCGACTTTTACATCATGGAACAGGAACAGGATCCAATCGTGGAATGTTATCGGAGAATCTTCCCAGACCTCTTTAAGTCGTTTGAAGAGATGCCTGATGAACTCAAAGCACATATTCGGTACCCGATGGCTATGTTTCTCATCCAAGCCCGCGTCTATCAGGATTACCACATGAAAGACCCGGTAACCTTCTATGCTGGCGAAGATAAATGGGAAATAGGGAGAGAACTCTACGACAATACAGACGCACAAACGCAGCAAGTGCCACAACAGCCGAGAAGCCCATTCGTGCCGCAACAACAGACAGTCCAACGTTCAGCAGCGGAGGGTCAACCCGTCGAACCTTACTACGTTGTCATTAGGTTACCGGGGGAAGAAAAAGCCGAATTTATGTTGATGTTGCCTTTTACACCACTCAATAAACCGAACCTTACAGCATGGCTTGCCGCACGATGCGACCAACCTCAATACGGGCAGCTTCTCGTCTATCGCTTCCCGAAAGGGAGACAGATAGCAGGACCGATGCAGGTAGAAAATTTCATTAGCCAAGAACCCGAGATCTCCCAACAGATCAGCCTCTGGAATACACAAGGCTCTCGTGTCTTACGCGGAAATCTGTTGATCCTGCCGATGAACAACTCACTGCTCTATGTTGAACCTATCTACATCCAATCTGAAGATGAGAAAACCGCTATTCCTGAATTGCGACGGGTCGTCATCGGATATGAAAACAAGGTCGTCTGGGGTGAGAGCCTTAGGGACGCACTTCAAGAAATGTTCGGACAGGGAACAAACTTCCAAAGCACGGCAGCGGCAACGACAACTGAAACGGCAGCTGATCCGAGCACAGATCAGACCTCATTACGAGGTCTCATTGAGCAAGCAAACCGCTATTTCAATCAGGCACAAACAGCACAACGTGCTGGTGACTGGACAGAATATGGACGCTCCCTGCAACTTTTAGAGGAGACCTTGCAGCAACTCGAAGGAAACACACAATAAAACCCGTTGTCAGTTGTCGGCAATCAGTTCAAGAGACCTTTAAGTCTACTGCCAGATATCTTCTGGTGACGACTGACCGCTGATAACTGACAACTGATAACGATTAAAGGAGGTGAAACAGATGGCTCTCGATTGGAAACCACGCCACAGGGATATGATTATCGGAGGGATTCCGTGGTTAGCCAGAATCAGCGATAAAGCCAACGCACAATTGCAGGGCGTTATCGGTGAATATATCTATCCGTGACCGCAGGATAAGATGTTCCTGGAGGAACATAAGATCAGCGCTGAGGAATTTGTTGAAATGGTGAAAAATAATCCCTCAGACGATGAAATGATCGCGGCTATGAAGGAATTGAGTGAGTAGTGGAAACACAAGAGGAGGGTTTCAGTCGGTTTTGAGACTGAACCCTCTTCTGAAACACAAGCAGACTCAGGTATAACAACCGCAGTTCACAACACTGTTACAACCGTATGAAACACGGAATGGCACGATGGAGATCTATTCTTTGGAATTAACTGAGTACCGTGACCAAATCAACCAAATTGACGACCAGATTTTAGCCTTACTCCAGAAACGAGCGGAAATTTCTAAGAAGGTCGGTGCGGTGAAAGCAGAAACAGGTGCTGCACAGGTTTATGTTCCGCATCGGCAGAAGCAGGTTATTGAACGCTTGAAGGCGCAAAACCAAGACAAGTTCCCAGAAGCCGCGCTTGAATCAATTTGGACAGAGATTTTATCTGCCTCTCGTTCTTTGCAGGAGGCGGAACGGGTCGCCTTTCTCGGTCCCGTGGGTAGTTTCGGGCACTTGGCGGCTCGAAGTCATTTCGGCGCGTCAACGCAATTCATCCCTGTTCACCCCCAAGTTGACATCTTTGGTGAGGTCGAATCCGGTAGGGCGGATTACGGCGTAGTCGCTATCGAGAATTCGCTGCAGGGCACTGTTCGAGACGTTTTAGAACGCTTCCAACACACACCATTGTGGATTTGCGCGGAAACATTTCAGCCGATAAAACAGCATTTGTTGTCAAAGTCGTCACTCACAGAAATCCAGTGTATCTACTCGCATCCACAACCCTTCGCGCAATGCAGGGTATGGCTAAAGCAATATCTCGGTAATGTTGAACAGATCGAAGTTGTTAGCACATCTGAAGCGGCGCAGCGTGCTTCACAAGAACCATTCGCAGCTGCCATAGCGAGTGAACTCGCAAGCGAGATTTATCAGATCCCAATTGTTGCAAACGCCATTATGGATGAACCCGATAACACAACCCGATTCTTTATCATTGGGAGTCAGATGGCAGATCCAAGTGGATACGATCGGACTTCGCTCTTTTTTGCAATTCAGGACAAGGTTGGTGCTTTGCACCGAGTCCTCGGTATTTTAGAGGATGCCGAGTTAAATCTAACTTACCTCGAATCTCTTCCGTCACGCACCAAACCCTGGGAATATGTTTTCTTTGCTGAGATGGAAGGTCATATTGCTGAAGAACGCGTCCTCGTAGCGATTGGGCAGCTCGAAGAATTGTGTGCGAATGTCAATGTTATCGGATCCTATCCGCGTGGGACGGCTTAATGTCAACGCTAACGCAACAAATTTATCAGCGCGCAAATGAACTCGGATTTGAACTCGTTGGAATTACACCTGCAGCACAGAGTGAAACAATCGAGCGGTATCAACGATGGATAGAAAATGGATACGCCGGGAAGATGGGTTACCTCAAAAGGCATCTCCCGCTGAAGACTGATGTTCGCCAACTTCTATCAGAAGCGAAATCGGTCATCAGCCTCGCAATAAACTATTATACCCTCGATCCGCCGAAGGCACTCGCGGAAGATCCCACACGTGGACAGATTTCGCGTTACGCGTGGGGCGACGATTATCACGATGTCATCCGTCAACGCCTTGCAGAACTTATCGATTTTATTAAACAGACTGCCGAAGCCGAATTGAAAACACGAATCTGTGTAGATACCGCACCTATTATCGAAAGGGAGTACGCCCAAAAAGCTGGGCTTGGTTGGATCGGTAAGAATACGAATCTAATTCATTGGCGTTCTGGCTCCTGGTATTTCCTCGCGGAGGTGCTTATCAACATCACCTTGGAAGCAGACACACCTTCCGTCCGTGGGAGTTGTGGTACTTGCACACGCTGCATTGAAGCATGCCCAACAGACGCGATTATTGAACCGAATGTCCTTGATTCTCGGCTCTGTATCTCCTATCTAACAATCGAACTGAAGGGGGGGATTCCAAAGGCACTACGCCCCAAAATCGGTAACTTAATTTTTGGATGCGACATCTGTCAAGAGGTCTGTCCATGGAACAGTAAAGCCGTTTCAACGGACGAACCAGCGTTCCAACCGCGTGCGGAAAATTTCGCGCCTAAGTTGCTATCACTTATGGGCATGACGCAGCAAGAGTTTAGCCGACGGTTCAAGGGAAGTCCCATCAAACGTACCAAACGTCGCGGATTTTTACGAAATGTCCTTGTCGCTATCGGTAATTGGGGAGATCGGCGGGCAGTTCCCGCACTCAAAGCTGCACTCTCCGACGATGAAACTTTAGTTCGCAGCCATGCCGCTTGGGCACTCGGAAGAATCGGCAGCGACACTGCCAAGCAGATACTGCAAACACGATTAACTGTTGAAACTGAACAAGAAGTAATCACTGAAATTCAGGACGCGCTCTTAGAAACAGCGCAACCATCACAAAGGAGTAAAAACAATGCCTGAAACAACGAATGGACATCATCATATTCCATCTCCGGGTGCTGGAACCAATGGACTCGCGTGGCGGGGCACATCGCTTTGGAGTGTTGAAGGTGTCGGTCCCATCCATGAAATTAATCCTGAGACCGGTGAGGTTTTATTATCACTTACGCCACCTTACCCCGGCGGCGCTGGTTTGGAATGGGCAGGTGAGTATCTTTGGTACAATAGTATATGGCAACAAACCTTCTATAAACTCTCGATTCCTGATCTGGAAGTCGTTACAACATTCCCATCGCCTGCGGAAGGTCCACACGGATTGGCTTATGATGGTGAACATCTCTGGAGCGTTGATATGAACACGAGTCGGTTCATCAAACAGTGTCCTGAAACTGGCGAAATCCTTGCCGAACTGTCAACGCCGGGCGGTCGCGCACACGGACTCGCATGGGACGGCGAAGCACTCTGGAACGCCGATACAAACGACCATGTGGTTTACCGAATTCACCCCGAATCTGGTGAGGTGCTCAATTCCGTTTCCTGTCCAAGTGAACCGCATGGGCTGACTTGGGACGGCACGGCGTTATGGTACGGCGAAGATAAGGCGCAAACAATCCATAGACTCAATATATCGGAGTAACGCCAAGTACAAGGTGAAGGATTAAGAAGCTACGTTGACTACGTTCACTCCTATAATCGATGGTCGTGTTCAATAAATGAACAGCAAACTATAGATTATATTGGAGATATGTCGGAATTTGCCAACTTTATATCAACTTTTGGGTGGCATGGAATTTGCTACAAGTCTATGAGGGTGGTTTATAAATCAAATAGGACTTACGCAGCCCCCACTGTAGTCGGGGTTTTATAGTCAAGCCCATAATGATTTGTGTATCCGCGGGGCACCGTAGAGGTTGGGTAACCCAACCTCTACTACGAGTGGAGCGTGCGGATCTCTACCGTGGAGTGTTCACATATTTTCGGGCTTCGCTATAAACCCTACCTGCAGTGCGTATGATATCCGTTATCATGGAAAAATGCGTAAGTCCTGTCAAAGTTTCCAAAGGTAAACAGTTAAGTCCGCCCTATTTCGTGCAATCGAATATCAGTATGCCCAATTTTGTGCAATGTTTCTCTGCCTTTTGTAGAATTGTAGAAAATCGCAAAGGTTATAGATGGCAATTTAGATGATAATATGCACCCTTTTGGGTCATAAATTGTGTCATTAATAATTGGAATACGCATTGATAGATAACGGAAAAGAAGAATAAATTTCCGAAGAAACGCTACCAATTTAAAAATTGTTTCACCGTAGTTTAGACGCATTTCTGTGGGTTCAGCGTATCGGGATAACGCCAAATAGTGAGGGGAGAGAATTGAAAAAATTACAGATAACAATACTAACCCTGCTCCTCGGAATCGGGTTAGTAATACAAAGCAGTGCGGATCGAGTGCAACTCAATACGAGTGCCGCCGTCATTCAAGACAACCTCGGGGCAAGTGTCGGTATCAGTGGCGATTACGCGATGGTGGGTGTTCCAGAAGATGATACCGACAACGGCAGAGATACCGGTTCGCTTCAAGTCTTTTTCCGTAGCGAAACCGGATGGGTGCAACATCAAAAACTGCACGCCAGTGACGGCGTAAGGGGCGACGAGTTTGGAACGGCACTCGCAATGAGTGGTGATTATGCTATCGTTGGTGCACCGAGGAAAGACGACGCAGGAAATAACTCAGGTGCCGCTTATATCTTTACACGACAGGGCACGGTATGGGTGGAACAAGCGAAATTGGTCGCGCCCGATGCCCGCCCAGGCGACTATTTTGGGGTCTCGGTCGCTATTGATGAAGATACCGTCCTCGTTGGGGGGCATCGTATCAATAAACCCACCGCCGACGCAGGGTCCGTCTATGTCTTTGAGCGGCTTGGCAACAGTTGGCTCCTGACAGCGCATCTCACTGCTCCGGATGCTACCAAATTCGCATACTTCGGCTTTTCTGTCGGTATTGACGACGACACTGCTATCATCGGAGCAACCCGTGATGATGAAGCGGGTTTCGATGCTGGTGCTGCCTATGTCTTCGTACGCAAAGGCGTCGAATGGACATTCCAAGCGAAACTCCTCGGGAACAACACCGAATCAGAAGATAACTATGGATATGCTGTTGATGTTGATGGTGATTTCGCGATTGTAACCTCACCTAAAAATAGAGGCGCGGGTGCCGCTTACATCTACGAGCGTGAGGATACTGTATGGGAGCAAAAAAGAAATCGTGTCCGTATCCGTATGATTCCAATCGATCCGGATGGTGCCTCCGCTTTCGGGACCTCTGTTGACATCAGTGGCGAAACTGCCGTCATCGGAGCAACGGGCGGTAAGGTCGGCCAAGACGTGGTCGGCGCCGCTTATGTCTTTACACGAAACGAACCCCCATTCTGGAACCAACACACAAAACTTACCGCAAGCGATAGTCGCGGCGGTGATCAACTTGGATATGCTGTCGCACTCAGTGGAAGCGAAGTTATCGCAGGCGCACCTAAACACAGCGCAGGTGGACTCGGTTCCGGGGCTGCTTACATTTATGAAGAAAAAGAAGATGGAACTTGGATAGAGGCTATCAAGTTAAGCGATGGCGAAACCGCATCCGAAGATCAGTTTGGAATCTCTGTCGCAATTAGTGGCAATTTAGCCATTTCTGGCGCGCAACAAGATGATGATGTTGCCCCAAACGCCGGTGCCGCTTACATTTTTGAGCGGAGCGGTACCCTCTGGCTACAACGCACAAAACTTGTCGCTGACGATGCAAAGGCAGGGGATCTGTTCGGAAATACTGTCGCTATCAGCGGTGAAACCGTGGTGATTGGCGCACCTGGGGTTGATGATGCCGGACCGGAGTCCGGCGCGGCGTACGTCTTCACCTATTTAGGCGATGAATGGGTTCAGCGTGCAAAGTTAATCGGAGACGATACCAGCATGTTCGACCACTTCGGGACAGCTGTCGCTGTCCATGAAGACACCGCTCTCATTGGAGCGCACGGAAAGGATGAAGGTGCTGAAGATTCTGGTGCCGCATACATCTTTGTCCGAAACGGGGTTGCTTGGATACAACAGGCAAAACTCGCGCATCAAAACGCAGTACCCGGCGATCAGTTCGGTCATGCTGTGGCTATCTACGGAGATAACGCACTCATCGGCGCACATCGCAGTGACGCAACAGGACCCGATTCTGGTGCCGCATACATCTTCACGCGCAACGGCGGGACATGGACCCAAGACTTTGAAATCATTCCAAATGATAGTGGACTCGGCGACGAATTCGGTTATGCTGTAGACTTAACCAACGGTGTCGCTATCATCGGCGCGCCTAAGGAAGATCGAAGTGAACCGGATATGGGGGCGGCTTATATTTTCGTGGAGACACGAACGGCTTGGCTGCAACAGTCGAAACTTACTGCCACCGAGGCAGAGGCAGACGACGAATTCGGATCAGCCGTCGCTATTCATCAAGACACAGCAATCGTCGGGGCATGGAAAGACGATCATCCCGCGGCTGACAGCAGAGATAATGCCTTAGAACCCCTACAGATCGACAAAGGTTCAGCCTACTCTTTTCTCAGAGATGGATTGACTTGGGTACAGAAACGCAGAATTGTTGCAAGTGGAACAAATCGATCGGATCTGTTCGGTGCCTCGGTTGCAATCAGAGGCGCGTTCGCTATCGTTGGGGCTGCAGGCAATGATAATGCTGGTGATAACGCCGGCTCCGCGTTTATCTATAACCCGATCGACCTCGGATTCCAATCAGCGGATGTTCCGTTCGCTGTTAATCCAGAATCGAAGACACTCACACTGCTCGGACATATCAAACAGACGATGATTTTCCAGAATTATCCGAACCCTTTTAACCCTGAAACATGGTTTCCATACAATCTCGCTGAACAAACCGAGGTTAACGTGAAAATCTACGATGTCGCCGGTGGGCTTGTCCGCCAATTGAATATCGGGTTACAGGAGCCAGGGAGTTATCAGAGCCAAGAGAAAGCCGCGTATTGGGACGGCAGAGATGAATTTGGAACGAAAGTCGCAAGTGGTATCTATTTCTATACATTTACCGCGGGCGATTTCCAAAGCACTCGCCGGATGGTCATTTTGAAATAACGCCTCTTTAGCAAACCAACACTAATCTCTAAGCACGGTAGGGTTTTTGCTGGGGATATTTGCTTGGGCGTTTCTGCGGATTTCTTCGCGGTTTCAAACCGCGCCGGGTCTTAATCCAAACCTCGCATATCCGAAGATCCATGTTCCAGGTTTATCCAGTTTATTTTCATTAAAATACGCCTAATAGGAAATAGTGGAGATATTAAATGAGCCAGCACAACGGCTATGATGATTTACAAACCCATATCCCTGAATTAGAAACACCTCCAATCGAGACATGGGAAAATCAGTATAGCCATCGAGATTACACAATCGAAATCACCAACTTGGAATTCACTGCCGTATGCCCCAAAACGGGGTTACCGGATTTCGCCACAATCTGTATTACCTATGTTCCAGACCAACACTGCATCGAACTGAAGTCATTGAAGGAATACTTCCTTTTCTACCGGCCTGTCGGTATCTTCCATGAGCATGTCGTGAATAAGGTGTTGGAGGACTTTGTTGAAGCGTGCAAGCCCCGGAAGGCGGAAGTCATCGGTAACTTCAATATCCGCGGCGGTATCAAAACGGTTGTGCGTGCAAGTTACCAATCCTGAGCAAAACCGAGATCCGAAGCGCGCCTAAGAAATTCACTAACAGATATATTTTTACATACATAGGATTCTGCAGTGGAATCCTGAGAAAAGAGTTCGCCGAGGCACAGAAACCTCGGCGAACAGTTGCTCTCTGCGTGAATCCTAACTTTATGCAATGGGTACAGATCGACCAATTCGTGCTGATTCGTAGAGCGCATCAAAAATCTTCGCAATATTCAGCACCTCTTCCGCAGGTACCGGAGACGGCAATCCTTCCCGAACAGCCTTGTGGAACGACTCAAATTCGCTCAGTAACCCTGTAAGCAGTTTCGGTTCGTAATTCACCATCTCATCTTTCTTATCAAGGTAAATCTGAAGCGGTTCATAAGTGGCACCCGCTAAATCGCCCATGAAGAACGTGCCGCCGATGTTCTCAATATGCGATGCCCAAGCGGTCTCTAAGGTCACTGTTAACCCACCTTCAAAGCGGATCGTGCCCATCGCGAAATCTTCAACCTCAAAATCTTCAGGATCCCATTTACCCCACGGATTGATGACATCTTTTTTGTGTCCAAACTTCGTCGCTGTCATCCCGAACGCCTCAATCGGTTTCGGACAACCGATCATCCAGAGCAACACATCGAGAATATGCACACCGATATCAATCAGCGGCCCACCGCCTGCGATGGCTTTACTCAAAAACGATGGTGAGGCAGGGACACCGCGCCGGCGCATCGCCATTGCCCGCGCATAATAGATGTCGCCGAAAAACCCTTCATCGTAGAGTTTTCGCAGCGTACGCGACTCAGCGCGAAACCGAGATTGTAAACCGATCTGTAGGACTTTGCCGCTCGCTTTCTGCGCATCCACCATCGCTTGCCCGTCAATCGCATTGGCAGCGATCGGTTTTTCACAGATAACGTGTTTTCCAGCTTTCAACGCCGCAATCGTCGGTCCAGCGTGGAAGTTATTCGGCGTGCAGACACTCACTGCATCAAGTTCATCCATCGCAGCCAATTCCTCATAATCACTAAAAACATGTGGAATATCGTACTGTTTCGCGAACGCTTTCGCACGCGCCTCGTCAATATCGCACGCGGCGATAATCGAGACACCCTTGACCCCTTTATGACCCGGAAGGTGTTTACCACCAGCAATACCACCACACCCAACGATACCTACCTTAACTTCTTTAACCTTAGCCATTTTCGCTCCTTCTTCACGCATTTTAATTTAAACCGTCACAACCTGTGGGGCTTGTTCTAAGTTCAGATTGTGCGCCGTTGCCCATTCTGTACCCGCCCAGTGCACACCGTTCGGGTCGCGCCTGCCTTGTGTATCCGTGGAAGCACCAAGAAACTGTCTACCAAGATCATCCAGGTTTTCCACCAGCGATTCATTCGGTTGCAGTGTGTCATCGTAATACCGTAGATAATAATCAGGTTTAATCCAGCGATAGTGGTATCCGTAGATGACCACCTTAGATACGTTCTCCGTAAAATTCAACCCTGCAGCGTGGTAGATACGACTCTCAAACAGAAACGCATCACCTGCTTGGAGTAGCGGTTCGTCATACATAGGCGGATCAACTTCGCCTTCAGGGATACACAGCGGTTCGCCCAACTTATGGCTCTGCCGAACAAACCACGTTGCACCTGAGTTCGGCACGCTGAAATCTGTTAAGCAATAGCCTACTTTCAAACCGACGCGTGGACATCCCGCGTGCCCGACATCCAAATGCACGCCGACATCTCGGTGCCAGTTACGGTTGTCTGGTTTCTCAGGTGCTTGTGGGTGTTTGTAAATAAGCGCGGTATTGGTAATATGAATATTTGTGCCGAGCATCTGAAGAATCAACGGGACCGCCTTCGACTGCGTCGCAAGATCAGCAAATGCAGGCTCTTGCACCAGACCGTCCCGCCGATGTGCGTAATAGTTGTGGTATTCAAACGACTCCATGAGTCGATCACCTGTCTCTGTCAAGCGACCAATCATCTCGCTATCAATTGCGGAACGTACGATGAGGTAACCGTTCTCATCAAACTCTTGACGTTGTGCATCAGTCAACTGAACAAATTCCATTTTTCTAATTTTCCTTGCGGTTCGGTGAGGTGAGGTGAGTTTCAGGTTCGACGTGCCTTTACGTATATCTAAAGAAACACCCAAGCAAAAACCCCTCCACTACGTTACGGGCTGCGTTTTCTTTACATTGTTTTTAAGAAAACTCTTTTCATAAATGGATTCGCAAGCCACGTCCTGATAGAGGCTTGATAGATACGTAAAAGTATGCTATCATAAATGCAAAATCGTGTCTACAGCTTAACGGAACAATGAAAACATACCTCTTCTTCTGCTCTTATCTATTGATTTTCTTATTCGTAGTGTATCTCGCGCCAGCAGAACAACACATATCTACTGAAATAGCCCGCGTGTATCAGACGGGTTTGCAAGCACTCGCCCGGAAAGACAATCGTCCGGCTCTCGCAGCGTTCCAGCAAGTCGTAAAACTGGACGCATCACACGCCGAGGCACATTATCAACTCGGTGTCCTTTACGGTAAACAATCGCAATGGAAACCCGCGATTCATGCCCTCCAGACTGCGATCAAACTCACGCCTGATTTTGTAGATGCACACGTCCGTCTCGGTGAGGCTTATCTGATCGGTACGGCAAACGCGAAAGATGCATTTGAACCGCTGCAACGCGCTTTACAGTTGCAACCCGATCTCTCTCGCGCACGTAGACTCTTAGGTACAGCCTACCTCCGTCAGAACCAAACCGATGCAGCAATCCAGCATCTTAAACAGGCACAACAAGATAGTGAAGCGCGCTACCTGCTCGGTCTCGCTTACTTTCAAGCGGAGGACTTCATCCAAGCGATACCACACTTTGAGGCAGTGATTAAACGCCAAAGCCGACACGCGAAAGCACATTTTAATATCGGGAACTGCTATCTACGCACGGGAAAAATCGCTGAGGGACGCGCTGCACTCCGCACATTCGAGAAACTCATCCGCGAAGAGGAACAATTAGCCACATTACAACGTCTGATTCTCGACAATCCACAACGCCTTCAGCCGCGTTATCAACTCGCGAAACTACACATCAAAAGGACAGAATGGGAACGCGCTACGGTGGAGCTCAAAGTGTGTCTGACCATCTCGCCACACGACGAAAAAGCATCCGAACTGCTCGGTTATACCTATCTTCAAACAGAATCTTATACCGACGCATTTGAGATATATGGGAATCTTGTTGAAGTACATCCGAAAAGCGCGGTATACCGGAATAGCCTCGGTATTGTCTATATGATGCTAAAAAAACCTCAACAGGCGATCACGCAATTTGAAACGGCTGTACGTCTTAACACAACAAACCCACAATTTTATCGGAACTTAGCAAACGCCTACCGAGAAATCGGCGAAGAAGCGAAAGCAAAACAGGCATATCAACGCTATCGCTCTCTGGCAAAGTAAGTTTCAGATTATAAGTACGCATAATACTATGAACAACTCACAATCTCAGGCTTCAAGTGCCAC
The DNA here is from genome assembly GCA_022394775.1 of Candidatus Poribacteria bacterium. Classification (GTDB taxonomy): domain Bacteria; phylum Poribacteria; class WGA-4E; order WGA-4E; family WGA-3G; genus WGA-3G. Next base: position 28,084 of record JAGFCB010000009.1, read on the forward strand.
CAATAATTCCCGCACCTCGGAGCAGCAAAACACACAGCAACAACAAGAGCATGCCGACGTGTGCGTTATCGGTTCTGGTGCCGGTGGTGCGGTCGTCGCAAAGGTGCTTGCCGAAGCCGGGCTATCGGTGGTTATCTTAGAGGCAGGAGAAAATCACGATCCGAATACTTTCGGCAGCTACGAACCTGAGATGCTGCGGCGTCTCTTCTGGGATAGCGGCTTACGGCGCACACGCGACGGTGCAATCGTTATCTCGCAAGGTAGAGGAGTCGGTGGTTCGACCGTACATAACCTCTGCTACGCTGTCCGTCCACCACAGGTACTACTGGACAGATGGGGCGTGCCAGACCTCTCCGCAAACTTTGAACGTGTAGAGCAGACCCTCGGCGTTACACAGATACAGGAGACAGAGATAAACCGACTAAACGCTGTTATCCGTCGCGGATGTGAAGTGATGAAGTGGCATGGTGTCGTGCAACGACACAATCGCGGTGCCTGTCCAACGTGCGGAGCACAGTGTCTCTTCGGATGCCCAGCCTCCAAATCCATTCAGGACAATCCAACAAGAGTGGGCAAGCAGAGCATGGCGGTTACGTATATCCCTTTGGCACTTGCCGCAGGCGCGCGACTCTATAGCAACTGCACAGCTGAAAAAATTGACGTGGAGAAGCGAAGCGTCGTTGGTGTTTCCGCGCGGTTACCATCAGGTGAATTGCATGTTCAAAGCAAAGTAGTAGTACTCGCCGCAGGTGCCATCAACTCGCCACAACTCTGGCTAAAAAGCAGACTGCCGAATTCAAACCGACAGGTAGGAAAAAACCTCCACTTGCATCCCGCTGTCTTCGTCGGTGGGATTTTCAACGAAACTATTGACGGGCACCTCGGGATCCCTCAGAGTTACTATATTGATGAGTTCCTCGACTTAGCAAAGTCTCGGAGCAGTGGTTACCTACTCATGCCGGCTTTCGGTTCGCAGATGATAGTCGCTGCAAGCCTCCCCGGATTCGGCGATAACCACCGAGAACTGATGGAACGCTACCGCCACATCGCAGCACTCCTTGTCCTCTTACACGACCGAACAACCGGACAAGTCTCAGTTAATTACAAAGGCGAGCCAAACGTCGCATACCGGCTCCGACGGTCAGATAAAAGGATGTTAGTAGAAGGCGCGATCAACGCTGCCCGACTACTCTTCGCTGCAGGCGCGACAGAGATTGTGATGCCCTATACACAACACTTCCCTATCAAAAAGGAATCGGACCTTGAGATTGTACGGCAACGCAGTATCGTTCCAAATGACATCATGCTCGCTTCCAGTCATCCGCAAGGCACACTCCGAATGGGTGAATACGCGAACAAAAGCGTCGTCAAGTTTTCAGGGGAATCCCATGAGGTGAACGGCTTATTTGTCGCTGATGCGAGCCTCTTTCCAACCTCTATCGGCGTACCACCAACATTGACAATCGCAGCACTTGCTGAACATGTCGCAGCTCAGATTATTGAGAGCGGTATCGTGTAGCTCACTGTAGGGGTAAGTCTTATCCCTGCTCACCCTGCGAAAACGAACTAACAAAATGATTGAATCAATCCCATATCTTTCACTCGGAAACTTCCCGACTCCCGTGCAGCGGCTCTCAAACCTTGAACGCGCTCTTGGCTTTGAGTCGCTATGGATAAAACGAGATGATCTGAGCGGTCCGTTAGGTGGCGGCAATAAAATCCGAAAACTGGAGTACATGTTCGCAGCAGCACACCCTGATGGCGAGAAAAAGAAAACACTCTTCACAATCGGGCCAACAGGTTCTAATCATGCTCGGGCAACGGCAGTCTATGGCAAAGCATCCGGTTTCCGAGTAGAATGTCTGCTCTTTAAACAACCGCCTACCGAGTATTCCGAAGCAAACTATCGCACAATCTGTGAACACGCCGCCCAGGTCTACGAGGTTAAGCGTATGCATACAATGTTCATCCGTTACGCGTATGAACAGATGAAAACATCTCTTGGCGTTGGAGAGGAACGCTATTTCATTCCAGCAGGGGGTTCATCACCGCTCGGTTCTGTCGGTTATGTGAAAGCAGTTTCAGAACTGAAATCACAGATTGAGGCAGGCATCCTTCCAGAACCACGATTTATCTTTCTACCGGTAGGAACATGTGGGACAATGGCGGGCTTGATGGCAGGTGTGCAGTTGACGGGGTTAAAAACTAAGGTTGTCGGTATCCGTGTCGCCGACCAAATCGTGGCAAACCCGTTAGCAATCTCGCGGATGGTGCGACGGACCCTTCACCTCATCGGTGCGACCAATGTTCAGGATATTCACGCAAGCGACATTGAACTCTGGCAAGGCGATTTTGGGGAAGGCTATGCCATCCCGACAAAAGCCGGTACAGACGCGGTCGAGATGATGGCTGAACATGAAGATATCACACTCGAAAACACCTACACCGGAAAGGCATTGGCAGGGCTTATCCACTACGTAAAGGCACGAAGACATAAAGAAGAACCGATACTTTTCTGGCATACATACGGTGGTGGCGCATAACAAAACGCGGTGTAACTTAATCACAAACACAAGAGGAAATACATGGGAACACAGAACGGCAAACCGAGTTTCGTTCAGGCGGGTATGTCTATCATCGACTGCGACCTTCATAACCGACTCCCTTCACACCAAATGCTCTATCCGTACCTACCCGATTACTGGTGCGACTATTGCGAAGAATCGGGTTTCCCCGGACCTGATGCAAACGACTATCCCGACGGTGTGCCAACTTCAACACGTCCGGAAATTAAACATCCATCGGAAGATCGTCCTGCATCGGATTTAGCACTCCTACGCAAGCACGCACTCGATTTCTGGGAGGTCGAATACGGGATACTCACCTGTGGGTATCGGGTGCAGAGCGTCCACAACGAAGACTTCGCGGCAGCACTCGCCTCAGCAGTCAACGACTGGCAGATTGAACATTGGCTCAATCCCGAACCACGCTTACGCGCTTCACTGATCGTACCGAGCCAAAATCCTGAACTCGCTGTTCGGGAAATAGAACGTTTAGGTGGACATCCGGGGTTTGTACAAATAATGCTACCGGCCCGATCACAAGCACCCTACGGCAATAGACGCTATCATCCGATTTATGAGGCAGCTGTGCGGCATCAACTCACCATCGGTATCCATTACGGTGGCGCGTCCGGACTACCACCGACGTCTGTAGGGTGGCCCTCAACCTATTTAGAGGAATACGTCGGTATGTCGCAGGTATTTCAGGCACAGGTGCTGAGTCTTGTATCCGAGGGAGTTTTTGACAAGTTCCCCGACTTACGCGTCGCGCTCATAGAAACAGGTGTTACATGGATGCCGTCGCTGATGTGGCGATTCGATAAAGAGTGGCGAGGTTTACGACATCTGACCCCATGGGTAAAGCGCCCTCCATCAGCATATATCCGGGAACATATCCGCATGACACTCCAACCGATTGATACCCCACCAACAGCGGCAGAACTCCTCCAGATTGTCGGTCAACTCGATTCAGAGGAGATGTTAATGTTCTCAAGTGACTATCCACACTGGCATTTTGACACTCCGGAAGAGGCTTTTCCTTCGCAGCTACCGCAACCATTAGCACGCAAAATCTTGTCCGAAAACGCAAAAGAATTTTATCGTCTCTAAAGGGAAATACGGAAGACTCCTAATTGTCAGTGTCCGTACACATGTCGCCCTTATTTTATTTATTTTTTTCATTATGCACGTTTTCGACCCCAAAAACGTATCTTTAATTATAAGAGGCTAATGCAATGTGTAAGTATCTGGATATTAGGAGACGGGACTTATTCAATCTATTCATTAATTATGGAGTATCCTGATGGACAGAGAAGACGATATTCAACTTATTCATAGAATTTTGTCAGGCGACGATACAGCGTTTGAAGTCTTAGTTCAAAAACATCAAGATAGTATTCATGCACTTGCGTGGCGAAAAATTGGTGATTTTCACATTGCTCAAGAGATTACCCAAGACACTTTCCTCCAAGTATACAAGAACCTCTCGCAGCTAAAGAATCCGAACCAACTCTCAGGATGGATGTATGTCATTGCCAATCGACTCTGCCTTAAATGGCTGGAAAAAAATAAGAACGTCATGCAATCGCTGGAGGACACACCTGTGGAAGAAATCGAGAGAGCCTCTTATGCACATCACGTAACAGAACAGCGAGAAACAGAGGACACTGAGCATCGCCATGAACTCGTCAAGAAACTGCTCACAAAACTCCCAGAAAGTGAACGCACCGTCGTGACGCTCTATTATCTCGGTAAAATGACGACCAAAGAGATTAGTAAATTTTTAGGCGTGTCCGTGCACACCATCACAAGCCGACTTCAGCGAGCGCGCAAGCGTTTACAAGAACAGCAAGAGGTGTTAATTCAGGAAGTTCTCGGTGGCGTACAAATACCGGCGAGTTTAGGCGAGAACGTCATGCGACAAGTCGCTGATATGGCACCCACACAGGCTCCAGCCTCTAAACCCTTCCTCCCGTGGATGGCTTTAGGGACAGCTGCGGTTTTGGTTGTCTTACTGCTTGGCGCGAGCAACCGATACCTCACCCGTTTCCAGAAGTCGTATAGTTTTGAAGCACAATCTGAACCGACGATTGAAATCGTCGATGCACCTGTCATCCTTGATATAGCAACGAAACCTGCTGTGCGAAACCAAGTCGGACGGGATACCAGTCCCGGTAAAACAAGTCGCCCTGGCACCCAAGTCTCTAACGTCACCTCAACATCTGTTACATCGGAAAATGCCGCCAAGTTTTCTACGGCACAATGGGCACAAGGAAACGGACCGCCCGCGGGACCTGTCCGCGATATCTTTGCTACCCCTGAAGGAACTGTCTATGCCGTTACACAAACAGGAATATACAGATTAACAGCAGATGCAACCGCATGGAGACGCGTCAACGCGAGTATCCCAATTGGCGAATCTTTGATGCCGATGGCAGCACATAACGGTAGGCTTTATATTGTTTCGACTGACGAGATATTTGCTTCGGATAACCGGGGTGAGACGTGGAGGACACTGGGGCCCCGACCCAAAGGAGATGTTGTTGGATTCGTCATCACAGATGCCGAAAAAGCTGCCAGTTCACAAGTGCCTATTACGATGTATCTCGCACTTAGAGATAATGGGATTTTCCGATCCACAGACGGTGGCGCACTATGGCACCCTCTTAACGACGGACTGACGGTTTCCGAAAAGATTTCCGCAGTGGCGACTATTGGAAAAACAGTTTTTGCGGGTACAGAGAACGGTCTCTATCGTCTCGATTCAGACATCTGGGAAAAATTGCCACTGGATACATCCGGTGCCGTCTGTTCCTTGGCAGTCTCAGGGAATAATCTCTATGCCGGAATAGCGCACGAGTTTTTGGTGAGATTAACGCCAAGTGAAATAAAAGAAGTAATGCGGAATAATAAGTCAGATTTTGTCAAAATTTTCCATTCAGCTGACTTGGGCGCGTCGTGGACTGAGATATGGCGTGAAAACCGAGATATTCCCAGCGGAGTACTGGCAGGTATAACGATTTTAGCTGCTGATGAAACGCTCTTGGCATTGAGTCTCACACAATCTCGTTCAACAGACGGTGGAAAGACTTGGACAAAACTTAAAGATGACAGGAATTTTTTCCGTAATATCCGCCTTCCAGCTGTGATAGTAAACGAAAAAACGTATTACAAAGCCAACCTATACAGTATTCATCGCACGACTGACGGGGGTGAGTCATGGCACCTATTTATGAATGGAATGACAGGAACATTTATTGTCGATGTGGTCGCGTTTGACAATAGATTATACGCCCATAATGGCTATGAAGTTTATCAATCAACGGATGCGGGTGGGTCCTGGAAAAAAGTTCCGGCCGATAGACAAAAAGCTGGATTCAGCCCTTACACTACCAGCGTGACCGTTGATTTAAAACTGATAGTTGTTGGCAACATTCTTTATTCTCTTTTAACTGGAGGCCCTACAGGGGCCAATGTCGGAATTTTCCGTTTATCGACCGATGGCGATAGGTTCATTCCGCTTCAAGATGTTCCCATTTTCGACCGTTATAAACTTGCCGATGAGAAATATAAGTCAAAAGAGCGAGAGAGCCGGCATGTATCTCGTCTGAGAACTGAGACGGCTGTGGCGAGTTATGATACCTTTTATGTAGAATACATAGGAGAACTTTTCAAATGGAAACTCGGTGATCCAGAATGGACAAGCACTGGATTGGTAGAGGATCATCCACTATACAGGTCCTCCGAGGTGTTCAAATTAGCGGTCTTCGGAGAAACCGTCTACGCAGGAAAATGGGATGGTCAGCTGTTTCAATCGCTTGATGAAGGGGAGAGTTGGAGAAATATTACACCAACCCTGCCGCTCCGCTTCACGCACTTCAAAGATATTGTCTTTGCCGGGGCATCGGTTTACGTCGCAACAGATAATGGGGTCATGGCTTCGCAAACCGGGGTAAACTGGCGCGTGCTTACGGATGAAATAGGGACACGCCTCGTCATAGACAAATTGGCTGTGGATGGCACAACTGTTTATGGAGCTGGCGATACTGGCGGGTATCGTTTGAATACGCATAAGCGGTGGGAACAGATTTCTTCAGAAGTGCCAAATGTAATCAGTGATCTTGTCATCGCTAACGATAAACTCTATAGTGCTACCGATATGCTCAGTCGCGCCAAAGAGAGGGGACTGTTTTACATCTCACTTGAAGATAAATAACTGGACTATAAGGAGGTAAATTTTTAATGAAAAGGTTTTACCAACTAACACTCGCAATAACAACTGTTTTTATATTGGTTATTGGAACTTCACATTTTGCATTTGCACAGGGAAAAGTTAATATTAACGATGGTCCTTTAAAAGAGGCAGATTGGCTCAAGAATCCTGACCAAGCCCCATTGAGCGAATCCCACGTTGACAACAAAAACTGGATTACCAAGTGGTACGGACCCGACGGAAATTATGAAAACAATGAAGGTTTCCAAAAATCAGGTCGGAGAGACCTTATTGACGAAGGAACTAAAGGCAAACTCACAGAGCTATCACTCTCAACCCTTGCGGGGTTAAAGAAAACCCAAACTACTAAAATGGCATGGGGCGGCGACCACGGTGGCACTCGAAATTGGACAGTGTTTGAACTTGATGCCGCAAGCCAAGACAATATGAACCGAAACGGACCTGCTGATAACATTGATACCTATGTTATATGTGTTATTGCTGCGCCTAAAGATATGAAGGCGGTGATGTCGCCTGCACACGATGACCATGCCCAAATCTGGATTAATGGGGATAAGTGGTATAACAATACGACTTGGACGGGTGCGGCGCAGGAAGTTGATTATAACATTGAAGTCAAACTGAAAAAAGGTGCCAATGTTGTTCTTTACCGCTGTGGCGAAACCGGTGGTGCTGCATATATTAATTTACACTTTGACGACAACACGCACAAGGTCTGCAAAATCTATCCAGATAAATCGAAAGACCAGAAAAGTTTCTTCCAAGAGATTGCCGGTGTCCTTCCAGTTGATCCGACTGGAAAAGCGACAACAACTTGGGCAGATATTAAGCAGAATCGCTAAACAAAAACACCTAAGGAACCTACGCAGATGAAAAATCTACGAAATCTGTCAATTTTTGCTTGCTTTTTCCTGCTCGTTTTTATTTCGATGCGTGCTGAAGCGATGCCGCCGCCTTCACCTGCGGGTGGCAACTATTTGGCACTTGATGGAGTGGACGACCACGCCATTTTGGACTTTGAAACTTTCGGTCTCCTCTTGCCGAAAGGTGCGGATGAGTACACTTTTGAAGCGTGGGTATATCTAACTACGCCGCCTGACAGGGATACACACTCACTGGTTCTCAGCCAACAGGTGCGGATGTATGTCTGGAACCATGGTCCCAACGTGGGTTTAAGACTAATGAGTGCAGTGCACCTTCATCCTATGCGTGGAAAGGCGTTCGGCATGCGAGAGTCTTTTTTTCCCCTGAATCAATGGCTTCACGTCGCCTTTCAGGCGGAAGCGAGACAGAGTATACTCATCATTAACGATCTCGTGCGCGTCTCACAGGGAGGGACAACTCTAGACGATCTCTCACACGCCAAACATCCGCGGGGTTTTACAATCGGCGGGTTTGGAGAGAAAATTGAGTCTGATTGGCACGGCGGACATTTTTGGGGTCATTTTTCGGGCTATATTGATGAGGTCCGCATCTCAACGGTTGCGCGTTACAATACCGCCAAACGCGATTTCACGCCGCATACAAAGTTCAAGAAGGACGCAAAAACGGTTGCATTGTGGCATTTTGATGAATCGAGCGGCGTACGGAAGTTCTTAGACACATCAGGCAACGCCTACCATCTGGTGGGGAAAAATGGGGCAATGACCGATGGCGCACGCGCAGTTGACGCACAAGGAAAACTTGCCATTACGTGGGGACAACTTAAGCAGTAATAAGGAAATATAGCCACTTAACGCAGTTTAGAGAAATTGGTATCTCGCGTGGTTCATACCCACGAGGCTGGGGGTTCGAGTCCTCCCACTGCCATCGCTACCTGGTATCCTGTACGTCAAGGCACCCCCCACTGAAGTAGGGGGCTTGTGCTTCGTAGCAGTTCGCGTTTCCTCGGAAACGTCTTACGTCTGCTCCACAACGGGATCACAGGCAGCCCGTAAAATGTTCATCGCAGCGTTGATGTCTCGGTCGTGGTCAGAACCACATTCAGGACACCTCCACTGTCTATCTGAAAGTGTAAGAGTTTCGTTGTGATGCCCGCAGACCGAACACGGTTTGGTTGTGGCTGTCCAAGGTCCGGCTTGAGCGAACTCACGATTATGTTTGAAACACTTGAACGCCAATATCTCGACAAACTGTCCAAAGGAAAGGTCTGAGACCTTGCGGCCCCAGAGCCGTTTCATGCCGTTAAGGTTTAGCGTCTCCGTCGCGATAACGTCAAACCTACGGCACAAGTCTGTCGCAAGTTTGAAATGCCAATCTCGGCGTTGGTTGCTGATATGTCGATACAATCGTGCAAGTTCACGGATGGCACGCCACCAATTATTAGAGCCCTTAACTTTACG
>JAGFCB010000038.1 GCA_022394775.1 Candidatus Poribacteria bacterium
GAAGAAATCGAAAAAGCGATCGTAGCACTGCCGGGCGAGATGTCCGGTTTAGAGGAGGTACGTTTCCGAATTGAGGAGGAGGGTGCTCGACGCACAGCAATCGTTACCATCGTCGAACAACCGCTGCCGGCACGTTTTTATTTCGATAGTGCCCCGTGGGCGGGGTTCAATCGTGTCACGGGGTGGGAATTGGGTGCGCGTGTTGATTCGGGTTATCGGAAACAGAAGTCTTCCAATAGATCTTACGATATTAGTGCGCCGCGTGAATTCCGCGGAGATGATCTCTCAAAATTTTTCGGACGGGCTGGTTACGGGTTTGGTAATAAACAGTTTTACTACCGCGTTGGTGGTAAAGCAGCTTGGGGTGAACCTGATTCATGGCATCTTGGGTTAACGACGCAATTGCATCGTACAACAAGTGTCATTGCTCCCGATCTTTTTCCGTTTTATGACGATACCGGCATGACTATTCTCCGGGTTTTGGGGGTGCCGGATCACCAGAATTACTATTTGAGAGAAGGGATTGAGGTTGCGTTGCAATGGAGGCCTATTAGACAAAAGCATTCATTCAAACTGAGTCTGCTTGCGGAGTCCCACGACAGTTTACGCAAAAACACGGATTGGCACTTCTTCAACTGGCGTTCAAAATCAAAGGCTCGTGAAAATCCAGTGGTAACGCCGGGTCGGATGCGGAGTGCGATATTCAAATACGATTATAGTACCCGGCACGATTTTCTCGGTTGGCACAATACTTTCCTTGCTGAGCATAGCAGTCCTGCCGTCGGCTCCGAATTCGATTTTACACGGTATCAACTGCACCTACGATATGCGCATCCGTTCGGTAGACATCAGATACGGACTCAGGCAGTTGGCAGTTTTTCAACCGCGCCGCTGCCGATTCAACGCCAATTTGTTATTGGTGGACCGGGGCTACTGAACGGTTATCCGCTCTACGCTTTCGCGGGGGATCGCGGTTTTCTTTTTAATGTCGAATATCTCTATTATCTGCCGGCGTTAATGAATTGGAAAAACGTATTAGAATTTCCTGATGTGGATCTTTTTCTGGTGCTTTTTCTGGATGCAGGTCAGGCATGGAACGCATCAGAGGAGAAGTACATTTTTGAACCTAAGAGCAATGCAGGCATCGGTCTGCAGTTCGGTGATAGAGACCTTATTCTGCGGTTCAACGTTTCAAAAGCCTTTGAGTCTGACCAAGGCATTCGGTTCAACACAATGTGGTTTTATAGTTTCTAACCGTAGTGTTTCAAACATACGGGATATAATGGGATGCAAAGACGTACAAACCATGCCCTTCTACTATCATTCGGTCTGCATATTGTGTTGGTATTAATGGTTTCCCCACTGTTTATCAATCATTACAATGTAGATAAGGAGCACATATCTGCTGCGATATTAAAAGTTTCACCTGAAAAACGGGTGAAACGGCGGATTTTACCGCCGCGTCTGCGTCCGATGCCGCGCGCGGCAAATTCAGAGGCATCATCGGATTCACTTGCTTCGCCGACACATTCGCAGCGTGTCAGTGTCCCTAAGGCACCTGTTCATGATGATGTTGTCCCCGATGTCGTCATGCACACCAACATACCGCAAACAGATGAACCGAGTCCTGTATCTAATGCCAGTTTTGGTGAGGATCAGACAGTCGGCGGTCCCGTTGTTATTACAGGACAGCGGGGAAGGGGTGGTAGCGGTGTTGGTGTTGGGTTCAACGGTCCTGCGCGACAGGGTAGCGGCATAGGAACACAATTTTCGCAAGGGACAGGGGCATCAGAAGTCGGGCTTGAAGTGCCTATCAAAGTGCCGAGTCACATGGAAGCCGGACTCGGTATCTTTTCGACAGAGGTGTTACCTGGGCACGGATTCGCCGGAGAGGTCTATGTTCCGGGAGGTCCTATCACCAAGATGCCTAATTTTGATCATTTGGTACCGATCTATACTTTTGTTACAGCAAACTTAAATGTCCCGACGCGAAGCTATATGCAAGGATTTCCGACACCCGAAATGCAGACTGTCGTTGAGAATTTTGCGATCCGCTTCCGTGCGGAATTAGAGATTAAAACACCGGGTATATATACCTTTCACCTTTACTCAGACGATGGCTCACAACTCTACATTGATGACGCGCTTATCGTGAATAATGATGGGGTCCATCCAACACTCGGTAGATTGGGACGTAGGCACCTCACAACGGGTATGCATTCTGTTGAGATCCATTATTTCCAAGGCCCTCGACATGAGATTGCGCTGCAATGGTTCTATCAGCCCCCAAATAGCCAGAGACAAATTGTGCCGCCCGCGGTTATCTATCATCCCGACAAGCCGCGGATCCCAGATGCGATAAAAAAACTACAGCAACGGTTGCGAAACATTGGGAAAAAGAAGATTAAGAATCCTGGAGATTTTGAATGAGATATATCATTGCGAATGGCTTAATGCTCTTTCTATTTTTCGTATGCTATGCAGTTAATTCCCAATCGGACGATGGTACTGTCGCTTTTGATTGTCCGGATGTATCATCACCCCAGTTTCAATTTGATTTGAACAGCGATGTCATCGCACTTGTTATGGAAGATCCGACCACAGATATTGTTTCACTGTTTAAAAGTGTGGACAACCTCTATCTCAGGAACTATCGAAATCGGTCTGGCAATTTTAAGAAAATGATTCAATATTACAGTGAGACACTCAAAGAACGGCGTTGGCAGGCATTAGGAAAGATCTCCCAAACAAGTCCTGAAAAAACCATACGGCATCTCTATATTCTCCAACAGAATGAAATCGTTAAAGGCGTTTTTGTTATTGTGAAAAGCAAAGGCAAGATTTACCTAATAAATATCGTCGGCGTGATCCCGCGAAAGCATCTCGGTGAATTGTTGTTAAACCTCAATCAACTCGGTATCGAGATACCAGAATTGATGTCGCTAAAACCTCGTGATTTAGAACCCGCGTCGCCGCGTATCCCACCCATACCAGAACCCGCTAAACCAGATGCTGAACCGTCTATTACAGCGCAAGAGGAAGACGTAGAGTCGCCCGTCGTAGAGACACCTGAACCGACGAAGCGTTGGTGGAGCTCCAATGGCAAGCCGATACATGAGTTTCGGATTCAGGCCCCCTCTACAATACCTAAAGGGAGCGATCCTGAAAGAATTGAAGAGGCATTGGCAGCGGAAAAAGCCAATATCCTGAAGGTGCTCGAAAATGGTTCTGGTGACATCACATCGGTTATGCCTACTTTGGGAAGTGTGCTCCGCAGTACTTCCAGAACGCTGACGCTGCGTGTTGTAGAAGAAGGCGAAAAGCGTGTTGCAATCATTAACGTAGTCCCTACGCAAAAAACATCAATTCTGAAATCTATGAAGATTTCGGGACCTAAGGGCAGTCAGATAAATATATCCGTAGACACCATTTTTTCTCCCCAAGGCTCTGATGCTCAGATACCCCCTGAGGCAACACGATTTTGGGCAAAGGATGTCCCTATTCACGAGATCCATATCCGAGGTAATCAGAAAGTCTCAGAGGCACGGATTCGGCAGACGCTTGAAAACGCTTCACCAGACATTGATAAGGCACTCAAGACGCTATTTAGAGCAGTGCCCTATTTTAAAGAAGTTCACCTAAAAATTGATGAGGTGGATGCAAAGTACATCGCTACGATCTCTGTGGATGAAAAACCGCTTTCTACCGATGCCTATCTCGGTCTCAATCCGCCGTTACGTCTCGGTTTTAACCGTGTGACCGGGTGGGAGATTGGCACAGGCTTTGAAGTCGGGAAACGAAAAGAGGTGGGACCGCTCTGGATGTGGAGCGTCAGGAACTCACAACGCGACCAACTCTCAAGATTGTTTGGAAGGGTCAGTTATACCTTCGGCAATCCACATATCCATTACCGTCTGGGTGGAATAGCGAATTGGGGAAAACCGTACACTTGGAACTTGCGACTCACCGGTCAACTCCATCGCTTGACAGATATAGTTGCCCCTGAACTTTTTCCGGGCTACAACAGCGGCATAGGAATTTTTGAACGCATTATGGGGATGCCAGACCTTCAGAATTACTATTTGCGACAGGGTGCTGAAGTGGGGTTGCGATGGACACCCGTCATACTGACGCATACATTCAAATTGGCACTGGTTGCCGAGTCCCATTCGAGTCTTCAGAAAAGTACCGATTGGTTTATTGTCAATTGGCGGTCAAAACACAAGGTTAGAGAAAACCCGCCTATAACTGCTGGTCAGATGCGGAGTCTTATCTTCCAATATGATTTTTTTAATAAAATAAAATCTCTCGGTTGGTATAATACTTTTCTCGCTGAACATAGTAGTGCGGCTGTTGGATCTGATTTTGATTTCACGAGACTCCGATTACACTTTCGATATGCCTTCCCCCTTGGGAATAACGCGATTCGGACCCGGGTGTTGCTGGGTTATTCCAACTCGGCATTGCCGATTCAACGCCAATTTGTGGTTGGTGGAATGGAGGGACTTAGAGGGTATCCTTGGTATAGACAGGAAAATGGCTCTGATGATATAATAACTTATGAGAATGGATATACATCTTCTCCTTATGCGTTTGCAGGGGACAGCGGGTTCTTACTCAATATCGAATATCATTACCGTTTGTCGAATCTATTGCGTTGGAATATTTTCAAAAAGATATTTCTTGTCGCTTTCCTCGACGAGGGTCAAGTCTGGAATATATCCGACAGTGCCTATACTTTTGCTCCGAAGGCAAGTGTAGGTATTGGCTTACAGTTTGGTGAAGACGATTCTGCTGTCATGGTTAATGCTCCGGGTTTACATCCTGGGCGCAACGATACTTTTTTTCGGGTTAACATTGCCAAAGCCCTTGAATCTGGTCTCGGTGCTCAAATGACAATTGCTTGGTATCAAAGTTTTTAAACCAGTTAAACGTCTCCATGCGTTCTCAAATTCCGATGTCCTTCAAAACAGAATAATATGCGAACTCTCCAGATATTAGTCATCTTTGTTATGATGGGCATGCCAACTGCCACCTTGGATTCAGAGGATGATGCGGATCAATTTACTTTCGTGCGCTTGAAATACCGCGGGCACCGGAGTATATGGGATTTAGACTGGCCCGCCTCGGATCGAAACTTTATCTTTCAACTCCGTGAACACACAAATATCGAAGTTTCGAGAAAAGAAAAAATAGTTGACATCCGTTCTAAAGAACTTTTTGAATATCCTTTTGCCTATATGCTGGAGGTGAGCCGATTGCGTCTCACATCTGAGGAAGCAGAGAACGTACGCGAGTATCTCCTACGCGGCGGGTTTATCATGGTCGACGATTTCCACGGTGGCAGGCAGTGGAAACAGTTTTATAAGCAGTTGAAAAAGATTTTTCCGAAGCGAGAACCGAAAGACATCCCTATTTCACATCCACTTTTTCACTGCTTCTATCAGATTGACGAGTTAAAGCAGATTCCCGGTGCTGGTGCAGCCATGAGAGGAAGGACCTATGAAAAGCACGATGGGTTTCCGGCGCGGTGTCTCGGTGTTTATGACGACTATGGTCGCTTGATGATGATGATTAACTTCAATAACGACCTCGGAGATGGTTGGGAACACGCCGCTGACGGTTTCTACCCGCGTGATGCCTCGGATATGGCATTCAAACTCGGAATTAATGCGGTCGTCTATGCGCTTACACATTGAGAGCTTGCCCGAAGAAAGCGATAGGGGAATTAAGGACATGCGAATCATTCTGTTCTTAACTATTTTTGTTATAATGTCTGTCCCCAGTGTACTTCTGGATGGAGAGGTAGATAACGATCTGTTCACCTTTGTCCGCTTAAAATATAGTGGTCAAATCACACGACTCAGTAGTTGGCATGTGGATTGGCCAGCGTCTGATCGAAACTTTATTTTCCAACTCAGTAAACAGACGAACATTTCGGTCGCGCCTCGTGAAAAGATTATTGAGGTAGGTGCCTCGGAGTTATTCGAGTATCCTTTCGCTTATATGTTAGAGGTCGGTAGCCTGAGATTAAGCACACGCGAGGCGGAAAACCTACGGGAATATCTCTTACGGGGTGGATTTATCTTCATCGACGATTTTCACGGAGAACGTGAATGGAAATGGTTTTATAAAGAATTCAAGAAGATATTTCCGGATCGAGAACCGGAAGATATTCCTATTTCACATCCAATTTTCCACAGTTTCTTTGAGATTGACGAACTGATCCAAATTCCAGGACTCCGTTCGTTTTTTAATGGTCGAACCTACGAGCGGTTTGACGGCTATCCAGCGTATTGCCGGGGAGTCTATGATGACTACGGGCGGCTCATGATGATGATCAATTTCAATACAGACCTTGGAGATGCTTGGGAACATGCTGCTGAGGACTTCTACCCGCGTAAGTATTCCAATATGGCGTTGAAAATGGGTATCAATGCAGTCGTCTATACGCTTACCCATTAAGTCGATTACAAGTAGCGTCAGTATGGGTGGATTCTGTTAAACTTTTTATACCGAATTATAGTCTAAATCTAAAAATTTTTTAAGATGGGTTATCATACCCGTTCCATACCTGATGAAATGTTTAGAGGCTGCGGATACCACTGAAAAATATAGGGGGATAAGAAAAAAGAATGCTCACACGTAAACAGAAGTTAGATTTTTATGAAAACGGTTATATCGTGATTCCGGGTGTTGTGCCGCGCCTGATGGTAGATGCCGCGCGAAAGGCGATTAATCACTCTATCGGTGCTGTCGGAATGCACGAAGGCGATTTAGAGCGGTTCCGCGCGCAGTCGTATTGTAACGAGATCCGAGAGTCCCCTGAACTTGTGGATCTTTTTAGAAAGACCCCTGTCCTGCCGATCACGGAATCCCTGCTTGGTGAAGATAACGTCCAGATTCCTGGCTCCGCACAGATAGCACTCCGGTTTCCAGCTCCGTTGCGGACGGACCCGAACGAACCGCGTGGACATCTTGACGGCTTAGGAAGTGGGAGTAACGGCATGGAAAAAGGTGTGTACCGGCGTGGATTTACTGCGCTTGCTGTCATCTATCTCGCGGATGTCCCTGAACCCTACAGCGGGAATTTCACTGTCTGGCCCAAATCACATACGTTCTTCGCGGATTACTTCAAAAAGGAAGGACACGAGATATTGGCAAACGGAATGCCGCAACCTGAGTTACCTGAGGGGCCGAAGCAGATTATCGGTAAAGCGGGGGATGTGGTCCTGACACACCATCAGATCGTTCACACTGCAGCCCCGAACGCTGCGGCTGATATTCGTTACGCTGCGATTTTCCGGTTGCGACATGTCGATTGTGAAGAAAATGGCTATGACGGTTACACCGACATCTGGAAAGAGTGGCCCGGCATTCAGGAGGCGGTTACACCGACGGAGTCTTAAAATTGAAAAAAAGGACGGGTGGCAAGCTGGTACCACCCGCCTGTCTCGTATTATTTGCTGCTCTTAATTTCTCCCCAGGCTGTGGTGAGTTTGTCAGCGGGTTCAACAGCAAACGGATTACTTTGTCCTTTAGCAAGGCGTTCTACCTCTTTCTCAGTCAAAGCCCTGTGGAACAGTAGGAACTCATCAAGAAGTCCATTGAATGCCCATGTAGGTCCGACGGCTGCATCGAATGCAGCGGCTTCTGATCCAATCCCAATAAATCCGAAGCGTGCCTGTCCTGCTCCGATGACTTTCGTCGGTGCGGCGATTTTTTCATCAAGTTTACCATCAACATAGATTCGTTTCTCTTTGCCATCAAATGTTGCGACGAGATGATGCCATTTGTCATCTGCGACATCTGTTTTGCCGAACCAATCATGTATCGGACAACAGTTGTCAAATGCGACAAAAGTTGTACCAATATTTCCGCCGACATCATCGCCTACGGCAAAACGGAAGAATTCACTTCGATCCCAAGAAGCGATCATACCTCTTACGTCCGTTTTTGCCCAAGCGGCAAGCGTAATTTCTTCAATCGGGTCTTTATACATGTGTTCTCGCACAGAAATATATTGGGCAGCATTGCCAGGGAACTCCATGCACTCACCGACCTTGCCCTTCACAATTTCCAGATCATTACCGTGTAGGAAACCGTCATTCCCATTTCCGGATCCGTCTAAGATGTCATCACCTTTTAGTGTGTCTTTGTTGAAACTGTAGTAGATGATAAGTTCATCATCACTGATGCCTTGCGCGTGGCTTGCTACTACTGCTCCTGTAAGTATTAGACTTAACACCAAAAACCTGAGAATGAAATTAACTTTCATTACGAGCCTCCTTCTGTAACAGACATTCGCTATCATCACGTGTCTTCAAGTCGTTGTGTTTAAAAAACATAAGAAGCTGGTCAGAATTCTGTGTGATTCCTGAGTGCAACATACTATAGTTCTCATTAAAATGCAAGATTAATTGGAAAATTTTATATTTTATGGCGAGGCTATGTTAGGAATTGGTTAGGAATTTTTCCAGATAGAACACATCACAGAATTTACCTGCAAGTCTCACATGTTTTTTGGCAGTGCCGATTTTTTCAAAACCGAGATTGCCATAAAACCGGAGGGCACGGGTGTTGTCTGCTATCACTTGAATAGCAATCTTTTTGAAGTTTTTCGCGTGGGCAAACCTGAAAGATGTCTCTGCAAGCAACCGTCCAACTTTCCGTCCACGAAAGTTTGCGTGTATCCAGGTCCCGATTGTTGCTACATGCTGCATTGCGTCTGTGTATTGTGCTAAGCCATCGGGTTCAATGACCTGGATACCGACGATTTCACCGTCTACCTCAGCGACGAACAAGGCACTCCGATCACCGAGTCCGGCAATGAAGGCGCGTTCCTCTTCTTCTGTGAACGGGTTGGTTAATGCGGTATATTTTCCTTCCAAAATAACCGAGTTAATCACTGACGCAACGGCTTTCGCATCATCTGGTATTGCTTTTCTAATAATAGGTTCCATAATTTCTACAGGGTTTAGGAATAACCACCGACACCGAGCAGCATGCGTTCTTCCATATCTGCGTCTTCAAGAAAGGTGTGGGTTAATCCATCTTCAGGTTGTGCACCGCCATGTGGTGATTTTCGGAGCCATGTCGGCGTATAGCTTAGAATTAACATTCTTCGTTTGGCGTTTAGCGTCGGTAAGCCGCGATGCCAGAGGTTCCCGTGGATGAGTACGCCGCCACCGGCTTTCACGTGTAGATGGACTTCACCCTCTACCGATTCGTGTATCGTCGGAGATGCTTTGTCTAACCAATCGTGAGACCCCGGGACAATGGCGACGGCTCCTGTGTCTTCGTTCAAATCATCAAGGTAGATGAGACAATCAATGCAGTGTGGACGTGAAAACCACGGGGGTATTGGATTTGGAATCACCCGCATGTGTTGGTGCCAAGGTGTCTGTTGTTCCCGCCCATCACCCGGATAAGTGATGCGTGCGCTCAAACCCCGTAGACGTACCAATGGTCCCATCATTGCTCGGGCAATTGATAGGGTCGGTTGGAACTTCAAGAGGCCTAAGAATACTTCGTCTTTGTCCATCAGGTGCCGTGGAATGAAACCCCAACCTTTCTTGCCGGCAATGGCACTGTCGCGTTTTTCCCATTCCCGTTCTTCTAAACAATCCAACGCATCTCTCAATTTTTGGAGTGCTTCACCTTGAAAGAGTTTTTCGCGAACGAGATAACCGGTCTCGGCAAACGTTTGCAACTCTTCAGGTGTAGCGTGCACCTCCACGTCCCAGTGTTCCCCTGTCTCTCCGGACGGATCGAACCTGTTCATCATTTTATAATGAAGTTTATGTCGTTCCATAGTTCCCTCAATCGATTTTAAATAGTCGGCATTACATTCCCGCCGCATACTGGGATATAAGCACCGGTGATATAACTCGCTAAATCCGAAGCGAGAAAAAGGACTGCGTTGGCGATTTCTTGGGCAGTTCCGCGACGTTGCATCGGCACTTTGCGCCAATAGTGTTCGTCCGATCCGCTGGCGACGCTTTTTTCGCTGACCGTCCACCCCGGTGCGACTTGGTTGACAGTAATACCGTGCGCGCCTACCTCTTTGGCAAGTACCCGTAGAACGCCGTCCATCCCCCGTTTTCCAGATGTGTAGGCACTCTGTCCTGCGAAGTTTTGCATAGAGCATTCCGTATTGATGCTGATAACGCGTCCCCATTCGGCTTCAATCATCGCGGGAACGAAGGCTTGCGCCATATACACGTTGTGCAAGACGCAAGATTGGAACTGACTCTCGTAGTCTTCGGGAGGCTGTTCTAAAACGGAGGTCCAATTATACTGAATGACAGCGTTGTTAACGATGATGTCAGCTGCGCCGAGTGTGTTTACGACGGCATCCCGCATCGTGTTGATTGAATCTTGATCGGTGACATCTGCCTGCACAACGGTTGCTCGGACACCTTTAGCGGTGATTTCAGTTTGCAGACCGTGTGCGCTTTCTTTGTCTCGGTAGTAACAGATAGCGATATCCGCGCCCGCTTCAGCCAGCGTCCTGACCATAACGCGTCCGAGCGCGCCTGAACCACCGGTAATCACCGCCACTTTATTGCTGAGATCAATTGGAATCATATTTCCCTCTTGTGTGCGCTATCACTGTAAAAGATGTGTAGGAATACGAGACATCGGATAGTTCGCGTCCTCGTCGCGATTGGCAATAATCTCGGGGATTTCGCGATCCCAATAGTCAGGTATTGTATTGGGACGGCTGTGCCACGCGAGGATTAGAGTGCGTCGAATACCGGTAAGATTCCTGTGGGCGGAGTGTAAAATTCGGGCATCTGCCATTACCAATGACCCCGCTTTTGCACAGACATCTACCTGATCGGGATGATCGCTGAACATGACCGGATGGTCCTCATCAATGAACCGCGCGCCTTGTTCATGTGCTGGCACCAATATGTCGTGTAAATCGATTCGCTTGCGATGTGTGCCAGGAATAACCTTTAAACAGCCATTTTCCCGATTTGTATCGGTGAGATAATAATTAAGGAAAATCGTTTGTGGCCACGGTGCGCAGCTGAGCGGATCGTTCCACCGCATCCAATCTTGATGCCAATAGAGTGGGGGTCCCCCGGATTCCTTCGTGAGAATAATGATCCCGCCAGATGACACAAAATCTCCGAATCCGATCTGTTCTAATGCTTCACGTGCGGGTTGCCATTCCAACAATTTTTGGATGTGCGGGTTATCGTCACCGCGGACGTTGACATGCTGACCTTGGTAGACGACATCATCGGGTTCTACATGTCCAGCGATAAGCCGTTCGGATTCGTCGTGGAGTTCTTGTAAGAACTCTTCGGTTAGCACATCGTCAACAACGCAGAACCCCTCTTCAATCATTTGTTCCCGTTTCTCTAACGCAACTTCAGGTGTCATCACTAACTCCTTTGTCAATAAATATAGCCTTGAAACTAATGCTGATGGGTTGCAGCTTGAAAGCCTATACTATTCTATAGGAATTCGCTGGAGAAAACAACAATTTTTTCTGACGCTGAACCGCTTCCTTTGTTATGGCAATAAATCTTGATTCTCTGCATGTTTTGTGTTATACTTTTGAAAAATAGGAGGCAAGCAGATGATTTCTCGAAAAGACATTCAGGCGACTTGTGACGACATCGTTCGCGAATTTTCGCCACTGCAGGTTATCCTTTTTGGATCCTACGCTTACGGCACGCCGACTGAAAATTCAGATGTTGATTTGCTGGTCGTTATGGATATCCCTGAATCCGAGACGCGCCGCCACAGCGTGGAGATTCGGCAGCGGATTCCGCGTCGTTTCCCAATGGATGTGCTTGTGCGATCACCAGACGAAATTGCCTATCGTATCTCATACAACGATTGGTTTCTCCGAGAAATCACGGAAAAAGGAGAAGTCCTTTATGGGCCTGACAATCTCTTTACGAAAATCTTGGAAAAAAAGCGAGACTCCATGAATCAGTTAACCCTTGAGTGGATACAGAAAGCCGAGGGTGATTATGATGCGATCAAATTGCATCGGCAAGTTGCATCACCGAATTTCGATTTCATCTGTTTTCATGCCCAACAGTGTATAGAAAAATACTTAAAAGCATGGCTCCAAGAGGCGAACATCCGTTTTTCAAAAACGCACGATTTAGAAAGTTTGCTGGATTTGATTGTCCCAACTATTTCAGCATGGGACGCGTGGCGCGTTGATTTTTCAACGGTTTCCGACCATGCAGTGGATTTTCGCTACCCCGGAAAGGCTGTAACTGCCGAGAATGCTCAGCATGCGGTACAGATATGCAACAAGGTTCGCCAAGCAGTGCGATCAGAACTGAAACTTTCTTAGAATCAGTCAGAAAGGTAGGTTAATAAATGGAAACTATAGGAAAAACAGTCAATATCCCTGTTCTTGAGATTTCCGATCAGGAACGCGCTGAAGGTAAACCGACACCCGAAAGTATTGACGCGGGTGCGCGTCTGCTACGCGAAGCGGGATTGGTCGTCGTTGAAAGCGTCCTCCCGCACGACTGGATAGCGGATCTCAATGTCGCTATGGAAAACGTCCAGCAGAACGAAGAGGAGAGACAGAACGGCGAAAATCCGATGCTAAAAATGCCGTTCATGGATCCACGTATCATTGATAACCCGTTCGCTATGCCAATCCTAAAAGCAGCGATGGGTGAAAAAATCTTTGCGTATCTGCCGTATGGATGCAACAGTACTCGTCCAGGGAATGAGATACAATGGATCCACCGAGATTCGGGGCAACTTTTTCCTGAACTGCCGTTCGCGCTTCCGGTCACTACGATTGTCGTTAACGTTCCGCTTGTCGATTTCACAGTGGAAAACGGTGCTACTGAGGTATGGCCGGGTTCGCATCTCATCGTTGATGATGAATCGGTACGGAATACACCGTATAATGTCTGTGAAGAAGAACGTGCGGCAAATTATCCATCATTTCAGTTAGAGATGCCTGCGGGTTCTGTTGTTGTCCGTGATATGCGGTGCTGGCACCGAGCGATGCCGAATCGGACGGAATCTACTGTTAGACACATGCTCGCCTTGGTCTATTTCCGACGCCTACATCATGCCCCTGATGCGCCGGGAATATTTGGGGCACGGATTCCAGAAGAGATATGGAACAATATGTCTGAAGAAGCACAAGCGGTATATCGGTTCCAAGCACACGATTAATCACAATAGCGAGGAAGATATGGATCGAACATTGCTAATTCATCCTGAGATGCCGGAACTTGACCGGGAACACGGTTTCTCGAATATTAACGGTCCGTCACTCGTGCGTGTACCAGAGTGGATTGAGAATCCGTTGGGGAGATATTATCTCTACTTCGCACATCACCGTGGTGCGTATATCCGCTTGGCGTATGCTGATGCCGTTGAAGGTCCTTATACTGTCTATCGTCCGGGTGTCCTACATCGTGACAATACTGTGTTCCGAGAGGGCGACCACATCGCTTCTCCGGATGTCCATATAGACGAAGAGAACCGACGTTTCTTTATGTATTTTCACGGGAGTTATCAGGGACAGTCAACCTGTTGGGCGACCTCTACGGATGGCATAAACTACACCGCCTCAGATACACGGAATAAGCAGATGGGTCCGTATTATCGCGTCTTTTGGTGGAACGGTTTTCCTTATGCGACGTACCACGGTTGGCTCAGCCGTGGACAAACCCCTGCATGGACAACAGCGTTCGTTCCACGAGACACGCCGCTCTTTCACCGTAAATCAGAAAAAGACAATACCGGTTTCCCGCGTCATACAGCGAACTTTTTAGAGGGCGACACTTTGACTGTCTATTATTCACTTTATGGGGATCGTCCGGAACGTATCCGAAAAAGCACTGTTCAATTAACAGAGGATTGGAACGACTGGCATCCGTCTGAACCGATAGAGGTTATTGCGCCGAAATACGATTTTGAAGGAGTGGATCTGCCGATTAAGCCGTCAACAGGTGGGTTAGATCGGGAACGGGTGCATGAACTTCGCGATCCGGCTATCTATTGTGAAGGTGGGGAAAAATGGCTTCTTTATTCTGTTGCCGGAGAACAAGGGATTGCGATTATGCAGCTAACCGACTAACCGATACTGTTGTTCAGAATAGGGTTCACGATAGAGAATCTAATAATTCACTCCAACGGGTTAGATGGTTTCTCTTTATATCAGTATTTTGGCTAAAGTCTAACTGAAGATTTTTAGTGTAGTAATCTAAAAAGAGTTTTGGGTCGCTCAGCAAGCGTAGATAATATTTTAATGATGGTAGAACACCATCAACAATTACTTCGCATCCGTGCTGCGTGCGAATTTGGCACACTAATGAGTTCACCGTTTCTGCATTATCAACATTTGGTTCCGCTGTGGTGAGTAGATAATAACGAGAGATAGGAGTTTCAGAAAATTTTTGATAGACATCCTGAACAAGTTCTGATGAAATTGGAATGTTGTGCTTGATTTCAAGAGCCTCGAAAAAAAATCCATTTTCGTCCAGCACTTCAATATCTCCAATTCCACTGGATGTAGTATGACTTTTCAGTAGAGAAAGCGTCTTACCTTTGTATCGTTCAAACTTCATGAATAATTTATAAGCAGAATAAACCGCAAGTACTGGAAGTCGTGAAGCACCAGTGCCCTGATAGTGACAAGAGAAGTGGCAGTTCAAGATATCCACTATATTAACAATTGTTACCATGTTTGAATGTTATTTCTGGGATTTTCGGGTGTGTATTGCATTTATTGACAACCCAAGTTGCCACTTTTTTTCCACATAGCACTCCGCTGGAGTGCAGGAGTTTGAACATACCATTTTCTATAGATATATCACCCCTCTGGGGTGGGGAAAATAATTGAAAATCTCATTTTACTTGGGCATTTCCTATAAGCACACCAAAATCTGTTAGTAGCTAGAGTTAGGTTATTGATAACGACTCTCTATTAACGTTTCTCGATGAGTCTGCCGACAAAGAAGATTAGAACACCGAGCGTTAGAAACCCCATCTCAACACCCATCGCTTTGGATTCACTGTAATCGAAAGGATTGACACAACCCAAGTAGAGTGCTGCACCTAAACAGGCTATGCCCATCAGTTCCAAAGTTTTTCCGATATAATACACAGCTTCTCCAATGCTATTTATTCAATCAACAAACAATAGGGCGCAGTCTATCTGGGTGCCGCGCCCTCTATTGGTGTGGTGGGTTAGTAGAGGCTTTTGATGCGACCCCACTGGATTAATTTTTGCTGTTTATTGGGTTCAATTTTCGCTGTGAAAACGAGGTCTGCGATATACTCGTATTCCTCAGTATAACCTTCGGGAGCCCATGTAATTTTATGTTGTAGTTGCCCATCGTCAACATCGTTATAAGCAATCGCGAATCCGACGGTATTCCCTTTACTTGCGATGTTATCTAACCGGAAACTGAGTTCGCATGTTTGTCCATCGTTTCCCCATTCAACACGTGTGAGCGGAGATTTTAGCACACCTGCCCGGTTCCCGATCGGGATTTCAAAGCGATACAT
Organism: Candidatus Poribacteria bacterium; assembly: GCA_022394775.1. Taxonomy (GTDB): domain Bacteria; phylum Poribacteria; class WGA-4E; order WGA-4E; family WGA-3G; genus WGA-3G. The sequence continues at coordinate 15,523 of JAGFCB010000038.1, forward strand.
ATCTTCCTTGAGTCCAGAATGGTGTGGATCTAAGTAGATGATAAGATGGTCTTGCCGAAGCAGTTTCTTTTGCCGCGTTTCAATTTGATCGTCAATGAGTTTAACCGCCATATAAAGAAATCCATTCCGCCAGACAGCTGCGAAGGACCCGGTAAAATCAGAGGATTCAGGTCGCCGTTCTCCGGTAACTAAATCTTGTTCCAGTTTTCCGGGGATTGCTTTCTCCCAGACGGGGTCATCAAGGTAGCCGTCTACGATAGGTGCGACGGGTACGAGTTCTGCGTTGTATTGAAAATTTTGAAGATTTTCACCCATGACATGCCCTAATGCATAAGGCGTGATGATGAGTAGGAAACTGATGATTACAATTATCTGTTTGTTAATGCTCATGAATTCCTCCTTTTCCGAATCCTACTTGTGAGAAGATTTCAATGGCGTTACTTTAAGATTTTTTGCACCGTATCGTTGAGGTGCGTGCGCATAAACATTCCGATGTGATTCGAGATGTTAGTTGCATTTACTCGTGATTTCTTCGTTCAATTATAAAGTATACCTTAAAGCAGATTATTTTATCCAATTAAAATTAGCAATTATTGAATATTGGGCTTGCGAATGTGTCTTTTTTGAAAAATCAATTGAAATTTGGGAAAAAATTTGTTATACTTTTAAACAGGTTTTGAAGAAATCGTATTTTGTCTGAGCTCATATTTTAATAGAGAGGCTATTGGTTGTGAATAAAAGTACAAGAAGCATGGTGATATGGTGGGTAGTCATTGCCGGAATTGTTGTGCTCGGTATCTACCAACTATTTAACCGCAGAGATCCGGTTTATCAACTGGCGACCTCTGACTTTCATCAATATATAAAGAGCGAAGAAGAAATTGTATTCGATGGGTACCTGACATTGGATGAAGAGTGGATTGAAGGACGGTTTCGCAAGGACATTCTTAATAAAATTGAGGCCCAAATTCTGTCGAATGTAGCACCTGAAGAACGAGACGCACATCTTCCACCAAGATGGGAAGGTGAATTTAGAGCAAGTCGTGACCCAATTGATGACTACGACATCCAAGCGAAACTTGATGAGTATGGTATAGATTATAATGTTGAACCGCCCTCCAAATTTCCACAAGGTTTGCTTATCTTTGGGACAACTATCGTTCCACTTCTTATTTTCTTAGGTCTAATGATTTTCCTGTCCCGTCAGATGCAGGGGAGTGGAAATCGAGCACTCTCTTTTGGCAAAAGTCGTGCCCGACTGCACTCAGAGACACAAACAAAAGTGACCTTTGAAGATGTCGCGGGCGTTGATGAAGCGAAAGAAGCACTTGAGGAAGTTATCCAATTTCTGAAGACGCCGAAAAAATTTGAACGGCTTGGCGGTAGGGTCCCGAAAGGTGTTTTACTGATGGGACCGCCGGGTACCGGTAAGACGATGCTGGCAAAAGCCGTCGCGGGTGAAGCCGATGTGCCTTTCTATAGTATCAGTGGTTCCGACTTCGTCGAAATGTTTGTCGGTGTAGGTGCCTCTCGTGTCCGGGATCTGTTTGAACTCGGCAAGAAGAATGCTCCGTGTATTATCTTTATTGATGAATTGGATGCTGTGGGCAGACATCGCGGTGCGGGTATCGGTGGCGGACACGATGAACGTGAGCAGACCTTAAATGCGCTCCTCGTTGAGATGCAAGGGTTTGAAGATGTCGTCGGTGTAATTCTGATAGCTGCTACAAACCGTCCGGATGTTTTGGATCCAGCACTGCTCCGACCGGGCAGATTTGATCGGCAGATTGTCGTGGATCTTCCTGATGTTCGGGGTAGAGAGGCAATCCTTAAAGTCCATACGAAAAATCCGTATAAACTTGCTGAAGATGTCAATTTGGAAATTTTGGCGAAAGCGACACCGGGCTTCTCCGGCGCGGATCTCGAAAATATGACAAACGAAGCCGCACTCCTTGCTGCAAGATGCGACAAAACAGAGATTGACATGATGTGTTTCGACGAAGCCAAGGACCGCGTGCTTATGGGGCCGGAGCGACGAAGCCTGGTAATTAGCGAGGAAGAACGGCGAATTACTGCTTACCATGAAGCCGGACATGCACTTATGTTACACTTTGTCCCTGAAAGCGATCCGAACTATAAGTGTACCATTGTCCCCCGCGGTAGGGCACTTGGCGTAACAGCAAAACTTCCGCTTGAAGAACGTCATAACATGAGCAAAAAGCGTTTACTTGCTCACATCATTTTCGCGCTTGGTGGCAGAGTTGCCGAGGAAATTATCTTTGGTGAACAGACGACTGGTGCCCAAAACGATTTTGAGCAAGCGACGAGCCTTGCCCGCCGAATGGTAACACAGTGGGGCATGAGCCACATGGGACCGCTTACCTACGGTAGACGTGACGAACAGGTCTTCCTCGGTAAGGAGTTAAGTGTCCATCAGGATTATAGCGAGAAAACTGCTATTGAAATCGATAAAGCTGTCCATGATATCGTTACAGAGTGCTACAAAAAGGCACGGGATATTTTGGAAACGAATCTTGAGGGATTAAAGTTGCTGGCAGACGCTTTGTTAGAACGGGAAACTCTGGTTACCGAAGAGATTGATGAAATCCTCGGCCCCCGACCACAACTGCCTTCCAAATCAATTGTATAATAGTTGTATGAACTGTCGCGGCAAAACCCTTACTTTAGGTGCACGCACACACGTGATGGGTATCCTGAACGTCACGCCAGACTCCTTTTCTGATGGTGGGTGCTATCTTGATGTCCAACAAGCGGTTGTGCATGCTAAGTCGATGGTAGCAGAAGGTGCGACGCTCATTGATATAGGGGGTGAGTCGTCCCGTCCAGGTGCATCCCCGGTATCAATTGATGAAGAGTTGGCACGGGTCATCCCTGTTATTCGTGCTATTGTTGGTGCAGTTGACGTTTTAATCTCTGTTGATACATATAAATCAGAAGTGGCGCGACAGGCGCTGGAGGCGGGTGCCCACCTTATCAATGACATCACGGCATTACGCGGTGACCCTGCGATGGCATCGGTTGTGGCAGAAATGGAAGCGGGGCTCATCCTGATGCATATAAAGGGAACGCCTCGCACGATGCAAAAAGCACCGCAGTACGATGACGTTGTCGGAGAGGTTTATGCGTCGCTTCAAGAAAGTATCCAAACTGCGGAAGCGGCGGATGTAGCGGCGGAACGTATTATTATTGATCCCGGTATTGGGTTTGGCAAGACAGCGGAACATAATATTGAACTTTTGAAACGTCTCACAGAATTTCGATCACTGAACAAGCCACTGCTTATCGGTACTTCACGCAAATCGTTTATAGGAACTGTTTTGGGACTTCCTGTAACAGAGCGCGTTGAAGGGACAGCAGCGACAGTGTGTTGGGCTATTACGCACGGTGCGGATATTGTTCGTGTTCATGATGTCAAAGCGAATGTCCGTGCGGCAGAAATGACGGATGCGCTCTATAGATAAACCGATGCACCCACAAAAAATACACGGAATTGGCATTGATATTGTTGAAGTTGCGCGGATTCAGGAAGCGTCCGATCGCTGGGGAACACGGTTCGAGCAGCGGGTTTATACACATCAGGAACTCAGATATTGCGGGGATGCCCCGTCACGGTACTGGCGGCTTGCTGCCCGTTTTGCTGCGAAGGAAGCTACGCTTAAAGCACTCGGCACGGGTTTAACGACGGGTATGCGCTGGCAAGATGTAGAAATTCAGGCGAACACCGTCGGAAAGCCGGAAATCGTTTTACATGGTGAAGTCCAACGCTATGCGCATGAGCACAATATCGGTGCTATATACGTCTCAATGTCCCATACAAATGCCTACGCCGTAGCGCAGGTGACACTCTGCTCTGTATGATTCAATCTACATTCTCCACCCGATCTTATAGAATTTATGCAGCCCCACTCACTGCAGTCGGGGTTTCAAACCCCGACTGCATTCTAAAAAAGGGACGTTCCGTATGTCTCTTTAGCGCGAGGTAACAAGTGAAATACATCCGCAATTGTGCTGCAGGCACCCTGTTCTGTTTCGTGGTTTATTTTCTACTTTCAAATAGTGTTCCTGCAGCAGCAAACACAACAGCCTCAGCGGACAGATTCTTGAAGCAATTACTGGGAGCAGAGCACCATGGAATGGGTGGCAGTTTTGTCGGAACAACTCGCGGTGTGAACGCCCTTGGTAGCAATCCTGCGGGTATTAGTGCAGCAGAAGAAAGCCAGTTTGTTATTCATGCGACCCGCTTTCCACGTACCATCGCGCTGCTCTCTAAACCGAATTCCAAAGCGAACTATGAAGATTATAGCCAGTACGAACAAGGTGCCTATGGTATTGAAACCTTAAACTATATATTCCCAGCGGGTAAACTCGGCACGTTTGGGTTCGCGCTCGCTTTTCTACAAGAGGGTCGTTTTCGGCGCGTTGATCATGACGGAAAAGCACTCAACAGTTTTCCTGAAAATAACCTTGCCATCGGCTTCAGTTATGGGTTAAATATATTGAAAGGGACCGTTATTGGGGTCGATACCAAATGGCTGCGCTCTAAAGTGACAGATGCGAATGAAGTAGAACACTTGGGACACGGTTACGCCTACAATGTCGGTCTAATCCAGCGGCTTGGTGACACAATCCAGATAGGTGTTGTCGCGAGAAACTTAAGTAATGGACTCTCCTTTTCAGAAGTTTCGATCCCAGATACGATGGAACGCACAATTGTTGCCGGTATCTCGTATCAGCGTGAGTTATCGGACATAGCATTGCGAATCGGTTTAGATGCACACCCTCCGTTTCGCGATGGTGTCCGGGCAAATGTAGGGGTTGAAGTGTGGTATCTCGATCGGATTGGTGGTCGAATTGGATACCTTAGGCACGCGGAAAAGCGTCACGTGCCTGTATTTCTCTTGGAAAATGGTGTCTTTGAAGCGGAAGAACGGCTCTGGAAAGCTGAAGGTCTGTGTCTCGGCATCGGTGTCAGGTTCGGAAATATAACGCTGAACGCTGCATATACGCCGCAACTCATACCTACTGTGGCTACCGGAGAGCGTATTCACATTGCTCAGGGGGCAGCTGCATACGCTTTTTCAATTGGACAAACCTATTAGCGAAAGAGGTTACGATTGTAATGTCCATTGACAAATACAAAACAGTAGCGGGAATTGCCGAATCGCATCACGTTGTAAAGAAATCTCGCTTTTTTGGAGAAGCAACAGCCGTACATACACAAGCTTCGGCAAAAGAATTTATCACCGAAACGCAAGAACGGAATCCGCGTGCTTCGCACTACTGTTATGCTTACAGTATCGGTACAGGGAGTGCGCTGCGGGAGTATGCCACGGATGCGGGAGAACCGACTCACTCTGCCGGTCCCCCTATCCTCTCCGCTATTCGTGCTTTCAGTTTGTCTAATATTATCTGTGTTGTTGCCCGATACTATGGCGGCATCAATCTGGGGATCGGCGGATTAATTCGCGCTTATGGACAATGCGCGAGAGAGTGCCTTCAAAACGCTACGATTGAAACCCATATTTTTTATGAGAATTTGTATCTAAAAATCAATTACCGAGACATCGGGACTGTTGTTACCCTGTGTAAACGTTTGGGCGGAAAGGTCTTGGATATAAAATATGACCCGGATCCTATTATCGAGGTTCAGATCCGACAAAGTACGCTTGAAACCTTCCATGCACAACTCCAAAGTTATGGCATTGGAGTGTGATAGTTAATCGGAGACAATTCGTGATGGAAAACATTGAAATAAAATATACAACGACACACGAGTGGATTGAAGTTCTCGATTCCGATTCGGGGGAGTGTAACATCGGAATCACGGAACGGATTCAAGATGTTTATGGCAGTATTGTTTTTGTGGAGCTGCCAATTCTTGATGAGTATGAGCAAGGCGAAATTATCGGACGTATTGAGACATCCGATGGACGGAATTTCTATATCTACGCGCCTATAAGCGGTGAAGTTTATGAGATCAATGCTGCACTTGAAGATGACATTGAGCTTCTTAACCGTTTCCCAGAAGGTGACGGATGGATTTGCAAATTCTATATGGAAAATCCAAACGAGCTAGATGCGCTCCTAAATCTGCGCGAATACGAGGCGCATGAAGAAGAAGAGCTTAACGAGGAAGAATACTTACCAGAAACGGATTTCTATGAAAATGTTGAGGACTATTAGGAGGCGCGTTATTCTATCATAGAAGCAATGAAAATGCGTCTGACGATACTCAGTTTCGGCACGGCGAGGACAGTTTCTATCTGATAACCGTGATCGTTTAGGGGTTTGCTAAGATCCCGGAGGTCGATGAAGGCTGCTTTTCGGGCGCGTGTGCGTAAATTCGCTAAAATCTCTGCGTCTTGAAAGTTATCTTTGATGAGATTGATGCCGTAAGGAAGATCCGTTGCGATAGCGTCAAACTGACCCCGAATCTGCCGTGCGTCGTCTAATGCGATATCCGCTGTAAGTCCAAAATGTTGAAGATTTTTCGTCGTTGCGCCGACCATCCGCGGGTTGTTGTCGTATCCGACCGCCCGGATGCCGCTATGTGCTGCGGACATGACTATTGTGCCTGTCCCACAGCAAGGGTCGAGCAAGGTCTCTCCGGGGTGTGCTACTAAATTAACGAGTACACGCGCAAGTCTGGAGGGTAAGGAACTTGACGTTACGTGCGGACGTTGGTCGTGGGTAAGCCATATATTATCAGATTCAGAAAGGCGGCGTCCGAACCAGATCTTCTCATCTGTGACAATCGTGAGGAAGGTAACTTTGGGTTGGGTTAAGTTCGCATTTCCGTCAATGATACTGCCGATGTCCCTTGCGAGTTCCATTGCGTTTAAATTGAGGCTGCGTGGCTTTTTCACGACAGATACTCGAAAGTCGTCAGCATATAAATCTGCGGCTCGAACATTCGCATAAAGCTCAGCAAGGCTGGTCGTTTCAAACAGGACTTCGCTACAACTTTTCAGATACGCGCCTCGACGGACATCGACGCACCGTTCTGAAATAGCGACTCCATGCTTGTCTGGCACAGACCCTGTTAGGGCGAGACACTCGGCAGCAACTAACTCTGTGAGTCGATCTGGAATCGCTGTCAGGTAGAAATATGTGGATTTTGCTTGCGAACCCATTCTGTTGTAATTACTCCGAAGTAGATGTAAATTTAATTGGGAACCGATTTAAACAATTTTATTATATCACCGTAAAAAGAAAACCGCAATCAGATACTTAGAAAGGATACTATGTCACAAACAGAAAAAATTCGGATTGGACACAGTCCAGACTCCGATGATGCTTTTATGTTCTATGCACTTGCGAAGGGGTTAATTCCAACGAATCCGTATGAGATTGTGCATGTCATTGAAGATATTGAGACCTTAAACCAACGCGCGCTGAACGCTGAACTTGAGGTCACAGCGATCTCAGTTCATGCTTACGCTTATGTTGCGAAAGATTATGCCCTCATGCCGTGTGGGGCAAGCATTGGGGATCGCTATGGTCCGCTTGTTGTCTCCAAAGCACCGATGGACACCCTTGAAGGCAAGCGTGTTGCCATCCCCGGCAAAATGACAACGGCTTATCTCACACTGAGCCTTTTCCAACCTAACTTTGAGGCGGAGGCCCGCCCCTTCGATAAGATATTAGAGGCTGTCCAACAGGATGAGGTAGACGCTGGACTTATTATCCATGAAGGACAGTTGACTTATGCGCGAGAAGGGCTTCACAAAGTTATCGATTTGGGAGAATGGTGGTATGAAGAGACAGGGCTCCCATTGCCGCTCGGTGCGAATGTGATTCGCCGAAACCTCGGTACCGAAACGATAGGTAAGGTGACCGCACTGCTCAAGCAGAGCATCCAGTATTCACTTGACCATCGGGTACACGGCTTGGAATACGCCATGACTTATGCGCGTGATATGGAGACCGAGCTCGCCGACAAATTCGTTGGGATGTATGTGAATGATTACACGCTCGATTATGGTGATAAAGGTAGAGCGGGTGTGCGTGAATTGCTCGATCGCGGCAACGCTGCAGGGATAATTCCGCATCGTGTAGAGGCTGATTTTGTTACGCTTGAATAATCTCTAAAGGTTGTTTCTTTCAGGATGCAGTTAAAATTCGTTAGGACTTACGCAATTTTTCCATGAGACTCCACATATTATGTGCTGCAGGCGAGGTTCGCGTAAGTCCTGTTCGTCTTATATTTGGTGTGAAAAAATCATGGATACCAAACGCCGCAGACACTTCTATTTAGAAGATGCCAATGGCAAGCAGCTTGCAAATGGGATATTATACGATGAAGGCAATGTGCAAGTATTATGGCGAGCAGATCGTGGTTACACAGCGGAACAGTATGCGTCCCTTAACCTTATATTAGATTTGATGCCGGGGGTTACAGTATTACGCCTTGAAGATACCAAATCGGAATCAGCAGACAACGGAGAGCCGTAGTCTGCGAAAGAAAATGCTTTAGAGGGAAATCCACGTTTTTTAACGAAGCCGGCGATCTCCCAATTTAATAATCTGTCCGTTTTCTTGAGCGATGTACATATAACCGAGCCCATCTAATGTTACACCCTCTTGCTCATCACCGGGCAAGAGGTATTTACTTAAAATTGTGCCTTCCCGTTTAATCTCGACTAAGAGATTCGTTGTATCACTGATTAGCACCAGTAGATCGTCTTGAGAATCGTAAGCGAGCCCAGAAATATCGATGAAGTTCATCTTATAAGCGTTAATGATGGTGCCTTCTGACTGCTTTGCGGTTTCGCTGAGAATTCGGAGAACAACCTCACAGACAACTGAAGGTTCGTCATTTGCCTTAAGACTAAAGGTTTGATTACCGATCCAAAAGGTGCCGCCCTCGGGGTGCGAGGCATCGGGCACGAAAGCGATCGCCTCAACTCCCATGCCGCCTTTTTTCAGGAGCAGTTCACCTTTAAAATATCTGTTGATTCGGAATTCTCTTTTAACCGTGAGCGTTTCGGGTTCAAGTTCTAAGATTGTTTCATCGTCTTCGATAGCGGCATACAGCAAACCTGTCCCCGGATTCATCGTAATTCCTTCAATATCCAGTTCGTTTAACCCTTTGGCTTGGATAAGCTTTCCCTGTAGGTTGACTTCATAGATGGCACCTGAATCATCAGCAATGAACAGACTCCGTCGCGTTGGATGATAAGTAATACCCGAGGGTTCTGGTATCTGTTCTTCTGTAACACTTCCGATCCAATTATAAGGGAGGGCTATTGGGCGTGATTCTGCCGTCTGCTGTGTAACAGACTTCTCAATTTGTACCAATGAGTAGACGAGTAGTCCACTAATCCCTATGAATAAAATAACGAGGAGCACTCTTTTGTAAGACATCAGGGTTCCTCCACGTACGATTTGAAAGGCGAGACTCACAATATTTTATCTGTAGTGTATCACATTTTTTCCAATAAACCAAGAAAAAACGAAGAGGCGGGCAAAGCCATCTGTAGAAAATTTTATATTTTTCTTGACAAACCGTCTCTACTAATGGTATTATACTTTAACTTGCAATCACGTTGTAAGTCACGCCTGAAAACAAGGAGCGGGTTATGACCAACATGCCGAGGCTCGTCGTTGAAGTCTTTGAACATGTGAATTTTCAAGGACGCAAACTGACGCTCATTGAATCGGTGCCGAACACTGGTGTGATCGGGGCACAGGATATTATCTCTTCAATCAAGATCTACAAGGGACCGGGATTCAACGCGTCGCCGAACTACAAAGCTATTTTTCACGAGCATGAGAATTATAGGGGACGCCGGTTGGTCCTTGCCCCAGGGTTTTATCCGAATATCCATGACATCCCGTACAATTTCGGTGATGCGATCACGGCTATCAGTTTTAGCCCATCTGCGAACCCGACCCCACCCGAATACGGTGCTGTTCCTGTTATCATTGAAGTATTCCGCGAGGTAGACTACAGTGGTCAGCGGAGTGTAATTATGCGCGATATCAGTTCTATATTCGATATTGGCATGAACGATATGATTTCATCGATTCGCGTCCGGCGCGGTCCGAGTTTTCCGTTTAGCGGGTGCCGTATCATTTTCTATGAACATGTAAATTTTGAAGGTCGCCGCTTGGACGTGAGTTTAAACTCACGCGAGTTTCAGTTAGGGCTTCGGAACCTGAGGTCGCTTCCACATTCGCAATCATTTTCGGACATCATCTCCTCGATAAAAATTGTGCCGTTGGGGGTATTTCGCGTGCTGATTGTTATCAGTGATAGTTTAACAGGTGAACCCGCGGTGTTAGAATCGTTGACGACTGTAGAAGGATTAGAATTCCAATTTACAACTGTAAATATCAACGACAACCCCGAGAATCGGGGTGATCCTAACAATGCGGTTAAGCTTTCAAGCATCACGCTTTCGGATTACGACATCATCTGGTTTACATGGAACGGTCCGGGACATGACGGTGAATATTTTGTTGAAGATGCCGAACAAGCGATCCAAGAATTTGTCCGCAAAGGTGGTATTGTCTGGGCTTCGGCAATGGACAATCACATTATCCCGCCTGATGGTGTGCACACGACCGAACCGCAATGGCGCGGGGGTTGGATGCCGGTGAACCGCCACCCGATTCGCGTGATTAATTCTGATGATTGCAATGTCCAAGTTACCGATGATGGACAGAAAACCGGCATGTTTACTTGGCCTCATAAAGTTAATGTAGATGCCTTGATGACTGACGATCACTGGGTGACAGACGATCGGAGTTATCGAAAACTGGCAGTCAGAGAGGACAACGGTGACGCTGTCAGCGTCCAGTTGCAATGGGGTGAAGGGTATTACGTCACTTTTGCTGTGGATACCCGTGATGCGCATCGCACCACCATAGCGAAACCTCTGATTGAAAATGCGCTATGCTACTTAGCAAATCTCGCGTGGCAGACATCTCCACGTCAACCGCTGAAAGGGCGATACCGGACGAACCTCAGCAACGAGGAAATCTTTCGGTAAAATTTAGGCGCGCTTGTGCCTTCGTGCTATCATCCTATAGGAGAATTGAATGCGTTTCATAGCTGTTATCGTCTTCTTAATTATTGTGGCAATCGCTGTCGGCTGGTTCGCCTTTGGACAGCTTGACCGTTTTGGGCAAAGTGATGTAATGAAATGGTCATCATTTGTTCTGATCGTATTGCTCGCTATTTTGGCTGCCTTTGCTGCCGCAGTTATACGCTACCGGATACCGAAAGCCGATGTTGCACTTGTGCGGACAGGTGGTTCAAAAGAAAAAATTAGTATCACCAAGGGACTCTGGGTTAACACCATCATCCACGAAATTAAAGAGATATCCCTAAACACAATGCGTATTGAGGTCATCCGCGAAGGTTCAGAGGCTTTAATTACCTATGATTTCAACCGTGGTGATGTCGAAGTTGTTTTCTATCTTAAGGTTGAACCGAAAGAAGATGATGTTTTACGTGCTGCACAAGCTCTCGGTGATAAATCAATGACACCAGAGACAGTTCGTGAACTCATTGAACCCAAACTCGAAGGTGCTTTGCGAAGCGTAGCCGCCGAAAGTGAGATCCAAGAACTTCTCCAGAAACGCCAAGAGTTCGCTGACAAAGTCCAAGAGGCATGCGGTGAGGATTTAGAAATCCAAAACGGATTAACACTTGAGACCGTCTCGATTATCCGAGTGGATCAAACGCCTGTCGAGACGCTTGACGCTGAAAACCGCTTTGATGCTGTCGGTATCCGTGAGATCACGGAAATCACAGCTGAACAGGAACGTGAAAAGGTAGACATCGTACAACGCAAAGAAGTCGCTATCGTCCAAATTGAGGTTGCGGCTCGCATAGAGAAACTTGAAGCGGAACAGGAGCAGGCGTGGGCAGAATCCGATCAGCAAAAAAATATTGCGATTTACGCTGCTGAACGGGAGGCAGAAACCCTCAAGTTCCAATTTGAGATGGAACAGAGTGTGCAAGAACGTGAATACGAGATGAAGCAGGAGGTCGAGCGGGCACGGATTACACAAGAACAGGTCGTCCAAGAACGTGATATCGAGATGGTTCGCGATGTTGAAGTTGCTCGTGTCCAGCAGGAACAGATCGTCCAAGAACGTGAGATTGAGAAGAACCTGATCGTCGAAACCGCACAGATTGATCAATCAAGGGTTGTCCAACTTGCTGAAATTGAACAGTATCTCACTGTCCAAATGCAGAAGATTGAGCAGGAACAGTTCCTTGCTGTGCGTGAAATAGAGAAAGACTTGACGGTCGAGAAGGCGCGCATAGCCCAAGAAGAGGGTGTGATGCTCCGAGACATTGAGCGTGAGTTGATTGTGCAGACCGAACGCTTTGCGCAAGAGCAACAGGTGATGCAGCGCGAGATTGAGAAGAACCTCGTCGTCGAAACTGCACAGATTGATCAGGTGCGGCAAGTAGAACTCGCTGAAATCGCCAAAATGCTGACAGTGGAGTTGACACGTATCGCACAAGTAGAGCAGGTAGAGGTACGTGAGTTAGAAAAGGTGCTGGCGGTCGAGAAGGCGCGCATAGCCCAAGAAGAGGGTGTGATGCTCCGAGATATTGAGCGTGAGTTGATTGTGCAGACTGAACGCTTTGCGCAAGAGCAACAGGTGATGCAGCGCGAGATTGAGAAGAACCTCGTCGTCGAAACTGCACAGATTGATCAGATGCGGCAGGTAGAACTCGCTGAAATCGCCAAAATGCTGACAGTAGAACAGTCGCGTATCGGACAGGAATTGGGTGTTGCGTTAACCGATGAAGACCGGAAGATTGAAGTCGCCAATAAACAGCAGGTGACCGCACTTGCGGAAAAAGAGAAATTGGTTGCGGAAGCCGAACGTATGGGGGCGGAAGTGAATGTGACGGCTACGGAAGAGGTGATGTCAGCGGAGTGGCAGCGTGAAGTTGCGATCATCGGTGCGGAAGCACAGGCACAACCGATTGAACGTCTTGCTGACGCGGTACTCGCCGAAGCTCGTGCGAAAGCACAAGGCGAGATGGCAGAATATGAAGCGCGGAATGTTGCTGAACAACGCGTCCTTGTCCAAGAGGCGATCTTAGAATTGATCAATGATGCGGATGATATTATCGAGCAGCTTATGAGGCCGGTTGAGAAGATCGATAGCATTAAGATTCTGGATATGGGTAACACTGATGGTCAAGGCGGCATCAACCGAAGCAGTATGGGTAGACTCGCGAACGCTTTGCTGGATACAGGTGCTATCTCTCCGATGCTTAAAGAGTTATTTAACTTTGCGGATGTAGATGCCCAACAGATTACAGATAAGATTGCTGAATATCTGGCGGATCTTGTGAATCGTCCGAGTTGATTGCCGACCTGTACTAACAGTGTTATTTTGCTATAGAATTCTTAGGTGTGCTTCTCAATTGCACCTGTTTTCTGGGGGAGAACATGCGACATTACAAACGGCAAACATCAACGAAACGGTACAAAAGCCAGCGTTGTCGGACCTGCCGTTCCAATAATGGGAAACGCATTTGCCCCGCTCTCGGCGGCATGTTAATCTGTCCAGAATGTTGTAGAGCGAAACGCGCGAAGATCCCCGGTTGTGATGAAAGATGCCGGTACTACGCGCCGCTCGTCGTTTCAAGTAGAATCCGCAGAAAATCAGATTTTCCGCTCCATCGCTGCTTGATCAGTCGTTCCAAAGACACGGGTATGTTAATTGTAGTAGGTACGCGAAAACGCCCGGATGGGAACCTGAAAGCAATGTTTCTCTTGCTGGATCTATGGAAGAAAGGTATCCGAGACTGTTTTTTTGATGCGAACCTCTCGGAAAAACAGTTTGAGAAAGTTTCCCAAAGGATAGCAAAGAGTTACAATCTAAGCGAACCGGTAGAGTTGCACGCCACAAATGAGCCGGAGGAAGTTATTCGGATACCTAAGGATACGCTTATTATTGAAGCGGATAACGCGATTCATCTTGATAACGGTGTCCGAATCGTTGAGCATGAAGCAGCTTCCGGTGGCAAAGCCATTGACAGTTTACCAGGTGCGCGTGCGACCCACGAAATTTATATCCCTAAAACTGGGAAGTGGTATCTCTGGGCGCGTGTCTTCTTTGAATATAGCAAAGACTCTTATTGGATCGGTATGGATGACACACAGCCAAAACCGTGGGATAAAGACGGGGGCCCAGGTGCTATAAAAATTTGGGCTGATCCAGATGTGGATGATACCTCTAAGTGGGGACGTTGGCTCTGGGATACGGCTTCAGACGATCCAATAAGCAATAAACCGAGCAAGAACCCCGCTTTTTTTCATATCAAACGAACGGGTTACTATCGCCTCTGGTCTAAAGGACGGGAAGAGGGTGCCCGCTTGGATCAGATTTTGCTCACCCGCGCCCGCGATTTCAACACGGAAACTGAGACAGAAGGAAAACCGCTGCCACTCAAGTATTCACCCCATCTCTACGAACCTGCTTCCCTTCGCGAATGTCAACAAATCATTAGACACGCAGTCGAAATTGCAACGACTGTCAACACCGAAATACCTTGGGAATTCAAATATTGGATTCAAGATATTTGGGGCGACCTCACCCAATTTCCTGAAACAGAAGGTTCACTCTACAAATGTCCGAAATGTGAAGCAGATCTGCCCCCACAGACAGTCGAACTCATCATACAACACGCGCAATCCGATGATATTCAGTTCTATATCTTATGCCGGAAGTGTGGAGGGGAGTTTGATTAAGCCCCTCTCACCCGTTTCTCGTGCCCCTCTATCTATAAAAATAAACACTTTACGGTGTCTGATTGTTGGCATCGCTTGTCTGCTCCTATTTTCCGATTTAGGTATCGCTGCGCCACCAAATCCGTATCTCTTCTTCAATGAAGACCCTCTAAGCGGAGAATTAGTGCCGAAAGCCCCGCAGAGTAACGCTGGTTTTCTTGAAGCCCTGAAGGATTGTTGTCTCGCCAGAGAACAGGGCGTTTTACAATCCGACGGTATAGAATATGTGCTTGCCTTGAAGATAGATTTCTCTGATATGCCCGGACGTAGGGAGGGTGCAGCATTCGATAGATACCTTTTCGCAACAGAAGGTGTCTCCATGAAAACTTATTATCTCGAAAATTCCTATGGACAAATGGATATCCAGCCGGGACCGATGGGAGGCGTGCTCCCAAAAGGTAACGCTTGGATCCGCGCCAAGAAGCCGATGACGTATTACGGCGAAGGTGTCCGCATCTTGGAGCGTTATCGAGAACTGGTTCGGGAAGCATGTGAGGGTGTGGATGCGATTGTTGATTTTTCGCAATACGATAGAGATAAAGACGGCATTGTTGATCATGTTTTCCTAATCCATTCAGGTAATGACCAAGCCTCCACAGGTATCATCGACTATGATATCCAGTCTGTTCTCATACCAAATGTTAATGCTATTTACGACGGTGTGCGTGTCAATACTGCGGCGGTTGTTGCTGAAGAACCAGATTTTGAGCATCCACATTTAGGCATCTATTTCCACGAGTTTTTTCATGATTTCGGTGCGCCTGATGTCTATGGAATCTTCACGGGTCCACACGATCATAAATGGGGGCTTATGGGTGCCTTCGGTCCGTATCAAGGACCGGCGGAGTTTGGCATTGGAAACGGCTTGGAACCAAGCCATATCATGGGGTATCTGAAGTGGGATTTTGATGCGAGACCTCAAAATGGTCGTCTCGGTTGGATCGAACCCATTCAAATAACCGAAAACCAGAAAATTGATGTCCCCAGTTTTGAACTCGGTCCTAAAACAAATAAACTTTTCAAAATTGATATTCTTGCCTCAGGTCATCCGATAGACGGAGCAGCAAAGGAATTTTTTCTCATCGAGAATCGGAACAAAACTTCAGGGGCAACTTTTGATACTTATTTGCCAGAATCAGGCATCTTGATCTGGCACATCGATGAAACGCGTCCATATCCAGTTGGTTCTTATGACGCCTCTCAACAGATCTGGCTTGAGGATCCGACAGACCCTGAACATCTCGGTCTCTATCAACAAGACGGCATTGAATCTATAAATGTGGTAACGATCACCGAGGGTGCTGCCTATTCCTTAGATGATGGACACACGGCTTTTACACCGGGCACCGTCCCGAATAGCAATGCCAACGACGGCACGGTGACTGGTATTTCAATAACCAATATCGGTGCTGAAGGTTTTACTATCCCGATTCTGGTGTCATTCGGTGATACCTATGAACCGAATGATACGATTGTGACAGCATACCCGATCACATACGGCGAAACATACGAGTCTTTCCTTTTCGACGTAAGCGATGTGCGCGACGTATACAAGTTGGAAACTGAGGGTGGGATAACTATTTTAGTGACTTTGGCAAACGTGCCACTATCAGCGAATTATCGATTGTCTCTCCATTCGGCGACTGGCGAAATCTATGCGACCGGCGAAAATGCTACAGAGATCACTGGATTGAAACTTATTTATCAACCTGAGCTGACAGGGACACTCTACCTTGTCGTTGAATCAGATAGCGGGTTCAGCAGTGTTGATTCCTACCAGTTGCGGGTAGAACAACTTGAGGCGGGAACGTTTACTTTTGAAGAGACGCGCGTATATCCGAATCCGCTACGGACAGGCGATGCAGTAATGACGTTCGCCTATCGACTCTCTGCCTCACAAATTGCGGATGCTGTCAATCTTGAGGTTTTTACGCCGACGGGTGCCCTTGTATATAAAGAGACGCACCAAAATGTATTCTCGCAAGGGAAATTCGAGTGGAACGCTGTGAATCTTAGCGGTTCGCCTGTGGCATCAGGTATCTATATTTACCGTATTTCTGCAGAGCGGGCGGGGGTACCTGTGCAAGAAATTGGAAAGTTGAGTATTGTGAAGTAGGCTTCAGAAATTCTTCTGACATATTTCTTGACTAAAAATTGTTGTTATGCTAACTTAATATGCAACAAAACTCGTTTTAGACGCGCCATTTGGGTTTTAGGGGTATTTAGTTTTCGACTGTTGCTCGTTTTAACCGAGGTGTCGCGACCAGGAGTTAGGCATCGCGACCAGGAGATCGCTCCTACAAGGATGTGTAAAGCAAAGCATAGCGACCCGGAGATCGCTCCTACAAGAGAACTAAATGAACCTATTTGGACTTTAATCCGGTGTTTTCAAATCAGTTATATATTAGCGTGCTGATCTGTTGAGTATCCGGGAATGGAAAGTAAGAAATGAACTTATCATTCGTAGAATGGTAACCAAGGAGGCAATATTATCAATGAAATGGTTGAATAGATTCACAACACTCAATTTTGTCTTACTATTGGCACTCGCGATTAGCGTTTCGGGATGTGGTACGCCGCTCAGTGGCTTGTCACCGATTCAGCCTGTGCATAATATAGCGAAAGCGAAGATGGAACAGAGTGCAAATCCGAACGCAGAGGTAATTGTGCCGGCTGTCCCGTCTGAAGTGCTTGCAAAGCCGGTGCTGGATAAACACGGTATGGAGACTGTCGGATTCCGAATTGGTAAAGCACGCGACGCCAATATGGAAGCGTTAACTTATATTTTCGCTTTTGGTGAATACGCACACGCTGATGACCAATGGAGTAACTTCCTTAACGATTGGACGGAAGCTAAGAACCAGATTGAATTGGGGACCGGTGAAGATAGGAAAGTCGTTGATGTTATTCTGATGTCCGACTATCCGCAATTGTTTGACGTTCAATCAAGACAACCGATTTTGACAAAAACGGTGGACGGGATTACAGTTTCTATCGCGTACTGGCGCCGTCCAGACTTAGACCGTAAGTACAATCGCGGGAACGCATTTTCACCTTTTTATGAAACAGAAGCACTTCACCAAGGTGACAAAACAGATGTATTCTATGTGAAGATTACCAACAATCGGAGCGAGAATATCATCTTTAATGTCAAAGAATGCAGTATCGTTGATCAGGGTGAAAATATCTATAACGGTATGGATTACGATGATTTAAAAGAGCGCTTCACATACATGGCGCGTGCGACGGGACTCTATGTCACGAATGGATTGGAAATTGCGCGTCGAATTTTGATCGAAAAGCGGATGCAAATTGTTGAAAAACAGGTCGGTAAACGCCGAACAGGCATCCCGCCGGGTGAAAGCGCGGAGGGTTTCTTACCGTTTGTACAAACCAAGTTGAACGCTCTTGAATTAAAGGTCATCCTACCCATCGAAAAAGCCCCACCGCCCGGTGCAGCACAACGTTATCAAACCATAGACTTTGAGTTCCCTTTCACCCATGATAGAGGGATTCGCGTTGCGCAACCTTCACCTAAGCGGTATTAGGTTGACTGGTAGCGATACTTCTGTTCTACAAGAGGTTATGGGATAGAAGCGGTGTTGTTCAGATTTCTTATAGATGCTCGCTGTATTAGACGCAGCGAGCATTTTTTATTTTTCTATAATTTCGCAGTCTGGTAACGAATCAAGGAACTGCTTTCCATAATTTTTTGTCTTAATTCGCGGATCGAGAATAACGACAATCCCGGTGTCGGTCTGCGTGCGGATAAGCCGTCCGAAGCCCTGTTTGAGGCGCAGAATTGCCTCTGGTAGACTGAACTCAAAAAATTCATTTCCGCCGCTTTCCTTAATCTGCTTCACGCGTGCCTCCATCACAGGATGTGTTGGCACCTCAAACGGAAGTCGGGTTATGATAACATTGCTCAATGCCTCACCGCGTACATCAACACCTTCCCAGAAGCTGGAAGTTCCGAATAAAACCGAATCTGTATCCTCGCGAAACGCCTGAAGCATATCCGTCCGAGAAAGGTTGCCGCCCTGTTTGAAGGTGCTAATCCCGATATCTTCCAAGTCGGGGGCAACAACATCATAGACTTCGTTCATCATTCTGTAGCTTGTAAAAAGGATGAAGGCTTTGCCGTGTGTCAGCTCGAGATAGTATCGAATTTTATCAATCACCGCTGGTGTAAAATCGCTACTGTTTGGATCCGGCATCCACCTCGGAATGTGAATCTGGACCTGCTTTTTAAAATCAAAAGGGGAATGGGCAAGCATTTCACGACAGTCGTCTATTCCGATTCGCGCTTTAAAATAGGCAAAGTTTCGGTTGGTGGAAAGCGTAGCACTTGTCATGACGACGCTATTTTTTTCTTCAAACAGATGTTCTTGTAGCATCTGGTTTACATTCGAGGGTGTAGCGTTTAGGAGAATCCGAGGGTTGCGTCCGCGCGTAGATATTTCTGCCCAATAGACATAATCTGGATCGTTTTGCCGAATGATCATATCCAATTCGTCACGAAGGCGTTGGCAATTCCGCTGGAGTGCGGTAATTTCCTGTTCATCATCTTCTGTTGCAGCGTCTTTTTGGAGATCTTTCAGTGTTTGCTCGATGTCCAGCAGCGGTGCATCCAATACATTTTCGACAAAATCGCTTTCATCGATACGCTCCGTTAGTGTGCTGCCGTACGCTGCTCCCTCAATTTTTCCGATGGTCTCGACGATACTGCTGAAAAGATTATTGGTCTGTTCACGTGCTTCGATAGCTTGATCTTTCAATTGTATGGAATTGAGATGTGCGGCTAAGCCATCGTCGCTCCGCTCATTGTAGAGGGCATCAAGAAACCATTTAACGCGGGTGTTATTGAAGTTGACACTCGCGTGGTTAGTTGCTGTTGCTTCCAGATGATGTGCTTCGTCAATGATGAGGTAGTCGTAATCAGGTAAGATCCCGGCGGCTGTGCCACTTTCCTTACGGATTGTGAGATCGCTAAAAAGGAGGTGATGGTTTACGATGAGGAGGTCCGCGTTGCGCATCTCCCTTCGGACTTTGAAATAGAAACAGGTATCGTAGGTTTCGCAGTTGCGACCGAGGCAGTTATCCCTATCGGATGCGACCTTATCCCAAACCTGAGATTCTGGCTGCCACGGTAAATCTGCTCTGCTGCCGTCTACTGTCAGATTCACCCATTCTGCGATCTCGCTGACTTGTTCTACTTCTTCGTATGTATCAAATAAACCGCGTTCATAATTGAGTAAATTTTTCAGCCTGCGCCGTGAGAGGTAATTGCGTCGTCCCTTTGCGAGTACTACGTTGAAATCGCGCGGGAGTACACGTTGCAGAAATGGGAGGTCTTTGGTGACAAGTTGTTCCTGTAGGCTGATGGTGTTCGTCGAAATGACTACCGTTTGTTCGGATCTAAGTGCAAGGGAAATCGCCGGAATTAGATAAGCGAAACTTTTACCTACGCCTGTTCCAGCCTCAACGATTAAGTGTTCGGAATCAATCAAAGCGCGGGACACTTCATGTGCCATTTGTAGTTGTTCTTGGCGGACTTCGTATCCCTCAAGATTTTGTGAGATAAGTCCGCTCGGACCAAAAATTTCTCTGAGTGTCATGGATGTTGATGTTGTCATATAGCGTTTTTGGATGAAACTTAGACCGGATGCCTCTGAATCCTTATCCGATCAGTTATGTAGGATAAGTACAAGACTTGAAGAACCCTCAAGCAAACCTCCCTACAATGTTTTTTGTAATAGTATCACCGAAATATTCATTTAAACTCCATCAAACCTCGCGAGCGGCGGATTTTGTAAGTGCACCTAAGGTTTTAGGTGCATCGTTATCTTTTCTGCGCCGTGACTGCTTTTGACGTCGAGGATAAGTTGTTGGAGTTCTTGCTGCTGTTTTTGAATGAGTGCTTCAAGTTCTTCGACGCTGTTAATTTTTTGACCATTAACAGCAATAATAAGTGTGCCTCTCGGAATCGGGCTGTTTTCTTTCACCATGTCAACGATGATGCCTTGGTCCGCATCAGTCAAGTAAGTGTACCTTTCAAAATCACCTTTTTCTAACTTCCGTACTGATAGTCCAAGCCGTCTCCACGCGACGGAGTTGGTTTCAATAGATCTCCCTGCTTGTAGTGCTGGCATTTCCGATATTGTTACATTGAACATCCGTTCATGTCCATTTCGCAGGACTGTAATCTTTGATTGTTTACCGACTTGTGAGTCAGCGACCCACATTTTGAATTTATCAGTATCTTCTACTTTCTGCCCGTTGTATTTAATAATAATGTCGCCTCGTTTTAGACCACTGAGGTGTGCAGGCATGTTTTTGTAGACAGCCTCAATGCGAATGCCTCGCCGAACTTCTTCCATACGAATCCCAAGAAAACCTCGGATGATCCGTCCGTTTGCAATCAACTGTGTTCCAATCTTTTCGACGAGGTTGCTGGAAATCGCGAACCCTGCACCTGCTCTAACAGCATCTGTTGCGGGTGTGTCGTCGGGTCGTCGGATTAACGAGTTAACACCAATGACTTCACCATGTATGTTCAGTAAGGGGCCCCCACTATTTCCGGTATTTATCCAAGCGTCCGTTTGGATAAAATCCTGATATCGAACAAGACCGATGTCGCGAAGAAATGAACGTCCTTTTCCACTCACAGTCCCGACTGTTACCGTATAATCGAGTTGAAATGGGTTCCCGATCGCAATAGCGAATTGTCCAACCTGGACCTCATCCGAATTCGCCAGAGGAAGCACAGGAAGTTCCTCTTCGGTATCAATTTTTAGGACGGCAATATCTGTATTACGGTCAATTCTGCCATCCAATTCTGCGTCAAATTCACTCTCATCGAACAGTCGAACCTTGATAGTTACAGCATTCCGTACGACATGCTCATTTGTAAGGATATAACCGTCTTTCCGAAAGATGAACCCGGACCCTTCTTGTCTGTGAGTTTTGCCATTTTCTCCTTGACGCAGCGAAACCACGCTAACAATAGCAGGTTTGCTCCGTTTCGCGACGTTCACAAACGCGTTTTCGATTGAACTCAATAGTTCAACATCTGTTGGTTGATCCATTGCGCTGCCGCACGAAGATATTATCACGCTTGCACTGACGAGGAAAATTAGCAAACTGAAGCGGACATAGATATTTCTGTTCATCAGATCTCCCCTTTTGGCATAGTCAGCCATTTTTTTAGGCTTTCTTTAGTCTACTTCTGTATAGTATATCCTAACATAATCTTTGCGAGGATGTCAAAATATTTTTTCGGATCATACGATATTTCCTTCATGTACCTCACCGTAAAATCGCCAATTTCTTCAAGTAAGTATATGTCTCACCTTTTGAAAGAACTGAAATGTGGCACACATAAATCCCTGGAGACACCGCCAATCCATAAGAGGTTTGCTGGCTCCACCAAGTCCGCCAGATCTTTTGATTTAACCGATCAGTGACCCCTTCAATCCGTTTTATTAGGTTCCCATTAGTATCATAAATCAGGACGTGCATCTCAGTTATTTCCGCATTTGCTTCAACTCGGAATTCAGTTAAACCGTCTGAACGTGCCGGATTCGGAAAAACCACTACGTCTCTCCATGCGAACGCTTGCGTTAAGATTACAGATTCGGCGGTTGAAACTGCGCCGAGCGGATACCGTGCTATCACTCTGAGAACGTTTTCTCCTGGATTCAAAGGCACCTTTGCTGTATAGGTTTGTGTATCTCGGTGCAGTACCGCCTCTGTCTGGCTTGGATGGACAATGATGTCGATTGGAAAATCTGCCTGAAATGTTCCGTTGATTGTTAACTCACTCTCCTGTGTCGTCGGTGGGAGTTGCAACGTCACTCGGGGTGGCTGCCGGGTTGGCTTAAACATGTCCGTGAGCAGGCTATCTATCGTGACAAGCACGAGTTGTGTCACTTTTCTGACTAAACCGAAGTTCACTTTATCAGCAGTATCCGCAGCCGTGTGATAGAAAGGATTGGTATCGTAATTTTGGGAATCGCGCCAGGGTGTTGAACTTTCAGTTAAAGTGACGGCATCGTATCCGTTATCCCAGAACGGTTTATGGGAAGAAATATCGATGAATTCGTCTTGCGTGCGGCGAATTTTCAAGCCGACATTGTACCATCCGTTTGCAATG
Organism: Candidatus Poribacteria bacterium; assembly: GCA_022394775.1. Classification (GTDB taxonomy): domain Bacteria; phylum Poribacteria; class WGA-4E; order WGA-4E; family WGA-3G; genus WGA-3G. Next base: position 38,473 of record JAGFCB010000038.1, read on the forward strand.
ATGAGTGCCCGGCTAATCCAAGCGGAATCGTTATTGGCAACGATTTCAACGAGATCACTTTTCCAATTGAAACCGAACATATCTAAGTTAAAAACAGAGACGATGTTTTTACGGGCAGTAACAGTCGCCGTGGTGCTGTTCGATCTCACCATCCGAGCATAGTGTCGGCTGCCGAGGAAACCGAGTTCCTCACCGCCTAAGGCGATAAATCTTAACTCATGGTCGTATTCATGACGGCTTAAAAGGTTCGCGATTTCCAGCATCGCTGCGACCCCAGTGCCGTTATCATTTGCTCCGGGTGCGGTAGATACTAAGGGGTTCCAATTTGGCTCACGGACTGCTTGTGTGTCATAATGTGCGCAGAGAACAAAAACGCGGTTGCTGGTTGAATCCGATCGCGGCGGTAAAACAGCGATGACATTCCGAATACCGCCAAAGACTTGTTCGCTTATCTGTAGACGCGGGGAACGACGAAACTGGCTTTTAATGTAGCGCACGGTGTTTTCGGTTGCTTCACGGTGGTGCGCACTGCGGGTACGGTAAGCGTGAAACCTTCCTTGACCGATGTTTTCTTGTAGTGCTATCACTTGTGCTTCAAGGGCATCGGATTGTACCAGCGTGAGCAGCTCATCACCGCGATATGAAAAATTACTGTTATCTTCTGCCACAGCGGGCGACGAAATACAGAGAAGCAGGAGAAGAGCAGTATAGTTTTTTAGTGCCACTGGGGAAAGACGCCTTAATTGACTTGACATGTACGCAGAAATTTTGTATCCTATTTAAGAGTTGTATTCATTTTAACAGATTTCATTCTGAATGTAAACAGGGTTAGTGTTCATTACCCGAAACCGTTGGGTGTCAACTTCAACGCACGACGATGGAAGTGGACAAGAAAATGCCAGCAAATCTACCCCCGACCTACTACAAACTTAAACACCAACATGAAGCCGCTAAGACAGATGAAGAGCGGCTCAGCCTGTTAGAGGAGATGTTACGGATCATCCCGAAACACAAAGGCTCAGAAAAAGTGGTTTCGGATCTCCGTCGTCGTATCGCTGCGATTAAAAGGGGCCCCTCAGAAAAAGGCGGTAAAGCATCAGGTAAAAGAAGCTATAGCGAACATATCCCGAAACAAGGTGCCGGACAGATAGTGCTTTTGGGACCGCCAAATGCCGGGAAGTCGCAGATACTCGTAAAGTTCACGAACGCTAAGCCGGAGGTTTCGTCAACACCTTATACAACAACGACACCATTGGTTGGGATGCTTCACTATGAGAATATCCAATTTCAACTCATTGACACCCCCTCTATCATGCCAGACTTTACGTCATCCACTGTGTTAACGCTCACCCGAAACGCTGATATCGCGCTACCGGTGGTAAGTCTTGCGAGCGACAACCTATTAGACGATCTGGACACGGTGATGGCACTCCTTAACGAAGCAGACAGGGATACTCCTGAAAATGGCCATCTTATCGTAGCAAACCAGTCGGATGCAGTAGGTGCAGACGAGCGGTTGGAGATTCTCAAAGAATTCTATGGTGAAACGTTTCAAATCTACCCGATCTCTGCCGAGACAGGGGAGAGTAAAGAGACACTATTTGAGGCACTTTATAGGACGTTAGACATTTTGCGCGTGTATCCGAAGGCACCCGGTAAAGCAGTAGAACGCGATGACCCGATTGTGCTTCCTATTGGATCAACCGTTCTTGATGCTGCTATGGGTCTACACAAAGATTTCGAGGAATTCAAGTTTGCGCGGATATGGGGACCTCAATGGCACGATGGACAATCTGTCAGTCGCAATGATGTGGTTTATGATGGAGATGTAGTCGAGTTTCATTTGTAGTTGCTTTAAAGAAAAGGAAAGGACAGATGTTAAGACGAAAGACGGCATCCCCATATTTTGTATACTCGCTCCTTATTCATTCTGTGTTATTGTTGATGGTGTGGTGGTTGGTGCCAAAACCGATCTCTGAAGACGTGTTTTATGACGGCATAACAAGTTGGATAACGCGTATCAAGCCGCCTCCGATTGTAAAACCTCCTATTTTTGTTGAACCGGCTGTATCTCCTGCACCTACTACACCTAAGATAGTTCCCGAAAAGAAACCACCAACGCCTCCGAAACCGAAGGCAGGTTTAAGCGCAACTTGGCAACTGACGGCCCAAGACTCAGCTGATATTCCACAATCCGAGCCCCGCAGAGCAGAGCCTTCAACACGCGCAGAGCCTCCTGGAAGCGGACTTTCACAATCAAATGCTATTGCGGCGAAATCAGCCGACTACACCACCGAAAATCGTCTCACACTGCATTCGGTTGACCAACCCATAGCCACGCTGCCACTCGCATCGAAAGCAGATTACGTTGCCCCACAAGGCGAAATGGAACCTGTTGCTTTAGAAACAGATAATACCTTAGACAGTTCCGGTTCCTCACCAACCATCGATGCGCCAAAAATCCACTACGGTAGCGAACGCGGCGATGCACTTCAAGCCGCAAGTATGGGTAATAGCTGGGGCGGAGGTGGTGCATCCGGTGGTGGCAATGTCGGTGGTGCTTTTGTCTACATGATGAAAGAGATTGCCCAGACGCTCGTTGAGGCGAGTACAGTAAAGAAAATCGATATTGTTTTTGTCCTTGATGAAACTGCGAGTATGGTCGACAACATCCGGGGTATCCGCGCTTATGTCGATTTCCTGTTTGATGCTATGGAACGAGAAGGGCACGACGTTACTTTCGGATTAGTGACATTCAGAGATAAAACAAAAATATACGGACAAACTGATGATCTCGGAACTTTCAAGAACTGGCTTGTCAGGATCGGCGTTGATGGTGGCGGTGACATCGCTGAAGCAGGTTTAGATGGACTCATGGATGCGGTAACAGAGACGAAGTTTCGTAAAGATGCGCAACGATTCATTATCTTGGCAAGCGATGGAGCTTTTCATGATGCTGACTACAACGGAAGGTCTGTCTATAGTCTGGACGAGGTTATTGAAACACTACAAAGGGAAAAGGTGCGTGTGGATGTAATCGGAATTGATTATCTGCCGATCCGACAGATCGCCTTGGCAACAGGCGGAACGTGGCGTGCAATCCCCGGTAGAGGTTATTTTGAATACGTGCCCCCGTTGACATTGACAGTAAAACTGTTCTCCAAGTTAGGGACGTTGCGTTTTGAAAACGGACAAATGGACGATAACATCACCATCTATATTAATAATCCGCCACGTCCGAAGCAACTCACTTTGACCTGGAAAGTGCTTAACCCTTTGGGCGAAAGATGCTACGGTCCCTTTACACAGGAAAAAATGGTTCCTGATGATAGTTCAGCGCAAGTAGAACTGACCCCTGTCATTGATAGCGCGGTTTTTCAAATGATGCCGGGCGTTTATACTGTTATCTATCGTCTTGAAAACGATCAAGGACACCGGAGCATCCTACGACGGACACTAACGTTTTAGTTCTCAAGCGATATACCTAAGGAAAATCGGTTTAATGAATAAAGACCTAATTTTTGAAGCGTGTCGCCACCATTTTAATGATATTGTCGCCATCCGACGCGATATTCATCAACACCCTGAAATCGGGTTTGATGTGCACCGGACGGCAGGTATTGCGGCTGATGCGTTGCATGCGCTCGACATTCCAGTCAAAACAGGTATCGGTAAGACGGGTGTCGTTGGGGATTTAGAGGTGCCCGGTGCGACAAAACGTATCGCCTTACGTGCGGACATGGACGCGCTCCCGATTCAGGAGTTGACGGAAGTGCCTTTTAAATCGAAGATTGAGGGCAAAGCACATCTATGTGGACACGATGCGCACACGGCTATGCTGATTGGAACGGCGCGTATCCTCTCACATCTCCGCAGCAGCCTTAAAACGCATGTTCGGTTTGTCTTTCAACCGAGTGAAGAGGTGTTTCCTGGTGGCGCGCCAGCAATGATGGCTGATGGTGTGTTAGAAGATGTTGACGAAATCTATGGTATCCACGTCTTTCCGCTCTATGGTGTTGGCGAATACGCCACGTGTGTCGGTCCGATGCTTGCCCAGTCTGATACGTTTCGGATTACACTCACGGGTAAGGGCGGGCACGCTGCGTTTCCGCATCTGACTGTGGATCCAATTGTTATTGGTGCGCAGTTTGTGACAGCCGTGCAGTCGATTGTCGCAAGAAATGTTAATCCTTTGGATTCAGCGGTCGTCAGTATTACCCAATTGCATGGTGGAGATGCGAACTTGCAAGAAGGTCTCACAGGCGCAGCCCTGAATGTTATTCCGCCGCAAGTGCTCATAGGTGGCACGGTCCGCACGCTCGAAAAATCGGTGCAGGCACGGGTCCGAGAGCAACTTGAGCGTCTCCTTGCGGGATTCGCGGATGCCAACAATGCTGCGTATACTTTCAAGTATCAAGAAGGGTGTCCGGTGACATATAACCACGAACCTTGTGTTGTTGCAGCGACCTCTGCAGCGCGAGGCTTAGTTGGCGAAGACAATCTTATATTTCCAGTGCCGCCGATACTCGGTGGTGAGGATTTCGGTTGTTATTCCCAAGAAATTCCTGCCTGCTTCGTGATGGTCGGTGCTGGAAATGCGGAGAAAGGTATCGTGAATATGTGTCATCATCCACAATTTGATATTGACGAAAATTGCATGATTTACGGTATGGCACTCCTGGCGAGTCTCGCCATGCTTTAATGCCAAACCCAAATCAAGAGGGACACTGCTGTGTCAGCATGTAATTCACCACCACATTTGCCTGTCGGAACGCTTACCTTGATGTTCACCGACATCGAAGGGTCAACGCTGCTTTGGGAAAAACACGATAATGCGATCATGGCGGAGGTTATCAATGCCCATAACGCGATCTTGCGAGCAGCAAAAACGGCATGGGGTGGGACGGAAATCCACAACGAAGGCGATGCCTTTTTCTTTGTTTTTCCTACAGCAAACGATGCTGTTACATGCGCCCTTGAAGTACAGCTGGCACTCAAGGCACATCAGTGGCATGAAGCCGTAGGGCATTTGCGCGTTCGCATTGGCATTCACACGGGAGATATGCTCCTGTTGGATAACCAATATCACGGAATGGCTGCGAACCTTGCTAAACGAATTACCGATGCCGGGCATGGCGGGCAGATCTTGCTCTCTACTGTGACTTATGAACTTGTCAAAACGCAATTCCCGCCTGGAAGTTTTATCGCCCTCGGTGAGCATCGTCTGAAGCACATTCAACGTCCAGAAGCGATTTTTCAGTTTCTCGCGCCGCAGCCTTCTATTTTCAAGATTATTGGCGAAAAGAGATGGGCTGAAATCTTTGGGAAACAGACCCAAGACAATACAATGCAAGAGCAACATGGGAAACCTATAGATGATTCTACTATTCCAGAATTAGAAAGTAAATTTCCGCCCCTGCAAACGCTCGATAATCTCCCCAATAACCTGCCAACTCCAATGAACAACTTTATCGGCAGAGAAACTGAAATCCGACGTATCGTGAAGTATCTTGCCGATGGACAGTCACGGCTCGTGACGCTCACTGGTCCCGGCGGCATCGGAAAAACGCGTCTCGCCCTACAGGTGGGGACAGAGCTCCTCAACGCTTACCCAGATGGGGTATGGTTCGTTCCGTTAGCTGATCTGGTGCATCCGGCGCACGTTATTACAGAAATTGCAACGGTTCTTGCCCTTCCATTAGATACCATTGAACAAGTTATTACATATCTTTCACGGAAAACCCTCTTATTAATATTGGATAACTTTGAACACTTGATAGAAGCGAGTTCAGATGTCAAGACCCTGCTCCTTCGGTGTCCGAAGCTGCACTGTTTGGTCACTTCACGAGAATCGTTAAAAATCGCAGGCGAGCAGAGATATATGATACCCCCCTTATCTATTCCATCCGTAGATGCTGACTATGAAGTCCTTCAACACTCGGAAAGCGTCCAACTGTTTCGCGAACGCGCAGAGGCAGTCGCACCGAATTTCCAATTAACACCGGACAATGCCGAAGTGATCGGTGAGATCTGTCGCATGGTTGATGGGCTCTCCCTTGCGATTGAACTCGCCGCGGCGCGCGTCCAAGGAATGACACCACAACACATCCGCGAACGCCTAAAGATGACCCTCGACGACTCAGCAAGCGACAAACGTTCCACACTCCTCTCAACGAGGAATCAAGATGTACCGATAAGGCATCAAACTCTTAACGCTGTGATCGTCTGGTCTTATGAACTTCTGGAACCACATGAACAGTGGTTCCTCTGCCAGCTTGCCTTGTTTTCAGGCGGATTTTTCTTGGAAGCCGTCGAAATGATTTGGGGTTCAGTATGCCCCCTTACAACAGATAAGACACCGACTGCAGAAATAGAGACGATAGATATCATTTTTAGTTTACATGATAAATCTCTACTTACTACGGAAACACATCTGACACGAACCCGCTACCATCTCTCGGTACCATTGCAATTGTATCTGCGGAAAAAGCATCCTCTTGTCGAATTCCGAGAGGCACATGCTCGCTATTATCTCAGGTTAGCACAACAACAAAATGAAAAACTACAGGGCCCCGAACAGGTCTATGTGCTTTCAGAAATGGCGCTTGAACTCGACAATTTCCGCGCCGCTTTCGGATTTACACGAGAGAATACCGAATGGCTCTTGTTCGGGCAGCTTGCCGTTGCACTTTCCCAGTTTTTCTACATCCGAGGATTATGGAACGAAGGATTGACTTGGTTGAAACAGGCGAAGATCGAATTACAATACCTTCTGCAGAACCAGAAATCGGGAACTGCTTTAGAAACAGACGAAAAATTGCTACGACTTACAATAGCCAATATTCAGGTAGCCCTCGCTAGATTCTATAATACACGACAGGAGTGTCAAACCGCTCGGCACTTGTGCAAAGATGCCCTACAAACTTTCAGAACTGTGGGGCATCAACCCGGCGTAGTCGAAGCATTAAACAGGCTCGGTATTATCGCGAGGTATCAAGAAAAACCTGATGAAGCGGACACACATTTCGCGGAAGCCTTAGAGATTGCGAAGATATTAGGCGATAAGTGGCAGATCGCTTTCGCCTTGAATAATTTAGGACTCACTGCCTACCACCGGGGCCGTTTTGAAGAAGCAAAAATCCAGTATATAGAAGGTTTACGTCTCGCACGCGAACTCGACGACAAACGCGGTATCGCCTATGCTCTCAATAACCTTGGGAAAACAGCAAGTCGTCAAAGGTTACGTGAGGAAGCAAAACATTATCATACCGAAAGCTTAGAAATCCGACGAGAGCTTGCTGATAAACGCGGCATCGCTACCTCACTCAATCACCTTGGGCTGATCGCCTATCACCAAATCGCGTATGATGAAGCACATCGTTACCACACCGAAAGCCTCCAGATTCAACAAGAATTAGGCGATAAACAGGGATGTTCCTATTCGCTGAGCCATTTAGGGTTAATTGCGTTTCAGCAAAATAGCGATGAAGATGCAAAACGCTACTATACAGAGAGCCTGCATCTCGCCCGTGAACTCTCTGCCTCTGGCGCAAACCTCCCCTATCTCCTTGATAGTCTTGGGAAAATAGCACTTCGTCAGGGCAGGTATAACGAAGCGAAGCAATATTACATAGAAAGCCTCCAGCATCGCAACAAAAGCGGAAAACTCAGCGAAATTGCAGATTCGCTCCACCAATTCGGAAGATTGGCTTGCGCCGAAGGCAAATTAGAACAGAGTTTGCACCTTTTCCTTCAAGTCGAGCGTATCTACACCGAAACCGGGGCAACAAAGCCGCTCTATGCAAATGCTGTAAAAGATGCTATCACCGCAGTCGAGGTAAAACTTGGAAATCCTGAAAAAGTTGAAAAACTTAAATCAGAACTCGAAACCCAAACGCTACAGGAGCTAGTTAGTACTTGTCTATCTGGATGAACCGGTTCAAAACACAGAGGCAGGGCTGTACTATAGATACTTCACCTGATAGAAATGGAGACCGTGATGCACCGACACGCCATTTTTCTTACCGTTCTAATACCACTGCTTTTTATCACAATAACAATCGCAGATAATTCACACACTTTCGCACAAGTTCAACGCGCCCCTACTGTCCAAGAAGTTCATCCCTCGTTAGACTCAGTTGAAGCGGCACATGATCATTACCATGAGCGTCGGTACACGGAGGCGATTAAGGCGTATGAAGCGTTGCTTGAAAAAGGTATTGCCAATCCTGATGGTTCCTACACACCGCTCCATCAGAATTCAAAAGACTCGATTCGTCTGATGTTAGGGCAGAGTTACGCTAAAATAGGTGAGGATGCCGCGGCACAGCGTATTTTCAGAGAGGTTATTGATGAAAACCCGAACAGTTCTTACGCCACGCAGGCGGTCCATCGTTTGGCAAATCTTCACTGGAATCGCTATCAATTTCGGGAGGCGATATTGCAGTGTAAACAAATTCTCAATCAACATCCTGGCACCTCTGCTGCTGCGACAGCTGCCTATCTCGTTGGTCAATACCAACAAGCGGAGGGAAGATCTGAGGAAGCGGTGAAAAGTTACAAGTATTTCCTTGACAACTTCCAGACTTCACCCTACCGCACGACTGCAACCAACAGACTCATTCAGCTTTACATCACAAATCAACGCTATGTAGAAGCTGAGAAACTGATTCAAGAACGGATGCAACAGTATCCTGACGACATCAACTTACTGGAACAATTAGCGGAACTTTACCAACAACAAGATGATTATCCGAAGGCATTTGAACTCTATCAAGAAGCGATTAGACGGCATCCAGAGAATACCAATCTTCGTAAGAAGTTAGGTGCGCTTTATGCCGAGACCGGTAAAACTGAACAAGCAGTAGCAGAGTGGGAAAAGCTTGTAGCGGGGAACTTAAAGCGATCTGATCGACATCAACAACTCGGCTCAATCTATCTCTCTCATAAAATGTATCCAGAAGCGATCGCTGCGTATCAACAAGCCATTCAGTTGAGCCCACAGGATAGTTATCTTTATACACAGTTGGCATCGGCATATAAAATTCAGGGTAAAATTCAAGAAGCCGCCGACGTTTATATTGACGCTCTACAACGTATTGGTCTTGGATGGAATCAACGAGAATTCATCTGGCGCGAGATGCTTGAGATTTATGAGGGCGCAGCACACCGACCCCTTCGGGAGAAACTCATCACTTTGCTTCAGCAGCAGCAAGCCCAATCTGGGTATAATCCGAATATCGTTATGACGTTGGGTGAACTCCTTTTCTATGCGGGGAAGGCAACGCAAGCACTGGAAACGTTCACATATCTCCATCGGTCTTATCCAGCACACACCGACACAACACTTGAAAAATACGCGCGGATATTAGAACGTAACGAAAACCTTCAGGCTGCTACTGATTTCTATAAGGCGTTGATAGCAGGTTCTACCGATAGGAGTCGCGTTAGAAACACCAGATCCAAGCTTGCGGCACTCTACGAAAAGATGGAGCAGTGGGATGCAGCGGTAACACTCTTGAAAGAACAGCTTAGCACAGGAAATGCTGTGGTGAAAGACAAATTATTGTTGGGACGGTTGCAATTGCGGGGACTTCGGGCACCGAAGTCTGCCCAGATGACCTTAGAACCATTGCTCACCCAACGCTTAACTGTCACCCAATTAACGGAAGCCCAATTGGGTTTAGGCGAATGCCATGTTTTGTTGAAACGTTATACACTCGCGCGGGAGGTACTTGAACCGATCGCCAGCCGTACCAACCGTTTCCGCGCGCCTGCCCGAAAACTGATAGGTGACTCCTATTTCTTTGCGGGTGACTTTGAACAGGCTATCGAGGCATACAATCTTGTCATCAAGATCTCAAAATCTGACAAACTGACAAATGATGCCCTTGAACGCATTGTCCTCATCCAGAATCATCCAGATTACTTTAAAGTGCCGCTTACGGACTATGCCACCGCTGTACAACTCCTATTGAGCGGGCAGACAGATGCGGCACTACAACAGTGTCAGGGGACACTTGATGTCTATCCGGAAGCCACTATTGTCGATGATGTGTGGATGCTTATCGGCAATATCTACAGTGGGATGGATAAAGATAACGACGCAATCAATGCCTACGAAGAAGTTATCGCCCAAGAAAGCCCTATGGCAGCGAAAGCGTTGATGAACATCGCCGAGGTTTATCGAGAAAACGCCGATTTTGCGAATGCCACTTCCACTTATACCACGCTTATCGCTGATTACCCGCAAAACGTTATCGTTGCGCATGCACGCCAGCAACTTGACGCGCTCATGAAAGGGCAGGAGAAGTAATAGTCGTCAGAGGAGTGGTTATCAGTTTGAAATACAGGTTCAACCTGTGGTAAAATAATAAGAAAATATTTATGAAACTAAAGGAGTTAGCAGATGTCTGACCCTGCTCACAATCTGTTCAATACACACCGATCCCTTGAAAGCGAGGGCGTTGAGTGTACCTATTATTCATTGCCTGCCTTAGCGGAAGCGGGTATCGGTTCAATATCCACCTTACCCGTCAGCCTCCGCATTCTACTTGAATCGTTACTACGAAATTATGATGGACACCAGATCAGAGAAGACGATATCGTGAATCTGGCAAACTGGAATGCCCGTTCTCCAGAAGCGGCAGAGATTCCATTCAAACCCGCGCGCGTTGTGGCACAGGATTTCACAGGTGTCCCGCTTGTCGTCGATATTGCGGCGATGCGTTCGGCTGTTGCTGAACTCGGTGGCGACGCGAGCATGATAGAACCGCTCGTCCCTGTTGATTTAGTCATTGATCATTCCATTCAAGTTGATGCGTATGGTTCAGAAAACGCGTTCCTGTTCAATACCCAGCGCGAGTTTGAGCGCAATAAGGAACGTTATGAATTCCTGAAATGGGGACAGCAGGCATTTGAAAAATTCAATATTATCCCACCCTCTATCGGTATTGTGCATCAGGTGAATCTGGAATACCTCGCGAAAGTCGTCATGACAGAGGATTCACTCGCCTATCCGGATACCGTCGTCGGTACAGATTCACATACAACGATGATTAACGGTTTAGGTATCGTCGGATGGGGTGTTGGCGGTATTGAAGCGGAAGCAGCGATGTTAGGGCAGCCTGTCTATATCTTAACGCCAGAGGTGCTCGGTGTTCACCTTAAAGGCGAACTGCAAGACGGTGTTACCGCGACAGATCTGGTCTTGACTGTGACGCAACGTCTCAGAGCGGCTGCAGTTGTCGGTAAATTCGTTGAATTCTTTGGTGGCGGCGTAGAGGCACTCTCTCTCCCTGATCGTGCGACAATCTCTAACATGTGCCCTGAATACGGGGCGACGATCGGATTTTTCCCACCCGATGCGGAAACGATGCAATACCTCCGTCTTACCGGGCGCGACGAAGCACACGTTGACACAGTAGAGGCTTATCTGAAAGCGCAGGATCTGTTCGGTATCCCGCGACTCGGAGAAGTGGAATACTCTGATGTGCTTGAAATAGATCTCGGCGATATTGAGCCGAGTGTCGCAGGCCCGAAACGACCGCAAGACCGAATCGCTTTGTCGGATGTCAAACAGACTTTTAATGAACTCCTGACACGTCCTGTCGCGGAAGATGGGTTCGGCGTGTCTGAAGATACAAGCGAGAGCGATGGTATAACCCACGGTTCCGTTGTTATCTCCGCGATTACAAGCTGCACAAACACGAGTAACCCTTCCGTCATGATTGGTGCTGGATTGCTTGCCAAGAAAGCCGTTGAAAAAGGGCTGCGGGTCCCGGATCACGTCAAGACGAGTTTGGCACCCGGTTCCCGTGTCGTAACGGAGTATCTACAGAATACGGGTTTATTACCGTATCTTGAGGAGCTCGGCTATAACGTTGTAGGCTACGGTTGCACAACTTGTATCGGTAATAGCGGACCGTTGAATGACGTGATTCAATCAGCGATAGAAGAGCGGAACCTCGTCACTGCCAGCGTTTTGAGTGGTAACCGAAATTTTGAAGCGCGTGTGCATCCAGAGATAAAATCCAACTTCCTGATGTCGCCGCCACTTGTCGTCGCTTTCGGTATCGCAGGCCGGATTGACATTGACCTCGCTACGGAACCGGTTGGACATAACGATGCGGGCGAAGCGGTTTACCTGAAGGACATCTGGCCCACGCGTCAAGAGATTGCGGAGATGATTGGCGCGGCGGTTGATCGGCGGACGTTTAAAGAGATGTATGAATCGATCGGTAACCAAGCACCCGAATGGGAAGATCTCGCAGGCGCGACGGGTGTGCTCTATCCGTGGAATGAGCGAAGCACTTATGTCCAGCATCCACCGTTCTTTGAAGGTTTTTCACGTGAACCCGCTCCGATCTCAGATATTGTGGATGCCCGAATTCTGGGTATCTTCGGGGATTCAGTCACGACTGACCATATCTCGCCAGCAGGGGCGATTGCAGCAGAAGGTCCGGCTGGTCACTATCTTCAGGAACGGGGTGTTGACACGCGGGATTTCAATACTTACGGCTCCAGACGCGGCAATGACCGTGTGATGAGTCGTGGTACATTTGCCAATCGTCGGGTTCGCAACCTCATGACCCCAGACGTGGAAGGTGGATTCACTGTTCAGTATCCAGAGGAGACGCAGACGACGATCTATGAAGCATCACTCCACTACCAAGAAAACAGTGTCCCTACTGTCCTTTTCGCTGGACAGGACTACGGTATGGGAAGTTCCCGTGACTGGGCAGCGAAGGGTCCGAAACTCTTGGGTGTCAAAGCGGTTGTCGTGGAGAGTTATGAACGTATCCACCGCAGTAATCTGATCGGTATGGGGGTCTTACCGTTGCAGTTCAAGGCGGGTGAGAATGTGCAAACGCTCAACCTTGACGGCAGTGAGATTATCAGTATCACAGGGTTTGCCAACGATCTCCAACCCGGACAGATGGCGACAATGCAGATCGTTCGCGCGAACGGTGAGGCACAGACGACGGAGTTGTTAATCAGAATTGATTCGCCGGTGGAAGTAGAATACTACAAACACGGCGGGATTCTGGATTATGTGATTCGGAATTTCTTGTCTGCGTAGTTCTGAATGGTTCTAAACATTTATTAAATAGGACTTACGCAGCACCCTCGTTGGCGGGGTTTCAAACCCTGAAGAAATACCCCAGTAAAAACCCTGCAGTGCGTAGGATGTCCGTTATCACGGAAAAATGCGTAAGTCCTGTTAAAAAAGGAATGCTATATCCAACAAAACCCATACTCCCAATCACATTAATCTTTTTATTCGTCATCATTGGATGTGGGCGCGGCGAACATATAGAGACGCTCATCATCGGACCCTATAAGACGACCTGTGTAGGTGCTTTTGAGCAGGAATGTTATCTGGAATTCAATGAGGAAAACCAACGGTGGGAATTTTTCTATGAGGGGATAGAAGGTTTTGAGTTTGAACCGGGTTTTATCTGGACGTTGAAGGTTAGCCTGCATGAACGTGAAGAAGGGATTCAGGATGTAGGACGGTACGCATATCGTCTCGTAGCGGTTATAGACAAGGAGGAGGCATCTGTTGATGAGATGCCTCCTCGTAAACCCAGCGTTAAAAAATCATAAATCCACCCTTAAATCTTCGGCACTCTCACTGCTACCTCTTTTCCGGCTGCATGTGATCGGAAGATACCGTCCATAATTACATTCGTGAGCAGAACACCCTCCGGTGGTATCGGCGATGGTGCGTCCGCCTTGACGGCTTCACGGAATGCGATCATCTGTGATGCCCAGTTATCAGATTGCGGAAATCCAGAGAACTGGATCGTCGTCATGCCTTCCGGCGGGTTCGGTTCGGCTGTTAATCCTTCCGATTCGACAAATTTCTTGAGCTCACCCTCATACGCGTCGGCATAAATAACCGGTCCACCCAACGAGAAGCCGGCTTTCGTTCCAAGATGGAAGTTTCCACCGAGCGAGTCCTGATGCACTGCCCAAGAGATTTTGAATACCATTACACCACCATTCTCAAACCGCACCCACGCCGCACCGAACTCTTCAACATCCATGATCCCCTTAAATCTTGGATCTTGCTGAGAGATGTAATCCTCAGTAATTGCGGAGACCCGCACGGGTTTCGGGTAGCCCATCGCAAATAGCGAAGCGTGCATGTTGTAGACACCGATATCGACGGTAGCCCCGGCACCTGCGGTCTTTTTGTAGATGAATGTATGTCCAGGGTTCCCGCGGCGTCGGCATCCTGCAGATTCAGAGTAGTAGATGTCGCCGAACAATCCCGCGTCAAACGCCTTTCTTATGAATTGAATTTTCGGATCAAATGTCGGATTGAGGCCGATTTGTAAGATTTTGCCGGATGCCTTTGCGGCTCGCGTCATTGCTGTTGCGTCAGGGAGCGTCGCTGCCATCGGTTTCTCACAGAGGACGTGTTTCCCGGCGTTCAGTGCTGCGACGGTAGGTCGCCGATGCCCCTGATTGTAGGTGCAGACACTCACTGCATCGAGTCCGTCCATTTCGAGCATTTTGTTGTAACTTGAAAAGGCGTTCTTTCTGGGAACCCCCCACTCCTCAGCGGCTTGGTTCGCTTTGCTTTTGATGATGTCGCAGACCGCGACGATCTCGAAACCCCCGACTTTCTCATAAGTGCTCCGGTGTGCCCGTGAAATGCCACCTGTACCAATAATACCAACCCGGACAGTCATGTTGTTGTCTCCTTATAGCAAAAATGGAATTGGTATATGAGTTTAGACGAAATCGGTTTGTAATGCAAGGGAAAATGTGTTTCTATCGGTGATGTTCAGTGTTCATTGTCTGAGCTATGATTTGTAGGATTCACGGATTTACAGGATTAGAATGCCTTCTGATTAAAACTATCCTTTTAGCTTATCGTCTGAAAATTTCCGCACGATGCCATGCCAACGCTTCTTGAGCAGGATAAAGTGCATCATGTTCAGGTAATAATATCGGCTTACCGCGCATGGTCGTTAGTAACCATTCTGTTGCTCCACGCTCCAACAGAAGATCTGAAACAATCACTTTATAATTTCTATCCACGGAAATTAAGCCTCTGTCAAAAGCCCAGTGATGTAATTGGCAAAGGGAAATCCCGTTCCGGACATCGTTATTTCCTGAAACTGTAAATGGGATGATGTGGGCAGCTTCAGTCACACTTTCCCCATCCAGTGTTAGCACATACAATTGACAAACTGCACAGGTGTAATCGTAAATTCGCATGATCGCTTGACGAAAACCTGCAGTGCGAATTGGATCCTCTAATTCTGTTGGTACCAATGATTGTAGAGATGAAAATGTTTGTTCGACTTGCTGCAACAATGCTTGCCTGTACACACCAATTTGTTGTTCTTCAGTTATAAGACTTTCGACATCTGCTTTGAAATCTGTGAAATAGGTGTTTATAAGGGTTTGGCGGATTACTTCTCGATCATGGGTATTGGTAAGTAAGGAGAAAAGTTCATCATCAAAACTTGCGTATGCAACAATTTCACGAAGACGGGAAACCGTTTTAATTTGGGTGGTAACCCTTAATGCTATTTCATATCCCGCGTTTGCATGGAGATGCCAAAACCCGTCCCGCTTTAAGTGAAAAAATGGTAAGGCGAGATTAGGTCTGCGCCCAGTCACTATTGACCAATATTTTATGAAAATCTCAAACAAACCTGGAGATGGTGAGACTTTATTTTCCTGAACTTGCCCTTGCTCAATCAGTTCAACTATTGCCAATAAAAGCGTAGGTTTATTAGGTGCAGCTCCATGTGCTCGGTCTATTCGCAAACTTTTCATCTTTTCAACATATTTTTGTAGGGTACTGTTGGTAGACATCTTTTTTATTCTCCTGATAGCGTTTTCGCAAAGATTAACTGCTTTCTAAGAGAGTATTTTACCATGTTTCTGAAAAGAAGAATGAATTTTTGCTTACCCTCGCTCTATTAACAAATAGAGCGTTCTTGACAACAAAATCCCACAATCCAATCAAATTTTTCTTAACATTTCTATGCAAATGTGTTATGCTGTGTCAGACGATGCAGATTGGGAACGTAAAATCAACTTAAAACTATTGACCAGGAGGCACGGAAAATGAAAAGGTTATTTTGTTTTGCTTGTACTCTGGTGCTAACTTTCACGGGGTACACTTTTGGACAAGATGTCGCTGTTTTTTATGACGCGGCGGTTGAAAATGGTGGCGGTTTGGCGGTCCCGAACCCGAATCAGTTAGCAGAAATGATCGTGGAAGAACTTGAAGAGAGAAAGTTAACTGCTGAAATAGTGGATAGCGACGAATTAGCGGCGTATATGAAGGCGAACCCACAGGGTATCTATATCATCACGCAAGGGAATACACCGGGCACGATTTTTAAGAAGGAAGGCAAGAAAGATCTTGTCTATACATGGTTGAGAGATGGTGGGATCGGTGGATTCATCGGGGATTACGCGTTCTACTATTATTGGGATAAAGGCGCGCGTGTTACGGCTGCGGGTGCTGGACAGCAGAGCGTGTTTGGTGCTACCGTCACAAATGGCACGGTTTCGCAAGTCAGCCCGACGGATCTTGGGAAGGAGTATATCCCTTCTCTGAAAAAATGGAGTTCAAATCGCGCATCAGGTCTCGCTGTTTTAAAGGCGAACGATTTTAAATATGAAAGTTACGCCGATGACGGTGTAAACGCGGATCCGATTGCTTATCAGACAAAGGACATGAAGGGATGGTTTATCAATTTCCATACTTCGTGTTGCGGTACAGCGATACCCCCAAATCCGCAGATCGCTAAGGAATACGCGGAACTTATTTCAAACCGTTTTGCAACGGCGAAAGCGGTAGATCCGACTGGTAAAATCAGCGTTGTTTGGGGACGACTCAAATCAGATTGATCGTAGAACTATCAATTTATCTTGTAGTAATATGTGGGCAGGCACAAGACCTGCCCCTACTTTTTTCGATAGTGTTCCCAAGTGAACCCCGCTAGCGAGAAAATTATGTAAGTCAATTTACAGATAATTTTTCCACCTATTCGCGAGAAATTAAATTTTTGCTTGACAAATTTTTTAGGAAAAGGTAAGATATGGGCATTAACTAACAGGCATACGCAAAACGTTTGCAACAAAATAGCGTTGGCATCGTTTTGTAGTATAGATACATTTATAAGTTGTAGGACGTTCTTCGCAATGTCCGTATTTCACAAGTGGGGTTTGATGCAGCAAACCTTTCACACTTGACACCCAAATATAGGAGATTTTCCATGAGACTATCTATGATTGTTGCGAGCGTGCTATGCGCAGCTGCTCTCGCGCTTTTGGTACCTACTGCTGATGCTGTGAACAAAGTAGACATTTTCATCTATACAGATACAGTGCAGTGGATTGACCAAGGGTCAGCGAAGAAAGAAGCCGAAATTCTGGCGGAGGAGATCAAAGGAAAGAACGGCATCGGTGAAGTGATTCTCCACGGACCAGCGAAGGAAGTTGAAGCCTGGACGAAAAAACATGCCGTTGATAACGGGCATCACATCATCGTTATGTTCGGTGATATTCCACCTGAAATTTACGATGCCGGTAAAGACAAGAAGAAGGATACGCTCGCTGAGGACTTTCTTGATGCTGGCAATACGTTCTCAAACAGTGCAGACTATTTTTTCTGGGGACAAGGCGGCCGGAATGAAGCCAATGGACTCCAAAATATGATGGACATCCCGGATATCGTTCAATGGGATGACAACACTGCGATGAAGGTGACGGCAGAAGGTAAGAAAATAACGCCTACCTTGAAAGACTATGCGACTGACCGTCCGTTCCACCTTGACCAACTCGATGGCGATTGGGTCCTGGAAGTCGCTTTTGCGACAGAAACCGGAAAAGGCAAAGGCGCAGCACGTTGTGACCCCTGTATCGTCCATAATACGAAAACAAACGGGCGCCTTATCCAAGTTTACCAAACCGCTGGTCAGGCTGATCCGAAAGGTCTCGTTATTTCTGAAATTATTCTCAATTACTATGTTGAAGCAGTTGGCGCGCTTGACGTCGACCCACAAGATAAACTTCCCAGTTTATGGGGAGATATTAAAACCAGGAGGTAACGCTTAATGCGTACAATTTTTCTTTCACTCACGCTTATTGCGTTAATGGCATTTACCTTAACATCCGTATTTGCTGCCGGTGAAGTCGCGATTTACACTGGAACGACGCAATGGATTGACAAAGGTGCTGCCGATGAACAGGCACAGATCTGTGTCGATATGCTTAATGATGCCGGTATCTCTAACTTTTGGCTCGATAGCGATGGCGATATGGATGCCTTAGCCGATTGGATGAAAGATGTTACAGGCGATCAAGGCTTAGATATCTGTGTTCTCTATGGCGATCTTCCACCGACCCTTTATCCGGATGGCAATGCTCAACCGGACGGTTCTGTCGGTGAAACTTTCATCGAAACCACTGATGGCGACGCGTTTATCAACCACGCCGATTACATGTTCTGGGGCTTAGGCGGCAGAAACGAAGTCGGTGGTTTACAGAATATGATGGATATTGAGGGTATTACCATGTGGGACGATAATACCCCATGTGTTGTTACCTCTGAAGGTAAATCCATCTCACCGAGTTTACCTGACATTCAATCTGACCGTCCTTTCCACATTGATGAACTGGATGGCGATTGGGAAGTCGAAGTCTCCCTTGCACAAAACGATGCCGGCACCCGTGCGGATCCGATTATCGTTCGCGACGGAAACCTCGGTAGACTCATTCCAGTGATACAGACAGCAGGCGGAACCGAACCGAAAGGTGCGGTCGCTGCTGAAATTATTATCTGGCTCATGTCGACGACACCGGTTGAACCCGAAGGCAAGATCTCCACAACATGGGGTGCCTTGAAAGCAAACCGGTAGATCTAACCTACAGTTCCAACATTCCCTTTGTAGATGCCCTTCAAAACGCGTTTTACAAAGGGAATGTTCAATTATACACAAACCTACCAGCTAAAAAACCAAAAATGAAATTTAGCAAACTCGGTTACCTGTTTACACTTTTCACCCTTTCATTGTTGGTATTTGCCTGCCACGATCCTGTAGAATCACCGCTTGTTGGTAACCTACCGCTCGAAACGATCACAACCCCGAAAGATAACGCAGTCATGGTTTATGTGCCGGCGGGTGATTTTCTGATGGGGACGAATGATGAAGATATGGAAGACTTCAAAGAGTTTTTCCCGCTCCGCGATCCCGTCCGGTATGATAACGAACGTCCGCAACGCACCGTCTATGTCGATGCCTTTTATATTGACAAATTTGAGGTGACAAACCAACAGTATAAACAATTTCTTGCTGAGAGCGGTTATGAACCCCAACACTATTTAGACTATGATCCGCATGATGCGCCGGATTTCCCTGCGGCTGTCTTAGCGTGGGAAGATGCCGCTGCCTATGCAAATTGGGCAGGTAAAAGATTGCCTACGGAGGCAGAATGGGAAAAAGCGGCACGCGGCACAGACGGACGGCACTGGCCCTGGGGTAACGAATGGGACGACACAAAACTCAGTGGAAACGACGGCACGGGATTACGAGATGGGTACCGAGAAACCGCGCCTGTCGGACAATTTCCACAAGGCGCGAGTCCTTACGGTGTCCACGATATGGCAGGGAATCTTTGGGAATGGGTAGCAGATTGGTATGATCCGAACTATTACCGTAACGCCCCGAATGTCAATCCGACGGGACCTGAGGCGGGTGATGGCCATGTTCTAAGAGGTGGTGGCTGGGCGGAGAATCATGACTTCACGCGCTGTGCAAGTCGTCTGGGTGGAAATCCCGGCTCACTTATACGTGGGTTCCGCTGCGCAATGGACGCGCCTTTAGCAGATTAAATCCATCCGATTACCATCCGGAACCGCAAGCCCTCACCTTTTGGTAATTTCAGATTTTCCCATGGATATTAACAGTTATCTTCCCTGTCGAATTTTTGGTAGTCCCGTTCAACCCAACCTACGACTGAACCCTGAAACTGGCTGATGAGTGCTTATCACTGATAACCAATTATTTGACATTTGTGTCCGTACTATGCTATACTTCTTTAAAAATAATGTCGGTTTGACGTAATAGCGATTCCCTTGACCCACATACAGTAGATTTGTATAATAGATAAACCGAACCAGCACATGTGCACTCCAACTCATCTGGGAATATCTGCTAAACATCGGTATTGCTGTTGCGCATCTGAAACCTCTGGTGGAAGTAACATATCAAGGTGATACGCATCGCAATTCGGTGGCACTGAAACAGAGTCGAATCGACGGACCGCATACAGAACTAACGAAACTAAAAACCGCATACAGTGATACAACAGAGGTCTATCAACAGATGGTTCTCTGGTTGAGGAGTTATACAAAGAACTTATGAAGCAGCTTACATACCTATTCATTGTCCTGTTTGCTATAGTAGCGATGCAGGTGCATCTCGCGAGTGCCGATGAATGGCCCCAATGGCGGGGTGAAAATCGCGAAGGCGTTTGGCACGAATCCGGCATCATTGAAACATTTGAGGGGCCAGAAGTCCCGATCCGGTGGCGCGTGCCTATCGGTAGTGGTTATAGCGGGCCGAGCGTCGTTGATGGACGTGTATATGTCACTGATAGACTCACAAAACCGAAACAGGTTGAACGCGTTCACTGCTTTGACTGGGAAACTGGGGATAAACTCTGGTCTTATACTTACGATTGTGTATACAAAATCGACTATACAGCGGGCCCCCGTGCGAATGTTACAATCCATGAGGGGCTCGCTTATGCGTTAGGTGCGATGGGACATTTGCACTGTTTTGACGCTGTTACCGGTGATGTCAAATGGAAAAAGGATCTCAATGCCGAGTATAACATCAATATGCCGATCTGGGGTATCGCGTGTGCCCCAGTTGTTGAGGGTGAAAACCTTATCGTTCAAATCGGCGGAAAACCTGATGCCTGTATCGTCGCATTCGACAGGAAAACGGGTGAGGAAAAATGGAAAGCGTTAGACGACAACGCCTCTTACTCAGCACCGATTGTGATCACACAGGCAGGTCAACGCGTCTTAATCTGTTGGACGGGTGCTAACATCGCTGCCCTTGATCCACAAACAGGAAGTGTCCACTGGCTTTATCCGTTCCCACCGGAAAGTTTTGAGATTGCGATTGCTACGCCTATTGTCAATCAGAATGAATTGTTTGTTACTGAATTTCGTCAGGGATCTCTTCTCTTGAAGCTGCCAACAGATGCATTAAAAGCAGAACGTATCTGGCATCGGAAAGGAAAAAACGAACAGAATACCGATGCGCTTCAGACGACAATGTCAACACCTGTACGCCTTGGCGATTACATTTACGGTGTGGATAGTTACGGCGAACTCCGCTGTCTGGATGCGCGAAATGGTGATCGGGTTTGGGAGGATCTTTCTGCAGTTCGGAAAGCCCGCTGGAGCAATATCCATCTCGTTAGACACCCTGCTGCAGCGGATAACAAAGTCTGGATGTTCAATGAACACGGCGAACTCCTCATCACAGAACTCTCTCCTGAAGGGCTTAATATTATCAGCCGCGCCAAATTAATTGAACCGACGCGCGATCAATTGAACCGCAGAGGCGGCGTTACGTGGGCACACCCAGCGTTTGCCTATAAACACGTTTTTGCCAGAAACGACAAAGAACTCGTTTGCGCAAACTTAGCGAAAACCGAAAAATAAACAGGACTTACGCAGCGTTTGCTGGCGACGTGTTTTTGCTGCGGGTATTTTCCTTAGAAACCTCGCCAGCGGTGTGCGAGACGTAGGGACTCACCATCAAATTGCATAAATCGTAATAAAATGAACCCACGGAGGCTAAAATATTGGAAACGATCCGGATGCCGGAGGTAGACTTACGCCTTGGCGAACAAATTGATGGCTTTGAAGTCAAAGCCGTCACACCTATCGACGAACTACGCGCAGTGACAATTGAATTGGCGCATCAACACAGCGGTGCCCGTCTACTACATCTCTATACGGAAGATACCGAAAATCTTTTCTCTATTAATTTCCCGACCCCACCATCGGATGATACCGGTGTCCCCCATATTCTTGAACACGCCGTCTTAGCAGGATCACAAAAATTTCCGGTGAAAGAACCGTTTTTTGAGATGATTAAAATGAGCATGGCGACGTTTATCAACGCCATGACAAGCTCAGATTTCACCTGCTATCCGGTGTCAAGCAACGTGAAAAAAGACCTTTTCAATTTAGCGGAAGTCTATTTTGATGCAGTTTTCCATCCATTATTAACCGAAAACACTTTCAAACGCGAAGGGCACCACCTCGCCCCCGCTGATCCCGCTAATCCGACAGGCGATTTAAAAATAACAGGTATCGTCTATAACGAGATGAAAGGTGCATTTTCGGATCCAGAAGCCCGTTTATTCCGATCAGTGATGAGACAACTCCTCCCAGATACGCTTTACGCCTGCGAATCCGGTGGCGATCCAGATGCCATCCCGGACTTGACTTATGCACAGCTGAAAGGGTTTCACGAAACCTATTATCACCCAAGCAACGGTTATTTCATTCTTTACGGAGACATTCCAACGCGTGATTATCTCGCCTTCCTCGCGGACAAGTTAGATAAAATCCCGAAGAATGCGGCGAGTACCGCGCTACGTCCATTGCGTCCGGAGGCCACACACCAACCGAGGTGGAACGCGCCCCAGACTGTAACGGACACTTATCCTGTTGGCGTGGACGAACCACTGAAAGAAAAGACTTACTTGATGCTCAGTTGGCTCACAGGGGACGCGACCAGCCCGGA
Organism: Candidatus Poribacteria bacterium; assembly: GCA_022394775.1. GTDB lineage: Bacteria > Poribacteria > WGA-4E > WGA-4E > WGA-3G > WGA-3G. The sequence goes on from JAGFCB010000038.1 coordinate 61,287, forward strand.
AGAGGTGGTTCTGGCGCGCATTATGAGTCTTATCCTACTCGGCAATGAAGCCGCCCCGCTCCGTAAGGCGATTATCGATGCCAAACTCGGTGCTGACATCGCCTTCTCCGGCGCGAGTTCTATCGGACCAGGTGCTACTTTTTATCTTGCACTCAAAGGGAGTGAAGCGGATCGTATCGAAACGTTCACGCAACTTGTCACCGATACGCTCACACAGATTGTGGATTCAGAGATTGATAGCGAAAAAGTGGAAGCGGCATTCCAGCAAGCAACTTATCACTATCAAGAAGTCGCGTCAATGTTCCCACTCCGCATGCTCTACCGCGTCATTGAGGGTTGGATCTACGAAAAGGATTCAGATACCTTTCTAAAGATGGGTAAAACGCTGGATGATGTGCGTCAGCAGTGGTTGGAAAATCCTTCGATTTTCAACGATCTGATTCGTGAGAAGCTTATCGAAAACCCCCATCGTTTGACCAATATTCTATCTCCTGATCGCGATATGCAAGCAAAAATGGATGCCGAACTCGCTGAACGGATGAAAGAGACACGCGCACAATTCACGGATGAAGAGGTGGCTCGGATTGCCGCTGATGCTGCCGAACTGGAACGTCTTAATGGCGTACCTAACCCACCGGAAGCACTCGCGAAGCTGCCACAACTCCAAGTTAGCGATCTCCCCAAAAAACCGAAACATATTCCAACAACGGTTGAGGATGTCGGCGGACAGAGTCTGCTGCGGAACGCTGTTTTTGCTAACGGTATTAACTACCTTATTCTGAATTTCAATTTACAAGGGTTCCCGGAGCATCTCTGGAGTTATCTACCGAGATACGCTGAAGCTATCAGCAAACTCGGTGCCGCTGATATGAGTTATGAAGAGATGGCACAACGGACATCCTCAGTCACCGGTGGCATTGGATGCTCACCGTGGTTTTCTACACACGCGTTGGATCCAAATCGTTCCATGCAGAGCATATCTTTTCACCTGAAAGCACTTGATGAGAAAATGGATGCTGCGTTGGATGTCCTGCACGATCTGCTTTTTGCTGTGAACCCACGCGATACGGAACGCCTCCGAGACGTACTAACGCAAGCCGTTGCAGAATATCAGACAGACATGATTCATGACGGCTCCAGTACGGCAATTCATCATGCTTCACGTGGACTTTCAGCGAACGCACATCTCGCTGAAATCATTTACGGGCTGCCGCAACTCCGCAATAGCGAAAAACTTCTCAACGATTTTGACGAACTTAATGCCGATCTTATGGGTCATATAGAGGAGATACGCGATTTTCTGCTAACCCGTGGACGAGTGACCGCCAGTTTTACTGGTTCAGATGCCACTTTTGAAACGACGCGAACTCAGCTCGGTAACTGGCTTGACGCAATGCGGGACGAACCTGTTACTTCAGGATCAATTGCGTTCCAGCAATTTGAGACACCACCGAGGGAGGGCTTGGCGGGGCCGATTCAGATTGCGCACTGCGCGCACGTAATGCCGGCACCCCATTATTCGCATCCAGATTCAACGCTGCTGACGATCGGTGCGCATCTCATTCGGCTCGATTATATACTGAGTGAAATCCGCTTTAAAGGCAATGCTTACGGTGCGAGATTCACCTATAGCCCGTCCGATGCGGTATTGTCCCAAGCCTCGTATCGCGACCCACATGTCGCACGCACGATCAATGTTTTCGAGCAGACGGTTGACTACGTTAAACAGGTGGAATGGACACAGATAGACATAGACCGTGCGATTATCGCTACGGCAAAAGATGGCGAGAAACCGATCCGTCCGAGTCAAGCGGCAAGCAGCGCACTCAGTCAACATCTCGTTGGACAGACGCTCGAGATGCGGGAAGAACGCTACGCGCAACTCCGCCAAGCAACCCCGACTGAGGTGAAACGTGCGATGCTTGAACTCTTGGAAGGGAACGGAGATAAAGCAGCGGTCTGTGCTGTTTCCAGTCGCGAGAAACTCGAAGCAGCGAACTGTGAACTGGCACAGCCTCTTGTTATTGAAGATATTTTAAGTTAAACCTGTTTGGACACACGTCTTCACCATCCTTACAATCAGGACTTACGCATTTCTCTATGATAATCTACGTATTATGCGCACTGCTGGCGGGGTTGAAACCCTGCAGAAATACCCAAGCAAAAACCCAGCAAAGGGGGCTGCGTAAGTCCCAAATAATAAAATATATGGAAGGAATTGAAAATGAAAAGAATCGCAATTTTGACAATATGTATCTTTGCTTTAGCGGCGGTTGCGGCGATTGCGTCACAGCCGGAGGGTTTTGAGAAGAACTGGCACCACTGGCGCGGCCCATACGCAACAGGCACTGCAATTGACGCGAATCCACCTACAACGTGGAGCGAGTCTGAAAATATCCGATGGAAAGTGGCAATCCCCGGTATGGGACACGCCGCGCCGATTATTTGGGAAGACAAAATCTTCATCCAGACGGCTGTTGAGATTAAACCAGAGGAAAACAAATCTGAGGGGGATGACAATCCATTCAGCGGTTTCTTTGGCGGAAATAAGGGGCCTACGTATAAATTCGACCTTCTCGCCATCAATCGGAAGGATGGAAGTATTCTTTGGCAGAAGACGCTCCGAGAAATCCAGCCCCATGAAGGAACGCACGGCGATGCTACTTACGCTTCAAACTCGCCAGTTACCGATGGCGAACATGTCTACGCCTATTTCGGTTCACGTGGACTCTACTGCGTTGATATGATGGGCAATGTGAAGTGGGAAAAAGATGTCGGCACAATGTATAAGCGGAACACCTTCGGTGAAGGGAGTTCCCCCGTCATTTACGATAATACGCTTGTTATTGTGCAAGACCATGAGAGAAATTCTTTCATTACTGCACTCGATAAACGGACAGGTGACGTGCTCTGGAAAACCGATCGCGATGAAAGAACAACATGGTTTTCACCTATTATTGTTGAGAACGATGGAAAGCCACAGGTAATTACGACAGGTACGAATCGTGTACGTAGTTACGATTTGGCAACGGGGGAACTTGTATGGAATGGCGACGGCTTGACAGCTAACAGTATCCCCTCACCCGTTGCGGCTAATGGACATGTTTATCTGATGAGCGGTTTCCGTGGTAGTGCGTTTCGGGCAGTTCACCTTGCAAAGGCAACCGGCGACATTACTGATTCCAGTGCTATTGTCTGGGAATACAATCGGGATACACCGTATGTGCCATCGCCGCTCCTCTATAAAGGTATCATCTATTTTTTGAAAAGCAACAGCGGTATTTTGACTGCTTTCAACGTTGAAACAGGAGTAGCGTATTACGGTCCTCAACGGTTGCAAGGCGTATCAGGTGTGTATGCCTCAATTGTGGGTGCGTCAGATCGCGTCTACATTGCTGGCAGAGGTGGTACCGTCAACGTTATCCAGCACGGTTCCGAATTTAAGGTTTTAGCAGAAAACAAACTCGACGATAGTTTCAACGCGTCGCCTGCGATTGTCGGCTCAGAGTTATACCTCCGTGGTGGTCAGCATCTGTATTGCATCGCGGAGTAAGTAGTAGTTGTAGGGGCTGGGTTACCCAGCCCCTACAACCGATTATCTAATACGTCGCTCTTCCGCCGCTGACATCGTAACACTGTCCTGTCACGAAACTCGCCTCATCAGAAGCCAAGAAATTCACAACAGCAGCGACTTCCTCCGGTTTCCCAACGCGCCCTAACGGAATCTTGCCCACCATATAGTCAATTGTAGATTGTGCCATACCCTCCAAAATCGGTGTTTGGATTACCGCAGGTGATACGGCGTTGACACGGATGTTATAGTCGGTTACCTCTTTCGCGAGTGCTTTCGTGAGACAGATAACGCCTGCTTTAGATACCGAATACGGAATAAGCGTGGGATTCCCCTCTTTGCCAGCAATCGAGGCGATATTCACGATCCTGCCGTAGTCTTGGTCAATCATCGGTGCGATCACCGCCTTACAACACAAAAACACACCCGTGAGGTTTACGCCCATGACCGTATCCCAATCTGATTCTTCCAAGTCTGTCAAAGGCAGCGTCCGTCCCGCGATTCCGGCGTTGTTGACGAGAATATCAACGCGACCGAAAGTTGAAATCCCCTTTTCGACGGCAGCATTAACATCCGCAGACTGTGAGACATTCGCTTGAAGAGGCAGTGCCTTACGTCCGATGCCCTCAATCTGCTGTGCCACCGCTTCCGCTGCCGCCATGTTCAAATCCATGATAGCGACATCCGCGCCAGCATTCGCGAGCCTCAAAGCAATCGCCTTACCAATACCTTGTCCAGCCCCTGTCACAATCGCAATTTTATCCGTTAGATTCATTAAAATCCCTCCTGAGTTCCAAAAAATCGTCCAATTCAACGCCGAACGCATCTGCCATCCGATTGATATAGCTGAAAAATCCAACGACCTCCACAACAGCAAAGATCGCCTCGTCAGTGAGTCCGTAGCTGCGGAGGCGTTTGAGATCTGCTGGTGTAACAGTAGATGCGGCTTTTGTTACTTTAACAGCGAATTCAAGGATCGCTTTTGTGGTTTCGTCAATATCCGCCTTGTGAAAATCCGTTAGAATCTGTGTAATCTGTTCATCTGTAAGTTGTGCCCGCAACTCGTCGGCGTGTGCGATAATTCAGTAGTGGCATTTGTTGACTTTTGAGACAACAGTCGCGATCATTTCACGTTGCATCCGGCTCAGTGGAGACCCCTCGTCAAACATTATCGCTATGTAGAGTTCAATGAAAGGGCGCATACTTTTCGGTCGTACGCTGAGAAGCTTGACGATGTTGTAAAGTTGTCCTGCTCGTTCAAGCGCAGCATCGTATTCCTCTTTCACAACGCCGGTCGCGTCAGCTTCATCTACGGTCTGGATCCACGCCATTTTTTATTCTCCAATTACAACACCATATTCACCGACAACTGCCCCTTTATGCCCGCTTTGGTAGTGGAGATGTCGTTCACCGACAATGGGTTGCGAACTTTGTGCCTCAACCGAACCGCGCACATTCCCCATCGCGCCTTCATCTATATCGGCACAACAGAACGGCTTAATCCGCCGATGCACCTGCCTGCGGATATCTCCTTTTTTATCACGGACAATGATGTTTACAAGTGCATCCGCTTCACCGACGTTGAGGAAACGGAACCAGTCTTTTGCGCCGCTTGCCACTTCAGGGAAAAAGAGTCGGAGTCCGACGTGTCCGCCTTCCTCGGAGGCACAGGGTAGGTCAACGATAGCAGTCCCGCTGTGCATGTGCCGTTCTGCGACAATCGGTTGATCAGACCGAACCAACACGGAAGATTTGATTTTTATATCTTCCATCTTCGGCATCCAGCACTCAAAGGGATCTAATTCGCGCTGCATCGTATTTACAGGTTTGCCGGTGCCGTCTTCATGTGCGATCAGTGTAACCTCACCTCTCTCTTTGCCAACATTGACGATGATCGCCCAGTCCCGCCACGCCGGTCCAGTTTCTGGGAAATAGAGCGTGCGCGGTGCGTCGGAAATCACCTGACCGTATTGTCCGACACACGTCTTTCCACCTTGATAGTGGAGATGCCGTTCACCGACAATGGGTTGTGTGCTTTGGACTTCAAGTGTGCCAGCAATATTCCCCATGATACCTTCATTGATATCCCAACAGCACTGTGGTTTGATTCTGTGGTGGTGCTGCCGTGTAATATCACCACGTCGGTTCCGGACGATTATGTTTACCAAGGCATCCGCTTCGCCGACGTTGAGAAACCGGAACCAGTCATGTGCGCCGGGAACCAATTCGGGGAAAAAGAGTCGGAGTCCGACGGTCTCATACTCCTCTGCAGCCCCGACGAAATCAAGAATGTTTGGATCCTTGTGCATGTGTCGTTCTGCGACAATCGGTTGATCAGCGGAGAACTGCATCGAAGAGTTCTGTTTAATTGCCTCAACATTCGGGGTCCAACATTCAAAAGGACTTATCTCTTTCTGATCTGACCATGTCGGTTGCCCGTTCTGTGCGTGTCGGGCTATTATATTCACCTGGGTCTCCTCGGTCCCCACGTTAATGACCTGGACCCAATCTTCCCATTGGGGACCGACTTCTGGAAAATAAAGTGTTCTTGCGTTTGGCATTAGTGCCTCCTATTTTGATGAACGAAAAATTTGTTTCTATTGCTGTGAGTGTCATAAAAATTGAGTATGTTGTGATGTGTACCGTTGTTACTATTTTAACTTGCATATATTTATATTTTCCACTACAATTTTGCGCAATTCTATTTAGGTAGTCTTTAACGCAAGGAATTTGCCTTCGTTCCACAATGACTAAATGGTTTTGACAACTTCTATACACACCGTGAGGAAACAATTCAATGGCAGCAAAAAAATTATCAGATGCACAAATCCAAGCAAATCTTGAACAAGTTGACGGTTGGACGATCGAAGACGGTAAACTGCACAAGGAATTCCAGTTCGACACCTTCGTTACGGCGTTCGGATTCATGGCACAACTCGCTTTGGTCGCTGAATCGATGAACCACCATCCAGAATGGTTCAACGTCTATAATCGCGTGACAATCGACCTAACGACCCACGATGCTGGAGGTATCAGCGAACTGGACTTTCAGTGGGCAAAACAGGCGGATGCAATTAGGGGTTAAATCAGGGTCTGTCGTCAGAAACGGAGAAACGCATGGATAAACTGAAAGTTTTAATTGGTAGTAGACAAGCCCCAGAAATTGAGGCGATGCTCTCAGATGTTCCAACGGGTGTTGAGGTTCGATTTTTACCGCATGGCGGCTCCTTACGTGAGCATATCGCTGATGCTGAGATTTTATTCGGACATATCGGTGAAGATGCGATGTCAAACGCGACCGCGCTTCGTTGGGTCCACCAGCCACACGCAGGCGTGGAAGGGTTTATGTACCCGGCTTTTAAAGAGAGTGATGCGATACTAACCAATTGCCGCGGTCTGTACGGTAGACAGATCGCTGAACACGCTTTCGCCTTGCTTTTGTCCATTACTCGGCAAATCCCGACGCAACTGGAGTTCATGAAGACCAAGCATTGGGAACGCGTGCCGTGTATAGAACTGGCGGGAATGACGATGGGTATTTTGGGGCTTGGTGGTATCGGTAGAGCGATTGCTGTCCGTGCACGAGCGTTTGAATTTAATGTTATCGCTGCTGATGCCGAACCGATGGATAAGCCTGAGACTGTCTCGGAACTCTTTGGTTTAGATGGACTGATGGAATTTCTGGAGAAATCACACATCCTCGTGGTGTGCTGTCCAAGTACCCCGGAAACACATAAACTCCTATCACACGCGCAGTTCAATCAGATGCCAGATGAGAGTTACGTTGTGAATATTAGTCGCGGTAAGGTTATAGATGAGACGGCGTTGGTGGCAGCACTCCAGAGCGGGAAAATAGCGGGTGCGGGATTAGATGTGACGTATACGGAGCCGTGTCCCCCTGAGAACCCGTTGTGGGAACAGCCGAACGTGATTTTGACCTCACACAGTGCGGGGGCCTCACAACATATTCGGAGGCGCGCCATGCAACTCTTTATTGATAACCTACACCGCTATGTAGCCGGTGAACCGTTAGCCAACGTTGTTGATAAACAGAAGGGATACTAATAAACCACAACACAGAAATGGAGAAAAAATGAGCGAAAAAACGTATCGTGCAGCGGCAATCGGGCATACCGGGGCTGGTAACTTCGGACACGGATTACATACCCCGTACAAAGCCATAGAAAATGTTGAGTTTATCGCTGTCTCTGACCCTAACGAAGAAGGTAGAGAGAAGGCAGCAGCAGAGGCGGGCGCATTGCGCAGTTACGCTGACTATCGGGACATGCTTGAAAAAGAGGAACTTGACATCGTGAGCGTTTGTCCTCGCTGGACAACGGAGCACCTTGATATGGTAACTGCCTGTCTTGAGGCAGGGTGCAGTGTCTATTCCGAGAAACCGATGACGAGTACGCTCGCAGACGGTGATAAGATCGTTGAAACAGCGAAAGCACGCGGATTAAAGGTCGCAGTAGCGCATCAAGCGGTCTATCTCCCCGCAACGCACGCTATCAAACAGATGCTTGACGATGGGAAAATCGGCACGATCCAAGCGATCTATGCCAGTGGTAAGCAGGATCACCGCGGTGGCGGCGAGGACATGATTGTTCTCGGCACCCACACGTTTAATATGATGCGCTTTTTTGTGGGTGATGTCGCATGGATGCAATCTCATGTTACCACAAATGGCAAAGAGATTGCCTATGGTGATGACCATAAGCCGACAGAACCTGTGGGCCCCGTTGCAGGCGACTGCATCAATAGCTACTTCGCTTTCAAAAGCGAGGTTTCTGGATTTTTTCAGTCTCGGAGAGATCAGGCTGGCTCCGGTAGATACGGTATGGAAATCGTTGGCAGTGAGGGCACTTTCTCACTTCGGGGTGATGTTGCAAACCGACTTATGGTATATCCGTATCCGGTGCTGGTGCCTTCAAACACAGACCAAGAATGGGAAGCCATCGACTTAGACCAAACCCCTTTCTCGCAAGGGAATGAACTCGCGATTCGCGATCTGATTGATGCGATTGAGAACGACCGAAAACCCATCTCTGCTGCTGAAGACGCTGTTGCCGCATTGGAGATGATTCTTGGTGCTTATGCGTCTCAACTGACTGGACAACGCGTCTCTTTCCCGATAGCAAACCGAGAACACCCGCTAAGCAGATAACACTAAACTAATAGTTAGGCGAGGTCTCAGTACCTCGCCATCCCGTTACACCGGTATCGTTTTCCGAATACCATTTTCATAACTGACCTCATAATCTCCCGCCGGTACATCCATCGCGCGCACAGCGAGTTCACCGAAAGTGACGAGCGGTTCCGAAAGCAGTAGCAACTCATCAAGCGATTCAGTGGGTGTTTTGTCTGTTGTATCCAACACAATCTTACGTCCGCTATGCGAAAAGAGGGATTTGTCAATCTCTGCCTGAAAGAGTTGTTTGAGAATCGAGATGTCGGCTTTCTTGATGATTTGGTATTCGTGTGGGTCTGTCTCCATCCGTTCCTCAATTGCGGCATCGCTGGCAGTCACGTGGATCATCACGACATCCGGTAACCGTGCTTCAATCACCTGTGTTTCATAGCCGCGCTGTGCGTTGATGTGATACTTCGGATAATATGGACTCTCAGGGTCACCGCCATAGAAGGAGGAATAAACAAATTCCTCAATGTGCCACCCAGCGATCATAGTATTCGGGTAGTTTTTGATCACCTCGACGTGATACTGGAGTTGCATCCGTTGCATCCGTTCCTTTACATCGTCCGGGAAATTTATGTACGCCGCTCTCGATTCGGGACTCAGCGTTGAATCTGGGATCGTAAAATGATCGTCCACGTGAACTCTCAATTTCCTGTGCTGGTAATAGTTCGTTAATAGGTTGACTAATGTCGATTTTCCTGCGTACTCAATGCCGACAAAGATACATCTCATAAAAAACCTCGCTATTGAATCAATGAATAAACAACTTAGGAACACTATGTTATATGTATCACGAAAATAGAAAAATGTCAAATACCTATTCCAATTTCCAATTTTTTGATCATCTTGACAATCGGACATTTGCAAGGTATAATAGTTTTTAAAATCTGAGGACTTTAATACAAGGAGACACAGATGGAAAAAACTCAGACCGTCGAAATCTACGATGCGGAATACGAAACAACCTATACCGCCCACATCCAAAAAAACGGCGACGGTTGGATAGGTTGGATACAGGAACATCCTCAGGTGAAATGTGAGGAAAGTACGCAAACAGTATTGCTGAAAACCCTTGAGAAAACGCTTTATGAAACTTTAGAAGCCGACTGGGAAGCATGGGATAGGCAGATAGAAGAGGACGCTAAAACAGGTAAACTTGATAAATTGAATAAAAAAGCCCTTGAAGATTTGAGGGCGGGCAGGTGCAAAGATCTATTCTCAGTCATCGGAACAGAAACGAAGTCATCCTAATCCGAAAATATTCATCAAATGTTAACAATAGGTAACCTCAACATTCCAAATTTTCCCCTATTACTTGCACCGATGGAAGATGTCAGTGATCCACCGTTCCGCGTGGTCTGCAAGGAGAACGGTGCGGATATCATGTACACCGAATTCATCTCCTCGGAGGCACTCATCCGTGACGCTGCGCCGAGTGTCGCTAAGTTAGACATCTTTGAAGCGGAGCGACCTATTGGCATCCAGATCTTTGGGCACGATATTGAATCTATGCGCGCTGCTGTCGAAATCACTGAGAAGGTGCAACCCGACATCATCGACATTAACTATGGCTGTCCCGTCAAGAAGGTCACGTGTAAAGGCGCGGGTGCGGGTATTTTACAAGATATACCCAAGATGGTTAAGATGACTGCTGAGATGGTGAAAACCACGCATCTACCCGTAACCGTTAAGACCCGACTCGGTTGGGATGATAGAACGAAGTATATCGTTGAAGTCGCTGAACGGCTACAGGATGTCGGTATCCAAGCCATCGCTATTCACGGCAGAACCCGACGACAGATGTATAAAGGCGATGCGGACTGGACGCTCATCGGTCAGATTAAGGACAACCCGCGCATGAGAATCCCTGTTTTCGGAAATGGTGATGTCGATAGCCCTCAGAAAGCGGCAAAAATGCGCCAACAATACGGCGTTGACGGCATCATGATCGGGCGTGCCGCGATTGGATACCCTTGGATTTTTAACGAGATTAAACACTATTTCAAAACCGGTGAATTGCTGCCGCTCCCGTCAATAGATGACCGTATCGCTGTTTTCAGAAAGCACCTTGATTTCTCGATTAAGTGGAAAGGCTTAAGACGCGGACTTTTAGAGATGCGTCGGCACTATAGCAACTACTTTAGGGGCATCCCGCACGTCAAACCTTTCCGTTACCGTCTCGTCACATGCGATAGCTACGACGGTGTTTTGGGGATTGTAGATGAACTCCGAACGCACGCGCTTATGGCAAGCGACCTCGTAACGCATCTCGGAAGTTGAAAAGGTAGCGACGGCGAGATCGCTCCTACATTAAGATAGCTGCTAATATACGCTTGACTTGAAAGGTAAATAATACTATCATATTAAAAAATCGAATCTTTACAACAATAAAGGACCACAATGGATAAAATACCTTTTATGAAACTCAGTGGTGCGGGTAACGATTTCGTTATTATCAATAATCTGGCGAAGATCGTTGATAGCACCGATACAGAATTTGTAAAAAAACTCTGCCAACGCCGTATGTCCGTTGGTGCTGACGGCGTTCTTCTCGTCGAGAAGGCAGACGATGTTGATTTTCGGATGCGCTACTTCAACGCCGATGGTGGCGAGGTGGAAACCTGTGGAAACGGTGCACGCTGTATTTCCAAATTCGCCTATCTCAACGGCATCGCGTCCGCACAGATGCGATTTTTAACGAACGCCGGAATTTATGAATCCGAAATAGTGGGTGAGAACGTTAAAGTTCGTATGAGTGATCCAACGGATATTCGGCTGAATGTTCCACTTCAACTCGACGATGGGTTGCACGCCGTCGGCTTCGCCAATAGCGGTGTACCGCACGTTGTTTTTTTTGTAGAGGACTTAGAAAGGACAGATGTTTTTAACCTTGGGCAGCAGACCCGCTACCACGACAATTTCAAGCCGGAAGGCACGAATGCTAACTTTATCCGTATTGAGTCGCCAGGGTTAATTGATATTCGGACGTATGAACGTGGTGTTGAAGATGAGACCCTTGCCTGTGGCACCGGGTCAATCGCTTCTGCCATTATCGCTGCGACATTAGGAAAAGTGGTCCCGCCTGTTTCCGTCAAAACAGCGAGTGGAATTGTTTTAAAGATCCATTTTGAAGTAGAAAACGGCGAAGCCCAAAACGTCTATCTTGAAGGCGATGCCCGCGTTATCTACGTCGGTGACCTGACAGCGGATGCGTGGAACTATTAAACCGGTATGCAGCCGATTCCTCTTACGTGAGGCTTTATAGAATAAGGAGAATTTAGATCATGTTTCAAGGCTCTTATGTTGCACTTGTCACACCGTTTAAGGACGATGAATCGCTTGACGAAGCGAAACTCAAGGAACTGATACAATTTCAGCTTGACGGCGGCACGCACGGCATCGTCCCGTGTGGCACAACAGGCGAATCCCCTGCGCTGTCTGAGGCTGAACATGACAGAGTGGTAGAACTCACTGTTGAGACAGTAAACGGACAGGTCCCAGTTATCGCTGGCACAGGTTCTAACTCAACGACGCGCACCTTACGTGCGACGCAGCACGCCAAAGCAGCGGGTGCGGATGCTGCCTTGATTGTTACTCCCTATTACAACAAACCTACTCAAGAGGGTTTGTATGCCCACTATATGAAAATCGCTGACACGGTGGACATCCCGATCGTCGTCTACAACGTTCCTGGACGTTGTGGCACTGACATCCTTTCACCGACAATCGCGCGCCTTGCGGCACACCCAAACATTGTTGCGCTTAAAGAGGCAACGGGTGAACTCAAACGTGCAAGTGAAGTCGTCAACTTATGTCCAGACGATTTCGTCGTGCTCTCAGGCGATGATGTTAACACACTACCGATTCTTGCTGTCGGTGGCAAAGGTGTAATCTCAGTTGTCGCGAATGTTGCCCCAGCAGATGTCGCGGAGATGTGCAACGCTTTCCACGCAGGTAATCTTGAACTCGCCCAGAAGCTTCACTACAAAACGTTGCCACTGGCAGTTGATCTCTTTATTGAGACGAACCCGATTCCAGCGAAAACCGCGCTCCAACTCATGGGGAAACTCAACGGGAAATTGCGGTTGCCCCTCGCACCGATGGTTCACGCGAATCTTGAGTCCTTGCGGCAGACGCTCACGGAAACAGGTTTGATTTAGAAAAAAATGGTAGGTGCGGTATCTCAATTGCACCTTCTTTCTTAATCGGAAGCCGTTGCCATGTTTGATAATGATACGAATCAAACTCAAGATCAGATCAATTTTGACCCACAGCGGACGTTCAACGCTGCCGATAGCGTCGTAAAGGAACCGCAAAAACCGTGGAGTCTCCCGACTTCGGAACGTGCTTTGCTCACTATTGTCGGGTTCTTCACATGTTTTTTCGCGTTTCGATCTGAAAAGGCTTTAGTGGAGTGGCAATTCGGATTGACGATCGCTTTAGCGGTAGTGTTCGCTATTGTCGTGCCTGCCTTGTTCAGAAAAAACAAACGTGTAACCAGTGAACTCAACGACCAAAACTTTTGCCCCTGTTTTACCTGTTCTATTGAATATATCTTTTTTTCTGGAGCAGGTCTCATCCTTGTATTGGTAGTTAACATCGTGGGAAGGACGACATACGGGTTGATAGCAGGTTTAGGCGGGATATTAATGTTTCTCGCCCCAGTTCTGTATTTGGAAAACGAGCGTGTAACCAGCCGGTTCAGCGAAGAAATCACCGAACCCCGTACTTTCAGGCATGCGTCCATTTTTCTTGGACTTGCTATTATCGTAGGAAGCGGAGGTTGGTTCAGTGGAACGGCTATGCGCACATTCATAGAAATAGCAGTGCCAAAATTGACACTGCTATGATAAACATCTCTTACTTTGATTCGGCTGAAAATTCGTCCGGCACCAGTCGATGCACCGTGTCAATTACCAACTGCTCAACCCCCGGTGCAAACGGGGTTGGAGGACCGAAATAGAGCATAGCGCCGCCACCTTCATAGCCGCCTTCCGCTAACACCCGTTCCGACGGAATATAACACGGAAACGCGTTCGAGTATGCGCCCACCCATAACCGTTCCGAATCCAATTCACGCTTCAGACGGAGCGAATAATCGACGACCACCTCACTCGCGAGGAACACAATAGCGAGTTCATTCCCGAACCGCCACGCCTGTACCGGATAGGAAAGCTCGGCTTGTATCGATTGTCCTTTCTGCAAGCGTTCAAGGTGTTTTTGGGCATGGTAGCCAACGGATCCGCCCTCCGCTACGCGTGCTTCCCACTCTTCAAGCGTCGGCAATGTATCAAACGGTAGATTGACCCGTTCAAACGCGCCCGTGGGGACACTGGAAAGCGGTTTAGTATCACCATTAATCAGGCGTTGGACCTCTTGAGAGAGTGCTGCCCCGTGCGCCTTCGCATACGCGAGGCGTGTGCTAAAGACCTCCTCTTTGCCTTCCGGCATCGGCATCATCCGTGATTCAGGGTTTGCATCGGCACCGCATCCGATAGAGATGAGTGCCTTTACACCCGGAAGTGCGTTTTGGATCTCCTCCTGCGCGAATCCTGCCCAATCGCCACAGATATGATTGTCAGTACCCGCCAAGGTTGTGCAATGGCATGCGTAACTCGCCCAAACGGCGCGCAAATTCCCATCTACATCTCTGACCTGTAGGCAGGGCAGTGAGTGATCCACCGGTCCACCTTCAGTCCGTCGATTCTTCGCGAATCCGAGCTCACCGATACTCCATGTTAATCGTGCGGGTTCACGGTTTCTCAACGCCGCAAGTGCAACCTCTTCCATCCAATCCTTAAATTGTCGGGTGTATCGGTCTATGGTTTCTTGCTGGTCAGGCGGGATATCTGAACTGAACAGGAAAGGTGCGGCGTTTGTTAAGCAAGGTGCGCTATGTGTATGCGTAAAACACGCCGCAAAATGTGCGCGTGAAACGCCTGTTGTTTCTCTGATGCGGCGCGACACTTCTTCGGTCAACTCATCCGGTAAGCCACAGTTTTCGACCGTCACGAGGACAACAGGTTCATCCGCATCACTGCCGATAGCAAGTGCCTTCGCCCATATCGGCTGGATGATTCCATCGGATTCCTCACGACGGCTGCCATAGCCGCTGAGTCGTATTGGGTAATCTGGGGTAATATCGACTTCTGCAACGCCAACTTGTATAATACCGCTATTATCTGCCATAGGAGTTTCTCCTTGCCTTTAGAATCGTAGGGTGAATGCGAATAGGTGCTTATTTACTGCGTAGGTGAAGTCTCTGAACTCCACACTGTATTCCAAATATGTAGTGCCGAGTCTGAATCCCGCACCGATTGAAAAATGCTGAGCCGCATTAACACGTCCCGTCCCGATTCGGAGCGCTGCTGCCTTCGGTACTGTTCCTGCCCACATTTTATGTAATTCACCACCGACAGCAAAATTTACCCCGGTATCTCCTATGTCCCGCCAGAGATCAGCTGCGACTGTAGCCCACTCCAAAGGTTCGTAGGCGATACCAACACCGAGTCGGAACGGGAAGGGTTCAACCAAATCAGCGCGTAGGAAATTTTCAATAAGTACACCAACCTGTAGGGGTGGATTCGAGTGCTGGTGCCCAAACTGTATCTCGTGCTGAAGTCCAATGTCTAACTCTAACCGATCAACTGTTCGTTCAAGGGTGGGCTGCCGTGCATGGTCCAAAACCCACTCTCTGTTGCCGTCCTGTGCTTCTTCAACGATGGCAGCAACCAACGCTTCAGGCACACCTATATCGACTTCAGCCTCGTGGCGTACCTCCAAATTTAAGGTAGAGATCGTTGTGCCTCTATTTACCGTCTGCCTTACCCATTTAAGGCGCGTCCCCGCTGCCAATTTTCCAAACGCTCGACTCAATCCAATGACCCAATTCTGATTTTGGCGTAGGTTGTAATCCGTGATGAGATCCGTTTTGGCAGTAAACTGACGTAAGTTTCTATTGTATTGCGCGCGAGTCTTTTCAAGTGTGAAATTCACAAAATTTGTTGAATGTGAAACATAGCCGAGACTCATTCCCCACCCACCAAATGCATGAGAATAGTAGAGTCCGGGTGAAGCATCAAGATTCGCCTCGGCAACAAATTTCTCGGTCCCGCCTTTCGGTAGTTCTGCCCAATAGAGATCCTCAAGGGCAATGCCGAGCGCAACATTGTGATGCGTAGTATGGAAAGTAGATGCGGGGTTCCCAAATATACCCGCGTCATCTGCAGACGTTGCGATCCGAGTGCCACCCATTCCCACAATACGGAGCCGTTCGTTCGCAAGACTCAACGTTGGCACGGCTGCAATTAATATGCAAAATGCCAGAGAAATGATGAGATATGGGTATCGCATGCTATTGCGCATCTACACTCATCACCTCAGCAAAGATATCCTCTAACGAATGTTTCACTTCACGTAACTGACGGAGTTGGACGCCTGTGTCGTAGGCGAGTTGAAAAAAGAATTTTGTGCCTGTTTCTCCTTGGCTTTCGGACGTAACGCGAAGGTGTTCATCAGGACGGACTTCGACGCGATAATTCTGGCGCTCTAAAGCGGTGATGTAGGCATCGCTGTCACCCACAATCCGTAAATCGAAGGCTCGCCCTTTATTCTCTTTCAGTGTCTCAATCCGCCCTTGAATGACAACGCTGCCGTGCGAGAGTGCGATAATCTCATGGCAGGCATACTCGACATCAGGAAGCAGGTGCGACGACAAAATCACATTGATGCTTTTGTCTACGGCGATGTCTTTAACGAGTTCAAGCATCTCCTCCCTACCGCCTGTATCCATGCCGTTTGTCGGTTCATCAAGGAGCAGTAGCTTCGGATCGTGGATCAACGCCTGCGCCAGTTTCACTCGCTGTTTCATTCCAGCGGAGTATCCGTCTATTGCTCGATAACGCTCCTCGTCCAATCCGACGTAATAGAGTACCTCGTGTGCGCGTTGCATAGCGTCTCGGCTCGGCATCCCACAGAGTTCCCCTGCATAAGCGACAAGTTGGACGGCGTTCATTCCGGGTATCAAACATTCATCTTCTGGCATGTACCCGACTTGTCGTCGGATCTCCAACGGATCCCTCTGGACATTCAGCCCAAACACCGCAGCGGAGCCTTGGTTCGGTTGGATGAAGCCGAGGAGTGTCTTTAGTAAAGTGCTTTTCCCAGCACCGTTAGGTCCCAGCAAACCGACTGCCCCGCCTTGTACCTCCAACGAGAGGTTATCTAAGGCAACCGTCGTGCCAAAAAAGAGTGATACATTTTTGAGTTCTATTAGCATTTTTTAATTATAGTACTTTATTTTCGTTTTTTCCGTTGTCAAGACCAAGGGTTGTTTATGGTGAAATCCATAATTAAGTGAATATATGGATCGATGTGCGGAAACCTCACACACGTCACAAACTAACAGTTTGTGGTACAAAAGAGTGGACTCCGAAACTTGTTTACGCAAAAAGGAATGTCTACTTATCTGTTGGATTTACCATAATTTTCGGTTTTTTGTCTGAAAGAACCGCCTAAATCCCCCTTATCAGGGGACTTTAATCTGAATGACAGAAGTTTAATAGTTAAAAATACGTTTTACGCGTGTTCCAATCTGCGTCAGGATTTCATACGATATTGTGCCGGTGTGATGTGCCAGTTCATCAACTGTGATTGCCGCGTCTCCTTGCTTGCCGATTAGCACTACCTCATCACCGATGGACACATTATCTTTCGGTTGAAGTTCTATCACACTTACGTCCATGCAAATCCTTCCGATAATCGGGCGGCGCGTTCCATCAATTAACACCTCACCGACCCCAGAAAGTGCACGTGGATAGCCGTCGCCATAGCCTACTTGTAGCATTGCTATACGGGTCTGACGCGATGCCTTATATGTTAACCCGTAACTCACGCCTTCTGCTTCCGAAATAGAACCGACCCATCCGATCCGTGTCTTCCACGTAAGTGCTGGTTCCAACTCAATAGGTTTTTCGGATGCGGGGTAAACCCCATAGAGACTCAAGCCCGAACGAACAGCGTCGAAATGAGCTCCTGGCACTGCGAGCACAGCTGCGCTGTTGGCTGCGTGGATTAGCTCACTACCGTTAGAGATCTTTTCAAGTACGGACGAAAATCGCTCAAGTTGAACAAAAACATAACGCTTATCCACTTCGTCTGCGGTCGCAAGATGCGTAAAGAATCCCGATACTTCAAGTCGATCCAACGTTTTAAGTCGGGTCAAAAACTGTGCTGCTTCCGTCCAGCGAACACCACTCCGATTCATTCCAGTATTGATATTGATATGAACAGCGACAGTGCTGGCGGCGATCTTGTTTAGTTTGTTCGCGAATTCCCAATCCCCAATCGTCGGGGTCAACCTATATTCAACGATGTGTGCTGCTTGTTCTGGGAAAGCACTAAAGAGGACAAGAATCGGTTCATGAATACCTGCCTGACGAAGTGATACCCCCTCCTCAATTGTCGCGACAGCGAACATATCAGCAACGGAACGCAACGCTTCTGTAACAGGCACTACACTGTGTCCATAAGCATCTGCTTTCACAACAGCGATTAGACGTTTTCCGGCATAGGCTTTTATTGCCTCAGCGTTTCGTCGGATTGCTCCGAGATCGATTTCTGCATACGTGCGGTCATAATTCATGTTATCTTTACCTTGCTACGTCAATAGAAGAATTATACCACACACCCTGTAAATTTGCTATCTCTTTCGCAGATTGCCTCTCATATCTCCTGCTTTTGGGAGGTGGTAGTTCTACCTTGAAACCGTAGAAATAACAGGATAAATACGATTGAGTTTGCCAGCAACATTGTTGAGATGGCGTTAATCTTCGGTGTGATCCCGAATTTCAATAGCGAATAGATATGGACGGACAACGTCGTATAACCAACGCCTGCTGTAAAGAAGGTAATAACAAAATCGTCTATGGAGAGCGTAAAAGCGAGCAGTGCACCTCCGATAATACCGGGGGCAATGAGCGGAAACGTTATCCGCCAAAAAGTCTGCCATTCGTTGGCACCAAGATCGCGGGCTGCCTCCTCCAAAGTATTGTCATAGCCTTGTAACCGTGCCCGCACGACTATAGTGACATACGCGATATTGAAGACACAATGTGCTATAATTACGGAGATTAAACCGACCGGAATGGCAGTTTGGACATAGAAGATTAATAACGCAATCGCTAATACGATGTCTGGAATGATAATCGGCAGATACAGGCACCGCATGAGTGCCGTGCGGAACCGGAACCGGTATCGTTCCATAGCAAGTGCAGTGGTCGTCCCGATACTGGTTGCAATAACTGTCGCGACACCCGCGACTATCAGGCTATTACGGCATGCACGCCATAATGCAGCGTCCTCAAAGAGTTTCGCGTACCAACTGAAGGTGAAGCCTTTCCAAACGGAGATCTGTTCCCCGCTGTTGAATGAAAACACCACAACGGCTAAGATCGGAACGTATAAAAAGAGATAAACCAACCCTATGTTGGCTTCAAGAACTCGCTTCATTTTTTATATTGCCCTAACGGGTGAGGTCAAGTCGCTTCAGACTCACTCTGTTGTAAAGCGCGGAAGTACAGCACCGTACCAACGAGCACTATCCCCATCAACATAAACGAGAGCGCTGAACCGAAGGGCCAATCTCGCGCTGTTTTAAATTGCCGTTCAATCACGTTACCGATATAACTCACTTTTCCGCCACCGAGCAGATCCGGCGTTAGAAACGCACCCACTGTTGGAATAAAAACCAACATTGATCCAGCGAGGATACCGGGCAGGCTCAGTGGCACCGTTACGTGCCAGAAAGCACGCCGTGGCGACGCGCCTAAGTCCTGTGCTGCCTCCAACAAGGACATATCCAATTGTTCCAGTGCTGCATACAATGGGAGTATCATAAACGGTAGGTAGCCATACACAAGTCCGATCTGCACTGCGAGCGGTGTATTTAGGAGTTCTAACGGTCCCCAGTTCGGGAACACAACGCCCAAGAGGTTGTTCAAAATTCCTTCTGTCCGTAAAATTAGTATCCACGCGTAGGTTCGGATGAGGAAATTCGTCCAGAACGGAACAACGACGAGCAGTAATAAGATGTTTCGGTGTTTCGGTTTATAGCGTGCGAGATAGTAAGCGAATGGATAACCGAGGAAGAGGCAGGCTGCGGTACAGACTAACGCCGTTGACACCGATCGCCACAGGATACCGAGATAGAGTCCATCGAACAGGCGTTCATAGTTTTCTAACGTGAAAATCCACCGCACGCCACCGTACGTCCCGCGCTCTATAAAACTATAGATAAACACCGACACCAGTGGCAGCAGAAAGAAACAGATAAGCCAAAAAACAACTGGAAAGAGGAGGATTAAGAGATGATAATTACGACGCATATTCGCTCATGAACTCGCGGATAGTGTTCTGCATATTCCATGGGTCGGTAATTTCAAGGAACGTCCATTCGCCAAACTCGCCATAGTTGTTCACAGCTGGCACCCACATATTCTTGGCAGTATTTACCTTCTGAACTTTATCTTCGCGACCCATACCGGAAGTTTCGAGAATTAGGTTCACGATATTATCGCCAGAGCTGCCTCTGGGTTTTTGGATGCGGGCAATGAAATCGGGAACATACTGCCGATTTGTTCCGTTGTGGTTGATATAGGGGATTGTGAAATCTAAATTGTGGTTCTTGACGTAGGCAATGACTTCGTCCATCTGCTCAAGTGCTTGTGCTGTCTTTTGTTCCCACGATTCCGTGTCCGCAACAACGTGAGAAATATGGCATTTATCTGGGCGCGTTTCCCATGTCGGCTGCGTCGTCTCAAACTCCACATCTTCGGTTGACCCAGTACGTTCTTTATCTCGGAAAAAAGGGAGAAATACCTTCGGGGCATTATCTTCTGTAGGATTACCGTTTTCATTGTGTTGCTCTGCTCTGAGTATTCCTTGATAAATCCGAAACGCTGCTTTTCTCCCAATCTCCCCAATCTGAAAACACTGTGGATACATATTGTCTTTGTAGGTGACACAATCTTTCATCCATTGACGCGTAATACGAAGCACTTGTGGAAACAACCACCACTTTGCCTCCTCGTCATTGTCCAGAAGATAATTGTTTATTACTGTTCTTGCAAGATAGTACGCTGTTTCTTGCTCACGAAACTTCCTCTTAAATGGCATATCTACTTTTTCAGTGCCTCCCGTTATCGCCTCAATTTCTATATGAGAGGGGATCTCGGCAGTGGAAAGTACATAACGGGAATCTTCAGTAAAAATTGCATCAAGTCTATTAGGAGATAACTGCCGACGATATCCAGCAACTATTGGGAATGTAATTTCGCATGCTGCCTTCCGTTCGGGCAAGGCTTTTACTTCCGTAACAGGTAGCGGTGGAATTGTTCTTCCACTGCCTGTTGCGGGGATAAATGAGAAAGGAACACCATAGACTTCAGCATATTCCGGTGGAAATGTTTCTAATTCAATACTTTCTCCATTAACATCAACAGTTGTCTTTTCGACATCGTGACTGGAGCGACGCAAACCTCTGCCGACAACTTGCTCACACAGCAGCTGCGTACTAAATGCTCTCACCCCAAGGATATGTGTCACCCGCTTTGCATCCCACCCCTCACTCAACATTGATACCGAAACGACACATTTTATCTGCTCACCGAGTTTGCCTTTCTTGCCAACCGTATTCATCGCTTCCCGTAACAGATCCGCGTCCGTAACTTTATCCGTATTCATCTCGCGTTTGAACTGTTCAATCTGTATGTGAGCAGCTTTTTTAAACGCGCCTTTCAGTGCTTCACCGGATTCCAGCTGATTACTATCAATCAGGAGTGTATTCAAGTGTTCACTCCATACCCCGTTGTCCTCATTGTTGAATATCGGGAGGTTACCTTTGACAACAACATTCTCTCCATCAGTGTCCTTTTTCTCCCAACCTGCAATCCAGTCGTAAACAAGCTTAGAATCCTTCGTATTACTGCAAACGACAATCATCACGGGAGGTGTCAATCCATGTGGATTCTTCTGCCATAGATCATAAGACTTTTCATAATTGCTGTAAAGACTTTGCAGTGCGGTTTCCAATTCTTGGGGCAGCTGAGGTTCGCCACCCGAAGTGATTCCGCGAAGTTTAGGACCCACTACATCCCAGAGACGACGATAGATAGGGTCTTTTTGCATCGTATCGTCAGCCACAGGCACGCGAGGCACCTTCGCAATACCACATTCAATCGAATCAATTAATGCAAAATCGGAAACGACCCAAGGAAACAACACGCCTTCGTTGAGTTTTTTTCCGCTCGGTGTGGTGGTTGAATATCCTTGACCACTCAGAAAAAACGGTGTCGCAGATAAATCGTAGACCTGTTTTACCCCGATTTTTGCTTTAACAGCTTCGATCCCGTTTATCCACAAGCGCGCTTCGTCTTTTTCTGACGCTGATCTTCCATTCCTTTTTGGCCGGTAACAGTGATGCGCTTCATCGTTTAGAACAATGATATTTTTCTTCCGACCAAGTCCTCGGCAAACGCGAGTTACCATCTCTTCCGGTGTTTCCCTAAAATTTTCAGCACCTGCGCCGAGTACTTGTTTACCTATTTTGCTCAATTCCTCTTTTGTGCGGCGTTGGAAGGCGTGATAATTGGTAATAACGATTTTTGCTTGACAGAGCGTATCATAGTCTGCGCGCGGCACCAGATTCATCTTCTTATAATCATTCTCCGGTTTCTCTGGATAAAGTACCTGAAGCCGGTCCCGAATTGTCACACCTGGGGTCACAATCAGAAACGCATCGGTGAAACGGGGACTCTTCGGATTCGCGATTTTGTTCAACGTATGATACACAATCAGCATCGCCATAACAACCGTCTTCCCGCTCCCCGTCGCCATCTTGAAAGCGATACGGAAGAGATCGGGATTTGCTTCCTCGTTTGCTTTCACAAGTTGACTATGAAACGAATCGTTTCGCTGCTTGTTCTCATATTCATTGAGATAGATAGCAGTCTCTACAGCTTCACGTTGACAGAAATAGAGACGCGGTTCGTTCTCTGGATTGTTCCAATGTTCAAGGAGCCGTCGCGTCGTTGGCGTTACACCCGGATAACTGCTATTCCGCCATGCTGCTACCCGTGTCCGAACATTGTTGATAAATGTATTCGCCTCTCGGAGATCGCGATCGGGAAGTTCAAATTGTAGTTGTGATTCTCCTGACTGCTTTTTCGGTTTCGGGAAAGGCATGAAGTATTCACTTCTGCGTCTACCATTAGTGATTTCTTCAGTGATACCGCGGGCGTTGAATTTGAAGTGCCGTTTCGGTTCTTCAAACGGACTATTGATAACTGGATTTTCTATGTTAACTCTTGACATTTTTAGATACTTTCTTTTTTCATGGTTAATTGAGAATATCCCATAGCATTACTGTTCCATCTTCACACCCCGTTGCAAGTGAGGATCCATCTGGAGAAAAACAGAGGCTGCTAACTTTCGCTGTATGTCCTATAAAAGTGTTCAGCTGTTCGCCTGTGTTGACATTCAATAGCAGCACCCGTCCATCGCTATGACCACTCACAAGCATACTACCGTCAAGGCTAAAAGCAAGTACATCTGCGTAACCAACATTATTCTGCGGTCCAAAGACACAGCATTGTGTACCGGTCCCAACATCCCATAACGCAATCCTGTGATCCCAAAGCCCACCACTGTCTGCAAGTTTACGACCATCCGGACTGAACACTATAGAATAGGCACCACCGCCTACCACTGTAAGCGTTTTTAGGCGGGTACCAGTGCTAATATCCCATATACTAATCGGACAGGGACCGTCAAGAATGTTCCTTTCATATTCACTTATCGCTAGTGTCTTGCCATCCGGACTGAAAACAACACCTAAAAAGCCACTTCTACCATCTGCACGAATGGTTTGCACCAGTGTAGATGTAGCGATATCGAACACGTGAATCTTATCAACTTCCCAATCCGCAAGCCCCCAGGATTTAGCAGCAAATGAATTTCCATCTGGACTGAAAGCAACAAACTCACCTTCATAATCGTGTATAGTGCCCGTGCATTTACCTGTAGATGTTTCTGATATGCAGATTGTTCCTTTTTCACACGCACTCATGAGCGTTTTACCATCAGGATTGAAAAAGATAGCAGTAATAGATGCTGTGTGCCTTGTGATTAGAGAAATTTCTGCCCCTGTTTCTGCATCGTAAATCAAAACACTGTTTCTTCGGACGACTGCTATCTGATCGCTAGCTGGAGAAAATTGGAGGTCCCGTATTGGGTATTGACCGAGACACATCCTTGGATACTCGGTTAAATCACTATTATTTTTTTTCATTTAAGTTATCCCAGTACTTTTGAATTATCCGTTTCCTACCATCAAGGAGTATTCTCTCAGAACCTCTGATAATCCCAGATATCTTTTCAAGACTTGAAGTTTTTTTACCCGTACATGCGTAATCATTTTCCTTTCCTTCGCTGGCGTGGACGCTGCATATCTGCTTCACAGATGATGTCAACACTGACTCCATGGTTTGCAAGTGCTACCATAAATTGAAGCCATCCCCTATCTATTGCCAATAAGATAGTTGGGACTCGTCCATTATCACGTTTGTGTGCGAGGGCAACGGCAATGAATTTTCTGTCATCAGGGTCAAAATTGATTAAAGCGATGTCTGTAGGAAATTCTTCAAAATCAGTTCCATTTCCAGCCAATGGTGTGATTGGAACCATTGTGCATATCTCTGGGTTTCCAAGATTTTGTAGTAACCTTTTCACGAAGATATCACCCACTCCTTTTCGGGTATTTGGACGCGTGTTATCATCGTACTCTCCCAAAATTCGCCATCCGTCGTCAATAACCACCTTTTCATGTTGGTCAATAATTTGTTGAAGTCGATCTTGACAGCGGTCTCTACAATCTGCCCGTTTATCATCCGTATCATTTGCAATGACAATAACGTTCGTATCTACGATAACTGCGTCCATTACCCCTCTGCTTTCTTTTGACGTTCTCTTTGTGCTTTGGTCATCGCAAACAGATCTCCCATCTCGTCACCAAAAAAGTTTTCTGGCCAGTTTGTGATATTGCCGAATTCATCCATCTTTAGCCTTTCAATTGCGGAAACACCTTCATCGTTACGGCAAAAATAGAGAGCAGTTTTATCAACGCTAATCTTCTCCTCAGCAATTCTACGCTGCAACCGATTTAGTAGGTGTTCGCTGTGGCTCTCTATGAGAATCTGGAGGTTGCGTTCCGTGATAACCTCTATTATTAGGTCCGCAAGTTGGGATTGTACCTTCGGATGGAGATGGATTCCGGGTTGTTCTAAAATCAATGTGGATTCCTCTGGGGCATAATAGCAGAGCACAAGGACTGGTAAAAATTGTGCCAATCCGTAGCCCACGTCCACAAGGGTAACTGGAGCACTCTCAGGACTTTTTTGGATACGAACCTCATATTCTGTTGAACTTTGACTTACCCAATCAAGAGAAAAAGAATGAGCGAGCTCCATCTCTTGAAGCCAATACGAAACTCTTTCTTCAATAGGTAATTCTTCCGCTTTGTGTAGAGTTTTTAGTTTACGCACGCGGGCAGAGAGAAGCGCGACAATGGTTTGGTTACCCCACTGTCTGATATGTTTAGGGTGACTGCCATTCCAACTATAGCGTCGTTGTGGATCCACCCGTGTTGGACCGAGATAATAAATATCAGAAAATAGGTTTTCAAACGCGCCCGAGAGGGATCTTAACAGATGGTGTGGTTGTCCCTGATATGGTCCACCATAACAATTCCCTCCGCTTATTTGTTGTGAATGTTGACGTTCAAGCAAATCTGTGTGCTGCAAAAACCCTCTCACCCATTCCACCTCTGAGATATCGCAAGCTTCAAAGTTGTAACGAAACCTATCAATGAGGAGATCTATTCCTACTTCATGGATAACCGTGTTAAAAGTAAAATTGTCGATGAGAACCAGAACATCTCCGAACTGACCATTGGCTTTCATACCGTAAATCGGCATTTTAAAAGGTTCTTTGAGTTTACAACCGAATTCCAACTTAAGTTGTTCCTCTTGTTCATGTCCATGGATCACTTCATGAAAACCACCTAGGTTCACCAATGAATTTGTATCACCAAAGAAAATAATTTCTCTAATTTCTCTTGATTTTAAATGTCCTACATTTTGTTTAAGCAGCAACAACATCTGCAATAAACTACTTTTCCCTGAACTATTAGTCCCGAAAAAGCCTGTCAAGGGTGCAAGTTCCACCTCACCACTATCTTTCCACGATTTGAAGTTTTTCATCCTGATATGGGTAATCATTTCTTTCCCTCCATGTTACCCCCTATTATACGCAGTTTCACGAGAAAATTCAAGGGAATTCAAACTGCAGCCATGGCCATTCAATTGCCGAATTGTCTGAATCGCGGAGAGCGCGGAGAACACAGAGAACGCGGATTTTAAGATATTAGCTATCAAAAACAGATTCAGGATATCATGTTTTTTTTCAGAGAATTGAATGTCTCTAAACTATAACAGAAAGGCATGGATTTATAAATAACGCTCTTAAAATCTGCGATTCAGACATTGCACAAACTAAAAGTTTATGCTACAAACTGTCTGAATTGCAGATTGACGCGAATTTGACGCGTTTCACAGTTTTCATAGCAAAACTGTGAATTCAATATGTTTCTCGAAAGGCTATAAACCTTTACCACGATTAGGTTTTAGGCAATTTTCATCAAAGGCTGCTATGAAGGCTGCTATGAAATTTGCTATGAAATTTCGCGAGTCAAGGGTGTCCAAGGGTCATTGAAATTCTCGGGTGTATAAATAATTCCAAAATCTACTATAAAACGCGCGAAATCTGCGTCATCCGTGTCATCTGCGATTCAGCCACTGCACAACCTAACAGGTTATGCTACAAAAGACAGGGGCAACTAACATTGGACGCTACATCTACACCTTATACTCTTTCATCACCTCATCACCGTAGTGGTTAATGACTTTCACAGCAATTTTGCCGGTTTCAGGTTTTGCGAACGGAAGGCTCTCTGTCCGATAAAGTGCCTCCCACGCCTCTTCGTCAATTTCTGAATTGAGTGCGCGTTGGAGCTGCTTATACGGCTCATCTTCACCCGTGAAATAGGCATGGCGCACGAAAAACGCTTCACCGTTGTACGCAGTGTCAATGAACCAGCACGCGATGTCTTCTGGAGTGTCGGAGCGGGTTAACCCCTGCTTCGGATCGTACACATCTACACCCAAAAGTTTCACAGCGTACGTTCCATCTTTATGATTCACAATCTCAACATCTGGTTCCCCGAACACCATGAACAGATTACCTTGACCTGTGTTTTTAAGTTCGCGCACCATTAACTCAGGACTCATCTTAACCGGTAGGATCGTAAGGCGTCCCATACGTGTATCCTCACCAGCGGTATAGCCTTCAAACGCGAAACCGGCAATAATGAGTAGATCAAATTTGGGAGTCCGGCGTGCCGCTTCTTTCGCAGCCTCATTTATCCACTGACTACCGACAGTAATAGATTGCGACGCGATACTAATAGCGACGCTCTGTATATTGTTATCCGCATCGGTATACGCACCTTCTACATGTAACCACTCGCCGGATAGTTCCTCCAACCAATCAAAGGTTATGCGCTGCTCCTGAAGGCGATTTTGCACGCCGCCCGTCTTAAGATGTTCAAGGATATGTTGATGATAATCTTGTGAAATATCCCTGGAAGCAGGCGTTGGAGCAGCATCCTCTGCATCAATAGGATCAAGAACAAAATGCGGCGATAAACTTTCTACAGTGAACGGACCTGTAACACGGACTCGTTTTTTGTCTTCATGAGGTTTATCGTAGAGCATTTCCTTTTTAGCACGCCGCGCAGTAGAAGCATCCATCTCACGTTGTCGCTCGCGCTTGAGGTTGAGCCACTGACGATGTAAATTCTGAAATTCAGAATCCCATTCACTATCAGTTTTTGTTGGGACCTCCCACTCTTCCCAATTCTGCCCCATGAGACGGTTCATTTCGATCCGAAGTGGGTCAAGTTTTTTAGCACACTTTGCATAGATTTCATCTACTTCCGTGTTATTCGCCATGTCTGAGAGACTAATATCCGATGCCGTTTTGTAGATGAAACCTTTCTTGATGTCATCTGTATTTTCAACACGATAGTATGGATATTTCGCAGACATGAGACGAGTACGTGCCAAAGCGAGCGCAACACGAGACGTATCTATAGTTATCCAACGCCTCCCCCACTCCTCAGCGACATAAGCGGTAGTTCCACTACCACATGTAGGGTCAAGTACCATATCCCCAGGATCCGTCGCCATAAGTATACACCGTTGAATTACCTTAGGATTCGTTTCCACAACGTACGTTTTCCCAGAGCCTCCACGTCCGGTATCTGTCCAGATATTAGTAAGAACACGCCCAGGAAAATCATTTGCGTAACGGATATAGTTCAACGATGTCTTTCCGCCAACAAGTCTTTCTTGTTTGGCTAATCGATCCAAGCCTTCTCGACTTGCAACCCAACCTCGCCCAGAAGAAGGAATAAAATCCCGTCCTTCAAATTTATATGGATATGTTGCATCACTAGGAGTCTGTGAAGTTGCTAAGATTGCTCTAAACCTAAGACTTTTCATCGGTAATAACGCGGGATTTTCGGCTTCTTCCTTTGTCATACCGCGCCGAATGCCATCTGGCAATTCAACTTGGATATATGACTTAAGGAGCGGATCTGGAGCACGCTCATCCCATTCCACATAGAGTTGATTATATTTCACCTGTTCTTTATCTTTTGCATACCACAAAAGATAATCAGACACTGCTGCCAATCCTGTAGAAGAAGTCATCCCACCACGGGTCCATGTGATTGTGGAAACGAAATTAGTATCTCCAAACACTTCATCTAACACACACCGAACACGATGGACGTTCTCATCACTAATCTGAACGAAGATGCTGCCAGTATCCGCAAGTAGTTCATACGCAACGGTAAGGCGGTCACGGAGATAAGCAAGATAAGAATGAATGCCGAGTTCCCACGTATCCCGAAATGCTTTTACCTGTTCCGGTTGCGGCGTAACGTCTTCTGCTTTGGTATCGCTGACATCGCGCTTGCGGGTGCTGACCTGCCAATTGCTATTGAACTTAATCCCGTAAGGCGGATCGAAATAGATCATCTGCACGCTGTTTTTGAGTTGTTCTTTCTCAGCGAGCGAGTTCATCACAGCGAGGGAGTCTCCTAAGATAAAGCGATTGTGCCAATTCTGCTCGTGTTCGTAGAATTCAATTTTCTGGTTGAAATCAAGATCGTTAAATTCTTCAAAGAGCAGTTCGATTTGATCTGATTCTCGCTGTTTTTGGGCGCGGAGCGTTTCAATAATCGCTTGGGGTTGGATATGTTCTTGCGTATAGATCGGTACAGCTGGCACTTCCAGATCACTATCGTTCTGTTGGTCTTTGCCTTTCCAGACGAGTTGCGGATCGAGAGCTACGTCGCGCAGGTAGTGGGTGGGTGCATGTTCCTCTTCTTCGGCGAATCCGCTTAATTCTTGGGTCGGGTTGTTGGGTAGTTTATCGGGGTGTCCGTAATGATCAATAGGTTTTTTCGGCATTGAATTCTCTCCTCTACTAAATGTTGGGGTTGTGGTTCATACATTTTAGCACAAGCATCGGATCGTTGCAACAAAGATAGAAAGATTAGCCAGAATTATTCGGTTATCGGTAAATAAAAATCTCTTAAAACCCAGAGCTATTCAGTTTTCGGTTTTTTCAGACGTTTTCGCGGACGGATCGCGAGCAAAGCTCGCTCCTACAGGGGAGTGCTTTACGCAACAAATCGAAATTATGGAACAATTGAATGACTCTGCTTAAAACCTCTTAAAATTCGCGAAATCTGTATCATCCGCGATAATCCGTGATTCAGACAATCAACAAATATTTCACATCCCCTTAGTTGAATTTTTGTTTGATTAGAAACATAAAATGAGATAAACTATTTTTATATCTCACCTCAATACCAATTGCCAAAACACACAGGGCTATATAGTTTTAAGAAATTCGCGGGTTTTATGCTTTCTGTTACAGATCCGGTGCGGTTAGAAACCGCACCTACCGGTTCTGGCTGACTCCAACTCTGGGTAAAATAGAAACCTAAATAACCCTGTGAATTGTAGAGCGGCTATAAGTCACAAATATCAATCTACGCTTTGCGATTCCCATCCAATTTTTGTTTGATTCCAAAGATAAAATGAGATAAACTATTTTTGTATCTCGCCTTGATATACCAAGGACCAAAACACAACTCAAAAGGAGACACACATTGGAAAAGATTCGCGAACTGATTACGCTCTTAGAATCCGGCGTTGAAGATTATGACGAGCAGATGAAGATCCTACAGACAGAACGGTTGAAATACATCCGTCTCTCTATGACAGAGGGGTTCGGTTCGGAAGAAGGCGATTCTAAAGAGTCGTGGCTGCTTCACCTTAAGCAGCTTGAGGATTCACTGGCACTTCGACTCAAAAGCATACGACAGGCAATCGTGGAAACCGCAAGAGATATTCAGAAAGAGGAAAGTGTATGATATTGAGATTCAGGTCTGCTAATATAGGAAAATGTTTGATATGTGTGCTGCTATTGGTATGCGGCTTTTCTGCCCTAACAACAGATGCACAAGAAACGAACAGTCCCCATATCATTGAAACCGCGATCCGACATCAGAATTTAGGGTTGGCATATCTCGAGGAATCGCAACCCTCAAAGGCAGTCGAAGCGTTTAGCGCACTTATCGAACTGCTGCCTGACGAAGCCATCGGCTATGGCAATCTCGCTGTCGCGCATCTGCGTTTACAGCAGGCAGTTGCTGCCGAAGAAGCGGTAAAGCGTGGCATTGCAGTCGCACCGATGGATAGCCAGTTACACTTCATCTTATCCGAGGTTTATCAATTGCAGGGGAAAACTGATTTGGCGGTGGCGGCGATGCAGGAAGCCGTGCGCTTGGATCCCGA
This sequence comes from Candidatus Poribacteria bacterium, assembly GCA_022394775.1. Lineage (GTDB taxonomy): Bacteria > Poribacteria > WGA-4E > WGA-4E > WGA-3G > WGA-3G. The sequence continues at coordinate 92,101 of JAGFCB010000038.1, forward strand.
TGAATTGGAGTTTCGCTACAAATTGGTTCGGCACTACCTTGGACAACGAAACAACCCAGAAGCACAGCAAGCGGCGGTTCGGCATCTTCAGGAACTTCATGCACGCTCGCCTGTAAATATCGTTGTGCTGATGAAGTTGACCCTCGGATTATTAGGACAAGAGCAGCTTGATGCCGCCGGAAATCTCTGTCAGGAATTACGCATCCTTTTAGGCGATACTGATGCCGAAAAACTTGCCTACCTCATACAAGGGATAGACGCGATAGAGAAAGGTGACCTAAAACTTGCAATACGCAATATTCGGATTTTTGAGAACTTGCACCGAGCGAGCCCGCGCTATCAGCAAGGTATTGGCGAATTAGTGACCGACATCCTTGGTCATCCGATAGAGACGTTCAGCGTGGGGTTTAGAGGACGAATCGTTGCTAAAGAGAGTCCACCGATTGAAGTAGAATTTGTGGACGTTACCGAACAACTTGGACTTATCCAGGTAGGAATCCCAGCAACCGATACTATGGAAGTCTCACTCATTGACTATGATGGCGACGGAAACCTTGACATGTATATAACACCAACAGGCACGATCTATTGGAATACCGGGGAACAACCTGCATCTACGCGACAGTTTCAAGTCGTAGAAGAGCAGATCATTTTAAATCCACACGTTGCAGCTTTTGCGGATCTGAATAAAGATGGGACACAAAATTTTTTATTTCAAACCCTTAATGGGGTAACCGATTTTCATACATCTGAGGGAGATTGGGCACTATCTTCTATTGTTGAATATGAGCAGGCAGCAACAGGAGTTGGTATACTCCACCCGGTCGATTTTGACCACGATGGCGATCTGGATATTTTTTCAGGGCGCACCGACATTTCGATGTATCGGAATAATAGCATGGATCAGAATGAAAATGTTGAACCGTTTACCGATGTTAGTGAACAGACCTTTGTGAAAACAGCTGTGCCACAATCCGCTCCTGCCGAAGCATTTTCTGCTGATTTTGATGACGATGGAGACATAGACCTCTTTGTTACACACCGCGAAATGGGATGCACGCTTTACGATAACCTCCGCCAAGGCAGACTCCGCGCGATTGCTGATGAGACAGGGATCTCGCAAGACGTACACTATACCGCAGGTGCCGTTGGCGATTATGACAATGACGGTGATATTGATATTTTCTTAGCAACAGCAGATCAGATCTATCTCTATCTCAATAGAGGCGATGGAAGTTTTATGAGCGATCCACGTTTAGAGGCAGGGGTCCGTGATTTGTCTCCTACGCTATTAAAGAATATAGATTACGATAACGACGGATTTGTTGATCTCTGGGTGAGTGGTAAGGATGGGATGTTCCTATTTCGGAACGATGGGACTGGACAATTTATGGAACCGTATCCGCTAATAGCAACCGTCACACCCACAGAGGGTGCGGTCCTCCACAACGCAACCGCTGGGGCAGTGGGAGATTACGACAATGACGGTGATCTCGACCTCTTTTTTATTAACCGTGAAGGACACCTCCGCGCCTTGCAAAACAACGGCGGAAATAAAAACAACTGGATACAGGTACGGTTAGAAGGTATCACTACTGGGAACAACAAGGTCAATAGAGACGGTATCGGCTCGAAATTAGAGGTGAAAGTTGGTGATCTGTATCAGTTACAATACGTATCCGAGCCGGTCTCCCATTTCGGGTTGGGGGCATTCGACGCTGCAGATGTCGTGCGTGTTGTCTGGACGAACGGTGTGCCGCAGAACTTCGTTGAACCGCAGGCGAAACAACGGATTCTGGAGAAGCAGATACTGAAAGGCTCCTGCCCGTTCCTATACGTCTATGATGGTGAGCAATACCAATTCGTCACCGATCTGCTTTGGCGTGCACCTTTGGGACTCGTCACCTCAATGGGGTTCGTCGCGCCTGATGAAACAAAGGATTTCATAAAAATACCGAGGACACAGATACAACCGAAATCTGGTAAGTATTCGATCCAGATTACAGAAGAATTGTGGGAAACCGCTTATTTTGACGAAGTGAAACTGATAGCTGTTGATCACCCAGCAGACACCGACATCTTCGTAAACGAGCAATACACACCACCACCCTTTGCAGAATTCAAGGTCTATGGTGTTGCCGAGAAACTGCATCCGAAATCTGCGGTCAATCATCGCGGCGAAGATGTGTCGGATGCTTTGAAAACGTTTGATTACCGCTACGCCGCTGAACATGCACCCGGTCCTTACCAAGGCGTTGTCGAACCGCATGCGATAGTTCTTGACCTTGGCGATGTTCCGAATGACGCACCTGTGACGCTATTTCTGAGTGGATGGATTTTTCCAACGGATACCAGTATTAACGTTGCACTGTTCCAAAACCCCGAAATCAACCCAAGTTTTCCATCGGTTGCTGTGAAGGATGCGGCTGGAAAATGGAAAACGGTTATTGATATGATTGGGTTGCCAGCAGGTAAAAACAAGACAATTATGGTTGATCTGACGGGCAAATTTCTGTCGGATGACCGGAGCGTTCGGATTCAGACCGATATGCAGATTTATTGGGACGCAGCGTTTTTCACTGTTGGCACACAAGATGTACCGATAGAGATGACGACATTGAATCCAGATAGTGCGGATTTGCACTATCGCGGCTTTTCTGAGATGTATCGTCCGAACCCGCATGCGCCGCACCTGTTTGATTACGAAAAAGTGACAACAGATGCGCAATGGCGCGACCTCGCAGGCTATTACACGCGTTATGGCGATGTCAATCCTTTATTACAAGAAGTAGACGATATGTACGTTATTCTCAATGCGGGGGATGAAATTACAGTAGAATTTGATGCATCGAGGCTGCCAGCATTAAAGCCCGGATGGGTGCGGGATTTTATCCTCTATAGCGATGGTTGGGACAAAGACGGCGATATCAATACGCTCACATCACAGACGGTTGAACCACTACCGTTTCACGGGATGTCTGCTTATCCGTATCCAGATACCGAACACTATCCAGACGACGCAGCACATCGACGGTATCGGCTTGAATATAACACACGACGCGTGGAACACCGTTTACCGCCGTTGCCAGCAGGAGTAAAACCATGAAAATAAGGAACATGTTAATCATCTCTATTTTTTTGGTGAAAATGTTGTTTCTCTGCGACAGCATTGCGCAAGACTATTATACGCAATTGAATTTACCAGAAGGCGCGAAAGCACGTCTCAGCAAAGGAAAAATCGAGGGGATCTGTTTTTCACCCGACGGCACGCAAATCGCAGTCGGAAGTGCCACCGGCGTTTGGCTTTATGATGCGCGTACCGGTGCTGAACGCGCCTTGTTTACTGATCATATATCAAGCGTTGGTCCTGTGGTATTCTCACTGGACGGTAAAACATTAATGAGTGGAATGTTCGGTAACATTCTGCTGTGGGATATAACCACTGGCAAACTTTTGAAATCCATCAAAAGACAAGGGTCGAGAATAAAGGCACTTAGAATCCTTGAAGATGGTAAAACGCTTCTCTGTCAAAATTTTGATGGTTCAGCCGAGTTATGGGATGTTACGGCCGGAAAGAAAAAACAGGATTTCACCCCAGATGCTTCACGCGGTCTTGGCGGATTGTTAAGAGCCGTGGTTGGAAATAATGTCTCTACCGCGCGTTTATACCTGAATAAAACTAACCATAACGGCATTTATGCAGTCGGATACCATAATGGCAAAATTCGGTTAGAGGATGCTACAACTGGCCAGCATCTGAAAACACTTCAAGGTGATGAAGATTATGTTCGCCAATTGATGTTTTCGCCAGATGGAGTTCTCCTTGCCGCTGGTGTTTCTAATGCGCCAGTACGTTTGTGGGATGTTAACACTGGTCATTCTATTATGAACATGACTGAAAAATTAGGGTTCAGTCGTATTCTTATGTTTTCTAAGGATAGCAAAACCCTTATCGGTCAGACAAAGTCTGGTGAAATAGAGTTATGGGATGTGGAAACTAAAAAGCTGCGCGCAAGACTTGGTGGAAAGGTGAACAGCACAATTCATAAATTGGCATTTTCACCGGATGCTAAGACGATTGCGGGGGTAAATCAGGCGGGTAATTTTCGGGTCTGGGATGCTAACACCGGTGCCGAATTGCTTTCCTTTACAACAACAGGACATATCGAGAGGCTTAACGCATTGGCGTTCTCACCGGATGGCAGTACCCTAGCGAGCGGATCTACGACTACAATTCAGTTGTGGGATGCACTTACCTTTACCGAGTCGTCTCAACCTATGGTCACTCATACTTGGCTTAAGGCTTTGATCTTCTCGCCAGATAGTAGGAGGGTGATCGGTGCGAAACCTTTCAAATTTAAAATCAAAAAACACGACGCGCTTATCAAGGAAAGTGTTCTTGGGACGCTAAGTGTATGGGATACCCGCACAGGCAACAAACTGTCTGATTTTGGCATTGAATCACACAAAGGGAAAGCGCCAATACTTCCAGGGCAGCGAAGAATATCGTCGTCTTCCAGCGGAATGGGGGGAACCCTTGTGTTTTCTCAAAACGGCTACATGCTTGCCACTGTTCTCAATTCAGAGCGTGCTACCGCTAATTCCCGGTTTTCCATTCTTGTATGGGAAGTTCCAGACGGGAAATCTCATTTTACGCTCAAAGGACATACAGCTAAAGTTAACGCATTGGCATTTACACCGAATGGACATAGGCTTGCAAGTGGGAGCGATGACAAAACAATACGGTTGTGGGACACAAGCAGGGGAACCGAAATATTAAATATCCGGTCAGGCAAAATCCGTGCCTTGGCATTTTCTATGGATGGTAAAGTCCTTGCAAGCGTCAGTAGTGCTGTTAGCATTGAGTTGTGGGATGTTGCGACCGGCAGCCAGCTAACTTCTATTAAAGGACAAAACGGTTATGGCTACGGATTAGCGTTTTCCGCAGATAACAAAATTCTTGCAAGTGGTGCGGCGGGAAGTTTTAACATTGATGGAACCATTCGGTTGTGGGATATTGCGACGGGCAACGAATTGTCTACTCTCAAAGGGCATACGCGTTGGATTAAGAGACTAACATTTTCGGGCGATGGTAAGACACTTGCAAGCGGTAGTGAAGATGGCGTAATCTTTCTTTGGGATGTTCCGCGTTAAAGATAGATTGGACGTACGATTCGCTATCAACTGATGTTCCTTGCTGCAACTTCATCCCTAATGCGTCGTAAAGGGATATACAGACAGAATGTCGCTATAAGCAAGATACCCGCCAGCACTGCATAAGGATACGCCTCGTTTGCATAGAGCCAGCCGCCGAGGAGCGGTCCTAAGATACGACCTAAGCTTAGAAAAGCATCCATGATACCGATAGCCGCGCCTTGACCGATCCGCGTCTGCTTGGAAATCCATGATGTGTTCGTCGGACGGATCAGTTGATTACCGATGCCAGTGATCGTGAGATATACCGTGAGCGTTGCGAAGGAATAGGCTTTCAGCAGTAGCACCATGCCGAGTGCATTGAGCAGCAAACCGGTAAGAATGATACGTCGTTCCCCGAATCTATTGATTAATCTACCGAGCAATCCACCCTGCAGTGGCACCACAATCGCACCCATAACCATAAACATCCACCCCATTTCCCTCTCTCCATAGTTCCACTTATCTTCGATGAACAGCGGAAACGTCATCTCCAAGCCAGCGAAACTGAAGGTAGAGAAAAAGGCGACAAGAAATAGGGGCGTAAGCGGTGATTTCAGCGTCGTCTGACGAAAGATTTCACGCGGAGAGATCCATTCATGCCGGTCTTCGAGTTCCTCATCTATAAGACCTTTCTGGAGTGATTCTGGTAACAAAACAAGCGCGAAGAGAAAAGTGAGGAGTGACAGACCGCCTGCGACAAAGAACGGCATATCGTGGCTGCCCATAATACCGCCGATCGCCGGTCCGAGGATGAAACCGAGTCCCATCGCTGCGCCCATTAACCCCATCCCTCTACCGCGTTCCTCTGATGTGGTAATATCGGCGACATAAGCCATTACACTCGGTAGCACTGCCGCTGAAGCGATACCTGCGCCACAGCGAGCGATGAATAGCCATCCGTAAGTCTTCGCGAATCCGAAACCGACTAAGGCAATCGCATTTCCGAGCAGTCCAAGCAAAATTGCCGGTTTCCTACCGTGTTTATCCGAGAGTCTACCCCAGATCGGTGCAAACAGCAGTTGCATCCCGGAATAGATGGACATTAGTATAGCGATTTCAGTGGTGGTCGCTCCAATCTCTTTGGCGTAATAGGCGAGGTTCGGGATGATGATGCCAAACCCAAGCATCACGAAAAATAGGGTTAAGAACAGGAGAAGCAGTTTTGATTTTTCCATCTAAGATGCATGCAAGAATCCGCGACGATGAATCCATACCTTTTCCGCTCCAGTGGATTGTAAGCATTAATGATATCCGAGGAGCATTCTTTAAATATAATATCGTTCATTATAACAGGTTTGAGGGAAGTACATCAACATAAAAACGTAGGAGGATTCAGCAATCAGAGGATTAGCCGTCAGCGGTCAGTAATGAGCAGTAATTTTGGTGTTTTTAACCCCCTAAAGAATCAGAATCAACGGTATGAAGCCCGTGTGGGCTTCCCCGGGTATGAATGCGAATCAACGGTATGAATGCCGTATGGCATTCCCCGTATGGGCATTCCCTGCCCCTTATCAGGGGACTTTAAGAGAAGATACGTCAGCCCTAAGCTGATAACTGACGGCTGACGGTCAACTGCCGATGAGTAAATAATGACAGAATTCTCCGATCAAAAAATACAATTAAGAACACACTAATTGGAAAATTTGTTATGGAAATTTTCGGGTATTTTTGGTATTATAAAAATGGTTTCATAATTTTTAAAACATTCAATAATCGAACTTAGTAAAAAATATTGGAGGAAAGATGGCAGCCGAATTTGTTCATCTACACAACCATAGCGAGTATAGCATGCTTGACGGCGCGTGCCGCATTGAGAACATGATCGAATGGGCAGTCGAAAACAGCGCACCTGCTGTCGCACTGACTGACCACGGCAATATGTTCGGGGCATGGGAATTATATAGTAAAGCCAAAAAGGCGGGAGTCAACCCGATCGTCGGTTGTGAAGTGTATGTCGCGCCCGGAGACCGAAAAAAGCGCGGGAAGGAACAAGGCGGTCCCTATCACCTCACGCTGCTTGCGGAAGATGCAACCGGTTACCAGAATCTCCTAAAATTGGTATCGCTCGGATACACAGAGGGGTTTTACAGCAGACCTCGCATTGATATGGAAATTCTGCGCGAGTATCGCGACGGAATTATCGCACTCACAGGGTGTATCCAAGGACAAGTGCCGCAACTCCTCTGCTCAAGTCGCCGAGAAGAAGGTATCCAACACTTTAAAACGCTGATGGAGATAATGGGAGAACGAAACCTATATGTTGAGGTCCAGAACCATTATATCGACAAGGAGGAAGAAGCGTACCCGATAATGGTACAATTGGCGAAAGAGTTCAATCTCCCTATCGTCGGTACAAACGATTGCCACTACCTCCGAAAATCAGATCATGAGATGCACGATGTCCTCCTCTGCATACAAATGAAAAAGCCCGTCAGCGACCAGCAACGGATGCGGTTCGATAACCACTTCTACTTTAAGAGTATTGACGAAATGCGGGAGGTGCTTAAGGATTATCCGCCGGAAGCCATTAGTAATACGCTTGAAATCGCGAATCGGTGTAACCTCGAGCTCGATTATGGCGAAAGTGTGATGCCGAAATACGAGGTCCCTGAAGGGCATACAAACGACAGTTATCTCAAGGAGTTATGTTACGAAGGTTTGCGCGAAAAGTATGGCGAACTCTCCGAAGAGGTCCAGAAGCGACTTGATTACGAACTCGATATTATTCGTCAAACGGGTTATCCGGGGTATTTCCTCATCGTGTGGGATTACGTCAAATACGCACATAGTCAAGGGTATCCGCTCTCCGCTCGCGGTTCTGCCGCCAGCAGCCTTGTGTTATATGCGTTGGGTGTAATTACGTTCAATCCTATGGATTACGATTGTCTCTTTGAACGGTTTCTAAACCTTGAACGTATCAGTCCCCCCGATATCGATATTGACTTCGCCGATCGTGCCCGTGAACATGTGATCGATTACCTCGTAAGAAAATACGGTGAGGATTCTGTCGGTAAAGTGGCTACCTTTGCGACATTAGGTGCAAAAGCCGCTATCAAGGATGTCGGTCGCGCGCTTGAAGTTCCGCTTGAAGATGTCGAAAAGTTGACAGAACTCATTCCATCTACCCCGGGTATAACGCTCGATGAAGTCTTAGAAGAGGTGCCAGAATTTCAGGCACTCGCGGAGCGCTCTGAGAATCGGGAGTTGATGGATCTGAGTAAGGCGGTCGAAGGTATGAAACGCCACGTCTCTTGCCACGCCTCCGCAATCGTCGTTTCAAACGGTCCATTGGATGACTACGTTCCACTATTCAAGGATAAACACGACCAAGTTGCGTCGCAGTTTGAAGGCAAAACTGTTGAAGGTGTCGGCATTGTCAAATTCGATTCCCTCGGTTTACGTAGCCTCACTGAGACGTACGACTGTCTACAGATGATTAAGGCGAATCACGGTAAGGACATCAAATTGGAAGAGATTCCCTTTGACGACCAGAAGACCTACTCCCTCATCAGTGAAGGGCTGATTGCGGGCTTATTCCAGTTGGAGGGTTCTGACGGTATGTATCGGGTTGTTGTCCAACTGAAGCCGGACAACTTTGAGGAGTTCTCAGCGATTCCAGCACTCTATCGTCCGGGACCGATAGAGAGTGGCATGATGCAGCAGTTCATAAACAGAAAGAACGGGTTGCAAAAAGTAGAATATCTGCATCCAACACTTGAGAACGCGCTCGAAAACACCTACGGAGTCTGTATCTATCAGGAGCAGGTCATGCAAATCGCTCGTGATATGGCAGGTTTCACACTCGGTGAAGCAGACATCCTCCGCTCAGCGATGGGTAAGAAGGACAACGCACTTCTCAAAGCACAACGCGAGAAATTTATTGAAGGTGCGACCCAAAAAGGCATCGCAGCCAAAGAGGCAGAAGAGGTGTATGACTTACTTGAACCCTTCGGAGGCTACGCTTTCAATAAATCACACACCGTTGCGTACTCCATGTTAGCGTTCCACATGGCATACCTGAAAACACACTACCCGCATGAATTTATGGCAGCGATGATGACTGGAGAAGCAGGCGATTCAAAGAAGATTACCCGTTACCGCGCCGAATGTAAAAAACTCTCTGACTTCTTGGAAGTAGAAATCAACTTACTTCCACCGGATGTCAACAGCAGCAGAAGAGAATTCACTGTAGATGGCAACGATATATGCTTCGGGCTTGTCGCTGTGAAAGGTGTCGGTGATGCGGCTATAGACGCAATTGTGGAAACACGAGAGGCAAGCGGTTCATTTACATCGCTACAGGATTTCTGTGAGCGCGTGGATATGAAGCAGGTCAATAAACGCGCTGTTGAAAGTCTGATTCTGAGCGGCGCATTTGATTCGCTTGAGGGACATCGCGCACAGTACCTCGCGAGTTTAGAGAATATCATGAAAGCGGCGCAGAACGCGCAAGCTGAACGCGATCGCGGACAGATGAGTCTCTTTGGTGACAGCGAGGAAGTGCCCACTGCACCTGTAACGCTCGTAAAAGCCTCTGAATTAGACCCGTTGGAACGGCTTATGCGAGAAAAAGAGCAACTCGGCTTCTATGTTTCAGGGCATCCACTCGAAGAATACAGCGATATTATCGAACACTACACGAGTACCAGCACCCAAACCCTCACAGCACACCGCATCGACTCTGAGGTCGATGTCGCAGGCATGATCACCGATGTTAAGAATATCACTACGCGGAAAGGCGATGCTATGGCGGTGATTGGACTTGAAGATTTGGAAGGCACAGTGGAAGTTGTCGTTTTCCCAGATGCGTACAAAACCGCTGGCGACCTCGTTGAAGGTAAAGTCGTCTGGATTCGTGGGAAAGTCAATATCAATCAGAGAAGCAGAAATCGAAAATCTGAGAATGGTGAACCGCAAGTAGAGGAACGCCAGATACAAGCAGATCGGGTGATAGATATTGAGTCTGTTACAGAACAACAGACATCCGCGCTTGAGGTGACGATCCCAGAATCTGATACTGAAAATACCGAGAAACTGAAAGCACTTCAGAAAATAGCAGTCGAGAACAAAGGCGATCTGGATCTAATTTTGCGGTTGACGAGTCCTCGTTCCGGTGAAGTCATCGCGAGATGTGGCAAAGCATATACCATCACTTATGCTCCAACTGTCATTGAACAGGTTGAAGGTTTATTCGGTGAGAATTGTATTAAGCCGAGTAACCGCACGATTCGCGGGAATAAGAGCCGCAACTCACGAATGGATTTTGTCTAAAGAAGGAAGTGTGGAAGAATGGAAGGAAGCATTTTCCCGTCTTCCAACCTTCCCGGCTTGCAAGCAGGAACACAATGCAATAGGAAGGAAGTTACTATGCAGTATCGCACACTCGGTAGAACAGGACTTAGCGTTTCAGAAATCGGTTACGGTGGCGGTAGGGTCCGTCCGGAACACGATGAAACGTCGCTTGTGAATATGCTCCATTACGCGATGGATTCAGGACTCAACTATTTCGATACCGCACCGGATTACGGTGGAGGCTACAGCGAGACAGTTATTGGCAAGGCAATCGCGGGGCGACGGGAATCGTGCATTATCGCTACGAAGACAGAAGCCTACGATCCGGATGGGATTGCTACTGACGTGGAAGGGAGTCTACAACGTCTCGGCACGGACTATATTGATGTGCTGCAGTTTCACGGCGGTTGGTTCTATGACGACGATGTCGACACGGTCCTTAATAAAGGTGGATTGGAAACGTATCTAAAACTAAAAGCGGATGGAAAAGTTCGGTTCATCGGTTTCTCCGCGGACGGTCCCTCTGGTGGTATAGAGCAGTTTATTGCTACTGGTGCGTTTGATATGATGCAAATCCATTATAACCTGATGTATCAGAGTACGTGCGATGCGTTCGGCAGGCGTGGTGTCATCCCGGATGCTGTCGCGCAAGAGATGGGGATTGTGTTGATGCGTTCTACCACCAGTAACGCCTTCCAGAACCTTATGAAACACTGCTTTCCTAACGAGATGGCAAATGTTGATGTAGATGGTTTTCTGCTGAACTACTCGCTCTCAAACCCGATGGTGAACGTTGCTCTGATGAGTCTGCAGCGTGTTGAGGACGTGGATTGGACAAACGCTGTTTCTGACAATGTAGGAGCCAGGTTAGATTTGCGAGCGGTTCATGGAAGGTAAGCAGCGTGCTTAAAAGTATTCCACAGGTGTTAATTGAGGGAGAAAATAGGTGTTTGATGCTCGTTGTTCGCGCCACTTTGGCACGGTTTTGAACTAAGGCGAGGTTCCAAACCTCGCCAACGAAGACGGGCAAGCATAGGAGATAAGTATGACTATTCGAGTCGGTATTGTGGGTACAGGTGGCATTTCACGTGCACACCAACGGTCTTACATGCAAGTGGGCGGTTTTGAGATCGTGGCAGTGTGCGACATCATCAAAAGCAAGGCAAACGAGGCTGCGGATCAGTGGGGTGTCCCCAGAAAACACGTCTTCACCAGCTACAACAAGATGCTTGAGATGGACGAAATCGATACGGTGAGTGTTTGCACCTACAACCAAGGGCATCGCCGTCCAACAGTGGCTGCGTTGAACGCTGGCAAGCACGTCTTCTGTGAGAAGCCGATGGCGGCGACCCTCCCGGATGCGACCGCAATGGTGCGGGCAGCGAAAGCGTCGGGCAAGATATTGCAAATCGGTATCCATAGCACGTTTAATCCGAGGCTCCAATTTGCGAAGAAGGTAATCGATGAAGGGATGCTCGGCGACATCTACTATTCAGAATCTGCGGCGTGCAGACGACGCGGGAACCCGGCACGCACGTTCATCTACAAGAAGACAGCGGGTGCGGGCGCGATTGTAGACATTGGGGTTTACAACATGCACGATTCGCTATATGCGATGGGGTATCCGAAACCGGTGCGCGTTTCTGCAATCACCGAGGATTACATCTCTCAGCAAGATCCACAGTTCCGCGGGATCATGGATGTTGAAGAGTTCGGTGTGGCGTGGGTCCGGTTTGAAAATGGTGGCGTGATGGTGTTCAAGATCTCTTGGGCAGTACATCAGGATTCGCTCGGTCCGAGCTTTTGTCTCGGTAAAGAAGCAGGGATTTCTCTGAATGGGCCGGTCGTCTATGCCGATGCCTATACAAATGATCTTAAGAAATTGGTTAAATCCGAAGGACTCACTGCGGAAGCGAACCCACCGGAAGGGATGACGACGATCCAGTTCTCTGGGTTTAAGGAGGTCAATGTCTGGCAGGCACAGATAACAGCGTTCCGTGAAGCCGTTAAGGCGGACGCTCCGTCACCGATACCGCCGGAGGGTGTATTCCTGACGAACGTGATTATGGACGGTATTTTCCGTTCGCATGAATCGGGAAAAGAGGTTTCGGTAAGAGTGCCGGAGTTTTAGTGTATAGTCGCCAGCCATCGGCAATTAGTTAGTAGGCGGGGTTTGTAACCCCGCCTTTTTTAGGCATATCTGGCGTGTTACGCGAAATGGATAACATATATCCATGCCTGTTTTCCGCGAACATCCACAGTCAGTTGTTTCCCCACTTTGAGAAAACGCAATTGTCGTAACTCATCATCGAGAAATGTGTGTTGTGAAGTGAGCAGCACCATCCTTCCTCTTGGATTCAGGACGCGAGCATACTCCTTGAGGCAACGCCGGTATAGATTGGTAAGTTGTGGCACATTCCCAACAGTCTCACCGAATGGAAGGTTAGAAACAATTTTATCGACTGTGTTCGGTTGCATCGGCAAGTTTCGGGCATCCCAGTGAAAGAATTGGCGCGGTTGATGTTGTCTACCGAAATTTGTGAAGGTAGCGTCCAATGCGTCCGTAGAGACATCACCGCCGATAAGGTAGTCATAGCGGTTAATCAGTGCCCGTTCTAACAGAATGGTACCTGCACCACACATCGCATCTAAAAAAACATCCTTTGGATGTGGTCGCGAGAGGCGTACCATGCTATAAGCCAACGTCGGTTTAAGGGATGCGGGGATATGAGCCTGTTTATAGGGACGTTGCGCCATATCGTTTTTCGAGAGTTTGACGCTGATGTAGCCGTCATCTCCATGGACCTCTGCCCAGACATCAAGTGCTGAATCGCCAGGGGACAGATACCACCCCCGTTTTACTAACGCTTGTTCAATCACACGTTGGAGGTCGGTGCGTCGGAAGTTACGTTTTCCTGAGAGTCGGCTGGTTACGCGAAACGGCACTCGTTTTCGGACACCGATCCCTGCCTGTTTACAGCATTCAAATACCTCTTTGAAATTGAAGCGCGAGAGTGAACCGCTGAGTGCTGCTAAAGAACTGCGCGAACGCGTCATCTTCGGGGCCCGCTTTAAAACGCAGAAGAGGTGCTCCGCTGTTCGGAGTGCGAGCAGTTCACGTGGGTTGCCTGTGTATTGGAAGAGGAGGCGTTGCGGCTTGCGTTCAAGGATCTTCAGATGCCCTGTGTCGCCGAAACGCTGTGATAACTCCTCACGTGCGATGGTTTCTAATCCTGCGCTTACAATAATGGAATAAAGCATAGTTTTTTTATAGTTGTCAGTTATCAGTAAGAGAAGATGCCCTGCTGGCGGGGTTTCAAACACCGCCAGCAAAGGGGAATACGTAAGTCCTATAGTTATCAGTTGTCAGTAAGAGAAGCGGGTTCGGGCCAATTTAGGTGACGGTGTAGGAAGCTGAATGTGTCTGTGGAATTGATTTGATGTCCACCATCAAAGAATTCAATCTCTGTTCTATCGGCAACACCCAACCGAACGTAGAGCCGCCGAACGACAGCAAATTCGTGAGCGACCCATTCATCGGGTGCGACCCCGTCGTCGTGTCCGCGTTCCACCATAAACGGGCGCGGTGCAATGAGTCCCGCCATCTCGCCATAGTTAAAAGTATTTCCTAAATCAAACTCCGGCATCTCATATTCGCCCGTGAACATATAGCTGTAACGGGAATCATAGGTCGCATTTTTGACGATCCACTCGTTGAAATCGGCGGAACAGATTGAGCAGGCATATCGCTCAAGGACTGCGGGCACACGCATCGCGGTCTTACCACCATAGGAGAGTCCGTAAAACCCGATCCGATCTGGATCAACGAACGGTTGTTCCGCGAGCCACTCAAGCGTCTGTTCATGCTGACGAATAATCAACGAAAAGAGTGACCATTTGATGGGATTCCCTTTGCGCTGAATGACACGGAAAGCATCTTGACCAATGTAAGGGTTCTGAGGGGCATAGGTAATGAACCCTCTGTCTGCCAAGCTTGCGGCGTAAGCGTGATAAACAGATTCGATTTTCGGATCGGCAGTATCTTGCGGTCTCCCTTCTAAACCGTGTTGACAGACAACAACAGGACGTTGCTCACCGGGCTGTAGGTCATTCGGTAGAAGTAAAATACCGTAAGCGAAAACACCGTCCCAAACATCAAGAACGACTTCGTAGCCTTTCCAACGGGGTTCGTCATAGATGAGTCGAGTTCTTGGATTGGCAGGGACATCGGGTGGTGGACATTTCCCGATAACCTCGTCCCAGAAATAGGCTCTCGGATCCGTGCAAGTCTCTTCCCATCGTGCCAGCGAAGTAGTATCGGTTTTTTCCCAGAAGAACTGTTGCCGTTGCGATGCTGCTGCCCGTAAAAAGCGTTGCGTCAGATTGACTAACTGCATAAACTGTCGTTTTTGTCGCGCTTCAATATCGAAATCGTTGACAGCTGCTGGTGTCGAGGATTGATCTCCATCAGGGCGTGCATTTTCAACACCGAGTCCGGTGAGCAAGGTGGTTAACGTCTCTTGAGATCCCGGTAATCTATCCTCAGTAGAGACGAGGCATAAGGCATCTTCACTATCGAGTTGATGATAGACCCCGTGTGCCCGGTTAAATTCTGATTTTACAGAATCGAGTGGCGGCGACACAAGCTGCCCCGGAGCAGCACCGCCACGTCCATCACGAACAGGCGGAGGTCCAGTGACTTCAGGTCCACGGCTCGCTTCAACAATCAAGGGGCGTGGCGCGATGAGGCTTGCGATTTCGGCATCCCCAAATTCGTGTAGCAGCCCCCACACATTGCGGTAGATCGGTTCTCGCCAGACCGCTTGCCGCGATTCAAAGTATCCACTGACAGCCGTCGCCTGAATACGTGTATCGACCGCAGCACTATGGAAGGCGATGAGTCCACCTTCACCGTACCCGATAACACCGATTGGCATTTCGGAAAGCGACATCCAATCGACTAAGGATAGCACTTTTTGTACTTCATAGCCGATGATATGTCTGCCGAGTTGATACGCCATCCGATAGATGAATTCGCGATGCGGTTGGTTGGTCATTGCACCGATCGTCGGGTTACCGGAGTAGGTATCATCACGGTTAATGAGAAGAGGAACAACAACACGGCACCCCGCTTTCGCCAAACGTCGGGCAAACTGAGCATTAGGGGGCAATTCATCGGTTACCCCGGCTATCATCTCCGGTGTCCAATCTGCGTCTGGTAGTGCGACAACCTGCGCGATCATTGGGACGTTATGTGTCGGTTCTAAGAGCAGCCCTTCCCCCTCGACTTCGTCAAACACCTGCCAACGGACGCGGGATACGGTGTAATTCACATCTTCTGCGATGTGCGTGCCATCTTTCGTCGAGGCAACGTAACTAAGTGCTTCAATCGGCAGCCGTTCATCAAAACATCCAATCTGCTTTTTAAGTCGCTCGCGATTCGGCTCAATAGATTCAGCATACGCGTTGCGAGAACTATAGTCGCGATGCCACAACGTTTCCCGTTTTTCAACCGCACTTGCCACGGCATCCATAACATAACCATCAAGAGCCTCGACCATCTGTGCAGCGAGGTCTCCATCGAATGTCAGAAGGTCTGTTCCTTGTAATGCTTGATTAGTATTGTTTGGCATACGAGTTCCTTTGTAGTGTAGCCGTCAGCAACCGGCTATCGGCTTTCAGCAGTCAGTTGGCGGTCCGAAAGCATAGCGAACAATAAATCATTTTCAAATAACGCTGTCCTGTTTTAACTTTGCGACTTCGTCTGGCGACATTTCCAATACACGCGTCAGAACCTCGGATGTGTGTTCGCCGAGACTGGGAGCGGGTGCTTCCACGTTTCCGGGGGTTTTCGATAATTTGATCGGCACCCCCGGCACTTCAACATCCCCTGTAATCTGATGTGCGATGCGGGTAATCATCTCGCGTGCTTGCACCTGTGGATGGTTCACCACTTTGTCCATCGCATTGATGGGACCGCACGGCACACCAATCTTTCCGAGCGCATCGATCCACGCATCGGTTGTCCGT
>JAGFCB010000325.1 GCA_022394775.1 Candidatus Poribacteria bacterium
ATACAACGCGCATCGTAAAAATTGAGTACTACATCGACACAGAACCTATAGAGGATACGACAGAACAATTCAATCTACTCAGAGAC
Source organism: Candidatus Poribacteria bacterium (assembly GCA_022394775.1). Taxonomy (GTDB): domain Bacteria; phylum Poribacteria; class WGA-4E; order WGA-4E; family WGA-3G; genus WGA-3G. Next base: position 87 of record JAGFCB010000325.1, read on the forward strand.
CAGACTTCGACGCGTGTCGATGATAGGTTATCCCGATACGCTATCCAGCAGAGCATTAAAGCCCTCTACACAACACAGCAGTACGCCGAAATCCAAGTTTACGCACAGGAGACTTCCGATGGTGTTGTGTTAAGCTATCAGTTGACCTCCTTCGCACGGATTAAAGCGATCGCAATTACCGGCATCCCTGCCAACGAATTCAGCCAAACTATTGAAAATGCGATGAGATTGAAACCGGGGACGAAGTATGTACCCGCAATTGCCAAAACAGATATTAACGCCATTAAGCGGATTTGTGAGGCGTATGGGTATTTTAACGCCCAAGTTACAGTTTCCGACGCACTTACTGAGGACGGCACGTTAACCTATCAGATAACTGTAGGAGATCCCTCAATTATCAAAAGGTTGCAAATCCAAGGCAATTCCGCTATATCAGCCGAACGCCTCAAAAGAGCTTGTAGCTTCAGCATACGCCACCCGATTTACAACACAACTGAAGTCGCTACCGACGTGGTATCAATGGAAGAACTCTACCGTGAAAATAATTACCCTACTGCCACTATTGAACCGATCTTTAATCCTGAAGCTGGTCTGCTGCAGTTTCAAATTAACGAGGGCAGGTATGTCGAGTTTAATTTTGTTTCGGAGGTCGGCGCGCAACAAGCCAAATTTAAACGACAGCACTTCGCTTTCAAAAAAGGAATAGCCAAGCAGATAAACACTGCAATTCCAGCACTGTGGGAGCGGAGAATAAAATCTTATTTTCGAGATCAGGGGTACCATGACACAACCGTGCATGAAGAGGTTCTCAATGAATCAAAGGTTCGCCTCACAATTGATCCTGGCACGCGATATAGGGTTGCGCGCGTCACTTTTTCTGGGAACCGTGCCTTCTCAGACCCAGAACTACGGCGAGAAATGATAACAAGACCGATAGGGGGCGCATGGCAGCGTTTGCGTGCCAATATCACTGAGGTGTTGTTAGGGGTGAAACAAAAAACTTTCTTTTATGAACAAGACCTTGATACAGATAAACACCGACTCGAAATCTTATACGAAAAAGCGGGGTATCCCAACAGGGTCATTGAGGCAACATTTCAAAAGCTGAACCCAAATAACCGAAGCATCGGCGAAGTCGCAATACATGTCTCAATTGTTGAGAACTATAAAGAGATCATTCACCGATGCGACATTAGTGGTAATCGCGCAATAGATACTGCTACACTTCTCAAACGCTTACAAAGCGAACTTCAACTGCCACAACCGAACGCTTCCTTTGAAACAACGGTCTACCAAAATGCTATCTTAAAAGCCTATGGTGAACTCGGATACATTGACGCACAGGTTAAGAACGCTTATATACCGGAAACAAAGGACCCAGTTTTTGAAGTCGAAGGTAATTTCTCGGAGTCTCTTGCCGATGGCGAACTCCTTATGGAGATCCGGGACGAATTTGAAAGGCACAAACTTTCACTCACAGGGCTTTCCATTGTGACGAACATCGGTAACCGCTGGAGTATTCAAGATATTGAGGGGAACCCACGCTATACGCTCGAACAAGAGTCAACTGTCCTTAAGGTCTTTGAACACGGTATCCTCAAACTTACTGTGCTTACAGAGGGTGAACGCGTGACTTTCGGTAAATTCTATTTTGAAGGCGATACCGATATAGTGAAACCGCATGTACTTGAACGGGAAGTCGCGCATCTTGAAGGTCGCCTCTGGACTTGGGAAAAATTAAGCCGGGCTTGGCAAAACCTCTACAGCTTGGGGATTTTTCATAGCGTTGAGCCTGAACCCATCAAAACGGTTCGGATAGAAGGAGACAGCCAAGCGAAAAAAAGAGACAGCGGAAACCCACACCCCGTTTTTAAAACCTATGACGTCTCAATAAAGGTCAAAAAACAGGAATCCAGAACCTATAGATACGGGGGCGGCTACAGTTTCGCTGAAGGCTGGCGCGGGTCGCTGGAACTAACGGATAGCAACTTTCTCTTTAAACGGAATATCCAAGGGCGGTTCCTCAGTAGATTAGGATGGCGGAATGAATTAGGGTACCTTGTGGATGCAAGGCTCACCGAACCGTGGTTGATCGGCAGAACGCGGGGGACCTTACAGGTATCTGCCAAGAAGTTAGAAGTAGATGACAATGTTCGCGCCCTACAAGGGAGTTTTATCCTCAGTAGAAAATTAGGTGAATTGCACCATTTGGATGGGCGATACAGCTACCGAGACTTGAAACAACCGGTGCCACCAATGATACAAAACGCACCGACAGAGACCGGTTTACCGCAGGAACTGAACCCATTCAGCACAACCGTCAGTAGCCTTCGCTTTTCTTGGACGTATGATAACCTCGTGCAGCGTCTGAACCCTATAGGCGGTATGCTAAACGAAATCACACTCGAATACGCAGGCGGCCTTTTGCAAGGCGAGACCAGTTTTATAAAAACAACAACGGATACCCAATATTACCAAAAACTCATCGGCGATTTTGTGTTGGCAACTGCCCTACGATTTGGCATCACCACTGAATTGCGTTCAAACCGCCGCGCTGAACTTATCTCTTTTGAACGGTTCTGGGCAGGCGGGGGCACGACGGTTCGAGGGTATGCTGAACGCTCCCTGGGTCCCCAAGATAGCACAGGTATCCACCGCGGTGATGTACAATTCATTTTTAAGACAGAGTTACGTTTCCCGATTTATTCAATAGTTCGCGGTGCCTTCTTTTTTGATGCGGGGAACGTCTGGAATTCACTGGCGGATATTGAGGGCGTAACAGGCTTACCCGCTTCTGTGGGGGCTGGACTCTATCTCGACTTCGGCGCACTTACTGCCGGATTTGATTACGCGATCCCGCTCGTATCCGTTTCGAGTTCGCCAGATACAAGGGTGGTACATTTCCGACTCGGTAGTCCTTTTTAATAATTGTCAGCAGTCATTTTCTCTTAAAGTCCCCCTGATAAGGGGGATTTAGGGGTTTAGACCATTTTTTCTTAAAGTCCCCTGATAAGGGCAGGAAAGGTCATACGACATTCATACCGTTGATTCTTTAGGGGTTTAGATCATTTTCTTTTAAAGTCCCCTGATAAGGGGATTTAGGGGGTTAAATCACTAAAATCGGCCCTTATATCTAACGCCTCCTGCTGACCGCTGACAGCCGATCACTGATAGCCATGTTCCCTGATTGCTATTTACTCTGATTCGCCATAGGGCCTCCCCAACGCAAAGGGTGCCTCAGCGCGCCCCACAAATCCCGCCAGGACTGCCAAACAAAGCACATAAGGTAACATCAACCATACCTGATACGGTATGCCCCAACCCAATGCTTGGAACCTCGCATCCAGTGCTGAACCCAGTCCAAACAGCAGCGCAGCACCGCACGCCTTGACAGGATGCCATTTCCCAAAGATAACGATCGCCAGCGCGATGAACCCACGCCCGACTGTCATACCCGGTGTGAAATACGGGACATCGGCGAGCGAGAGATACCCGCCTGCGATACCTGCCATACCACCCGCGAAGAGTAGGCACATCGTTCGTAAACGGAGCACACTCGCACCGACAGTGGCGATCGCCTTCGGATGCTCACCACACGCACGGATTCTCAATCCCTGCTGCGTATGGTAGAGGAAAAAATACACACACGGAACCAACAGAAACGCAATGAAAACGAGGATATTGTGTGAAAACAGCGCACGTCCGAAAATTGGGATTTCGGAGAGCAGCGGAATCTCAAGCTGCTGAAACGCTGGCACGCCTTGTGCAATGCCCGTTACACCGAAGAGCCGTTGATAGATGACCTCTGTCAAGCCTAACGCCAAAAGCGTCATCGCCGTACCTATGATTACCTGATCGCCACGCAATCTAATTGCGAACAACGCGAACAACGCTGCAGCAACAAGTCCACTGAGCCCTGCCACTATAAGCCCGAACCACGGCGCGAACATCACGAATTCCGCTGTATAAAAGGAGCCGACCATCCCAAAAAACGCACCGATGAGCATCATCCCTTCAATCCCGATGTTAAGTACACCCGCACGTTGCGAGATGACCTCGCCGAGTGCCGCCAGTAGAAGCGGTGTCGCCCCACGAATCGTAGCCGAAAGAATATCTTCAAACATGTTTTTAAATATTAGACCTCTGCTCGTTTTTCTCCGTTGTCGAAAAACGGTTTTTGCTTAGGTTATTACAGTGTTACTAAAGTTTGGACAACTTTAAGATGCCCATCGGTAATCCAATAATGTCTTCTGTAGGAGCGAGCTGTGCTCGCGATCTCTAAAATCTCCTATGTAGGAGCGAGCTGCGCTCGCGATCTCTAAAAAGTAAACGTTTCACAGGCATGTAAAGAACTCCATAACCTTATTCTGTTGGAGAATGCGAAGACGCACGTTTGCGGAAAAATTGGATAGAACCATAACCGATAACAAATAGTAGAATCGTTGCTTGCATCACAAAGGTTACTTTATCAGAGATGCCTACTGTTCGCTGCATGCTATACGAACCCGTCGTTAACGCGCCAAATAGCAGGGCAGCAGCAACTGTTACCAAAGGATTCAACTTCGCCAACAACGCAACCGCAATCGCTGTGTAGCCGTATCCCGGCGAGAAATTGAGATAGAGCCGACGCGTCAGTGCCGTCAGCTCTATCGCTCCACCGAGTCCTGCGAGCGCGCCGCTGATGAAAAAAACCCGAAGCGTGTTATGCATAATCGAAATCCCCGCCGCTTCTGCTGCAGCCGGACCTTCTCCTACAGCACGAAGTTGATAACCAAACGCTGTCCGAAAAAGAATAAATGTAAGGATAATCGCTAACAAGACAGCAATAACAATGCCGAGATGAATGCGATGCGGTGGGAATAGCCGAGGCAGAAACACCCACTCGGCGATCCGATCACTCTGAGGTCCCCGTTGGGATGCCTCCTGCAAGGGACCACCATCTATCATCATACCCACCAGATGAATAGCGACGTAGTTCAACATAATCGTACTGATAACTTCGTTCACGCCGCGGGCTACCTTGAGAACCGCGGGGATGAGCCCCCAGATTCCACCCGCGAGGGTTGCGATGCCGAGGCATACCGGTACTGCGATCCATGGGGTTTCTGGGAAAAATGGTGCCAGTTTCGTTCCAAACCACGTCGCTACCAGCGCACCTATCAAAAATTGCCCTTCAGCACCGATATTCCAAATCCCGCACCGGAACGCCATCGCGACAGAGAGTCCTGCCATTAGAAACGGTGTGCTTTTTACCAACGTCTCCCCAAATTTTCTACTATTACCGAAAGCACCACTCACCGCTGCCTCATAGGCTTCCAACGGGTTATAGTGGCAGAGCAGCATTATAATAGCGTTTGTGACAAACGCACTCGCGAGAATTAAAACCGGTGTCACCACCCAGTGAATATCAATTCTTTTGTATAGGTTGACTATTTTTGGTATCATATTTCAAGAGTTGTTGGTTGTTAGTTATAACCCTTCCCCCGTCATTAACAATCCGAGTGTTTCAATATCGTTGCGCTGCGCCGTCGCTTCAATCAACTTACCCCTTGACATCACAAAGAGCCGGTCACTTAATAGTAAAACTTCATCTAACTCCGTTGAGATGAGCAGGACAGATTTTTTCCCGGCGCGTTGCACCAGCAAATTCTCATGGACATAGCGCGCAGCGTTGACATCTAAACCGCGCGTCGGGTTAACAGCGATCAGTAAATCCGGGTGAAGCGAGATTTCGCGGGCGAGGACAATTTTTTGCTGGTTGCCACCGGAGAGTGCGGCGGCAGGAATGCCACCGATAGGAGGACGGATGTCGTAATCAGCGATAAGCTGTTCTGCGGTGTTCCGTTTTCTTTTTTGATTCAGGACATTCCACCGCGCCGTATTTTCCAAATGCGTTACATTCAACAAAAGGTTTTCCGTAACTGAGAACGACGCGATAACACCAGTCGTCTGCCTATCTTCAGAGATATAACCGACCCCGCGCTGCCGTACCGCCTTTGTTCCCTTCGGATCGGTGCCTAAGATGCTGATTGTCCCCGATTCCCTGTGCCGTAAACCCATAATCGCTTCGGCGAGTTCACGCTGTCCGTTGCCATCAACACCCGCGATACCGACGATTTCACCGCGATACGTCTCCAGAGAGACATCTGACACCGCAACTTCGTTACGACTGCCGAGCACTGTCAGGTTTGAGAGGTATAGCACACTGTCTGACGATTTATGCTCGCTGTTTCCGTCTGACGAACGTTCAACTTCCTCGATGTCCTCCCCGATCATCTCCCGCGCCAGTTCTCGCGCAGTGAGCTCACCTGTCGGGCCGAGATAGACCTTTTTCCCGCGCCTTAACACCGTAATCCTGTCGCTGATACTCAAAACCTCTTTCATCTTGTGGCTAATGAAGATAATCGCCCTACTATCGGCTTGGAGTTTACGCAAAATTGTGAAGAAGCCTTCTACTTCCTGCGGACTCAGAACGGCTGTTGGTTCGTCAAGGATGAGAATCCGAGCATCAACCGCCAGTGCCTTTAGAATCTCTACGCGTTGTTTTAAACCGACTGATAGGGTTCGCACCAATGCACTCGGATCGACCGCGAGACCAAACTGCTCCGAGAGTTCTTCAGTAATGCGAATCGCGTCTTCCCGCTTAAATCGGAATTTCCGCAACCATTTCTTATAAGTCCCGTTTTCAGACGCGTCGCTCGCTGTAACCGGACGTGATTGTCCAAGACTTAAGGCAATGTTCTCAGCAACCGTGAGATTTTCAACCAGCATAAAGTGCTGATGCACCATACCGATACCAATGGCAATCGCATCACGGGGCGATTTAGCCCGTAACCTACGTCGCCAGCCTTCACGATCTGTGACATAGATACGTCCCGCTGATGGTTGGTAAAGCCCATAAATGAGATTCATCAGGGTAGACTTACCCGCACCGTTTTCACCTAAAATCGCGTGAATTTCACCCGCTTGCAGCGCGAAATCAACGCTATCAACGGCAACAAAATCACCGAAAGTTTTCGTAACATTCCGAAGTTCAAGGATATGTTCTGCCATAGTTACAAGGTTGTGGGATTTTCAGGAGAAGAAGGCACTCGCCTGAAAAAAAGATACGGCTATTGTATCCATTGTGCTGCTCTCGCTGTTGTCAGTTCGCCATCATAAGCGATAATCCGAAGCGAGACTTTCCAACTTTCGCCTTCAGGTGTTGATACGGAGCCTGTCCAAGTCGGGTTATAGAGTGCCATCCCGTAATCCCGGATAAACCACGGTCCCCGAACACCTTCATTAAGAATGCTCATGAAGACCCCAAACGCGCCATGTCCTGCCAAAATGTTCTGATAAGCAACAAAATCGGATTCATCTTCGTGGACGACATCAACGCCGCCACTACGTTCATTGTCACCCAGCACAATACCGCCCATAAGGGGTAGCAGTCTCGGTTCAACGCGGATACCGATACTCCCAAACTTCGTCTGTGGATACGTCGCAGCACCGTAAGATGCGATCTTCTCACTCGTCATATCGCAGACTGTAGCATCCGCAAGCGCGTGAAGATTGACAGTACGAATTTCGTCAATCAACGGTGCCTCGTTTTCATCGCGCCAGACAACGTTCTGGACGAACTGAACGCCATCCGCATGCGGTGTGATGTCAATGTCTTTCTGTGTATCCATCCGTCCCAATCTCTCAAAGACTTTATCCGTCCAAGAACGGCGCGGCGGCGATGCCCAAAAACCCGCCTCCCTATCACCAACCTGAACCGGTCCCTGTCCGACGAAAATACCGTTATGGAACGGATGATCAAAGGCAAATTCCTGAACGACAGTATGTCCGGCGGGTGTGTAGAACGGAAAGACAAACGGACGATAAAAATTCGCACCGACACCACCTAAACACCTACCTGTCCCGCTATCAACAACCAAATGTGTTTTGGCATTTACTTTAACTTCAAATTTTTCTTGCATATTTCCTCGTCTATTTAGAATCGAAATCCTATGGACAGACACGACTTATTTCTCATCTACTTCCCAGATTGTAGCAGCAATATGCTGTTCTGGATTTTCAGCAGTGGTATAATAGTAGATTGTTACTAACTTGCCATCTGTCCGTTGGATTGTGCGCGTGTAGCCGCAATCCCAGTTTCTGCCATCATCGCGCAAATGAATTTCATTGCCCCAACTTTTTCCGTTATCTTCACTCAACTTCGCTCTGATCCCATAAGGCGTTGACCGATAACCGTAAGTAACGCAAAGCCTATCATCTTTTAAGCGGACCATGCTCGGCGGATTTCCGTTCCGACCAGCACCCCCGTCAGTATCCGCCGCTTCACACAGGAGAGACCACGTTTCTCCGTTGTCCGTTGAATGACAAATCTCAATCCAGTTTTTACTCAGTCGGGTGCCATCATCTTGTTTCGTATCGTGTCGGCGGCGCAGTGCTGTGACCAGATGCGTATCCGATATCCGCACCGTTGAAGGCATCACAGAACGAACCGCAATGTTATCTGTTATCCAACTGACGAATTCAATATTTTCACCACCGTCGGTAGTTCTGGCACAGAACGCTCGATCTTGGATACCTGCTTGCACCCGATCCTCTTTCGCAGAAAGAAAAAAGTGGCAATCGCCTTTACTATTGACGAGATAATCGGTACGTGACGTCAACTTATTCCCGACATCCGGTAAATCGTAATCACCGATCCAGGTCTTACCACGATCATAAGAGATACGGAATCTGCTACCGCCACACTGCATCGCGAAATCAGGATGTGTGAAATCTATTGACCTATGCATCTCAGGTGTCTCCTGATTTGAAACTATCTCCTCATGCGTCCACGTCTCGCCACCATCTAAGCTCCGTGCGAGGATTTCACGACTCGGTTCCTCACGAGAAATAGCGTGTCCACCACCACTATCATCATGAATACCGATCTGAAATCGGACGAGAATTTCATCATCCCAATGCCAGATACCACCATTAGCCGGCCACCCTGCGAATCGTCCCGACACCTTGTAGACAAACCGATGCTGAGCAGATAACTCTGTTAGATATGTCACGCAGTGTTTCCCCCTTATAGAAAAACTATCAGACTGTTTCCCGTACAAATGTTCCTAAAAAGTATATGCAATTTGCGTAAGCGTGTCAATAGAAATTCCCAACTATTAACGCTTTACATTTTTCGCGTAAACATGCTATACTTTAAATCAAACAGCCCAATGATGAAGGAGAAATTATTGACGTGAAACACTTACTCAACAAGTTACAAAACAACGTTGCAATCTACATCCCACTCCTATGCCTTTTCGCCATCGGATTCATATTCGTTGGGAACATAGATCTCAACGCAAAAGGAAATGAGAAATTCAAGGTCGCGATGCTGCTACCCGGTTCAATCAGTGATGCCGGTTGGAACGCCTTGGCTTACGAAGGTCTCAAAGCGATCGAAAAGCAGCTCGGCGCGGAAACCAGCCACGCGGAAACCCGAACCCCATCGGACCAAGAAGAACAATTCCGTTCCTACGCACTTGACGGTTACAGCATCGTATTTGGACACGGATATGAGTTCCAAGACCCCGCAAAAGCGGTCGCACCTGACTTTCCTGAGACGATTTTCATCACGTCGTCGGGCGGCACGATTACAGACAATATCTCACCCGTTAACTTCCGCGTCGAAGAACCTGCCTACCTTTTAGGGATGATGGCAGGAATGATGACGAAAACCAATAAACTCGGTGTTATGGGCGGACAGAATATTCCGTCTGTGAACAGCACCTTTATGGCGTTTGAAGGCGGGGCGAAAAGTGTCAACCCTGATGTAGAAGTATCTTGGGTATACGTCGGGAATTGGGAGGATATCGGTAAAGGTAAAGAACTCGCACTCGCACAGATTAACGAAGGCGTTGACTTTATCTTCCCGAACGCAGACGCAGCAGGACTCGGTGCCTATGAAGCCGCTGAACTCGCTCAAAAAGACGGTAAGATGGTGTACACCTTTGGGGCAAATCGCGACAAGAGCGATATATCTCCAACTGTAATTGCGAACGCCGTAATTACACCGAACGCTTTTGTACAAATTGCCAAGATTATTAAGGACGGCACCTTTAAACCGCAGGTCTATACCTTTAACATGTTGACAGACGAAGCAATCACTCTTACATACAGTCCCGCATGGAAGGATAAGATCCCAGAAAATGTCCAAAAAGCCGTCGAAGCCGCAAAAGCCAAAATCCTCGCAGGTGAGTTGAAAGTACCACAAATCGATTTCACTGAAAAGGAAGACGATAAAGATTGACCGGTTTCTGTAACCGAACTATTGGAGGAATATTCGCGTGAAACAGCTATCTCGGAAATCGCGATATAGCATGGCAATCTATGCCGGACTTCTATGGCTTTTCACAATCGGATTCATGTTAATTGGCAGCATAAATATCTATGCGAAAGGACATGAAAAATTTAAAATTGCTCTACTCTTACCAGCATCTATCACTGATGGCGGCTGGAACGCTTTCGCTTATGATGGTCTCAAAGCGATCGAAAAAGAGTTAGGCGCGAAAGTTAGCTACATTGAGAGCCGAACTCCGACAGATCAGGAAGCACACTTTCGTGATTACGCACTCGATGGGTATCAACTTATTTTTGGACACGGTTTTGAATATCAGGAATCTGCGAAACAAGTAGCCCCAGATTTCCCCGAAACAGTTTTTATTACTTCCACCGGGAACACTGTCACCGATAACATAGCTCCGATAGTTTTCGCGATTGAGGAGCCCGTTTACTTGTTAGGGATTATAGCCGGATCAATGACCCAAACAAACAAAATTGGTATCGTCGGTGGACAAAACATCTCGGCTATCAATAGTATGTTTAGTGCATTTGAAGAGGGCGCAAAAAGCGTTAACCCTGAGGTCCTGGTCCGTCGGGCGTATGTCGGTAATTGGTCAGACATCGGCAAAGGGAAGGAACTCGCACACGCACACATTAATGAAGACAGCGACTTTCTTTTTCCGGTCGCAGATGTCGCGGGACTCGGCGTTTTTCAAGCTGCAATGGAGGCTCAATCCGATGGAAAAACGGTCTACACTTTCGGGGTATATCAAGACCAGAGCGAGTTGTCTCCTACAACTATCGTCGCGAGTGCCATTGTTACACCCAAGGTCTTTGTAAAACTCGCCAAGGTTGTGATGGAAGGTGCCTTTGAACCACAACCCTATCGCTTCACAATGGCAGAAAATGAAGCACTTACTTTTGTCTACAATCCGGCATTGAAGGATAAGGTGCCGGAAACGGTACAGAAAGCCGTCGAAGATGCCAAAACCAAGATCATTGCAGGTGAGCTGAAGGTGAAACAAACCTATTTCACTGAAAAGGAAAATCAAAAGTGAAGAGAATCATCTGGACGAAACAACGGATTTATTGCAGATCGTTAGATAGACTCGCAAGCGCTGTTTTCATTTTAGGATTTTTAGCAATCATATCTATGTTCGGTTGTCAGCGTATTCAGGACGCAACCAAGGATGTCTATACGCCTGAACCTGATACGTTTAAGGTGGGTATGCTGCTCCCGGGCGCTATTAGCGATCAGGGGTGGAACGCACTCGCACACGACGGCTTGAAGGCGATTGAAACAGAACTCGGTGCCGAGATAGACTATGTTAAGAGTTTAACAGCCGCTGACTGGGAAGCAGATTTTCGCGCATACGCTATGGATGGCTATGACCTCATCTTCGGGCACGGCTACGAGTATCAGGAGGCAGCGATCGCCGTCGCGCAAGATTATCCTGAAATCGTCTTTATTACCTCTGCCGGCGCAAGTGGTGCCATTCGTGAGAATGTCTCTCCAATTGTCTTTCGGCTTGAACAAGCTACCTATCTCTTGGGGATGATAGCCGGTCTAATGACCCAAACCGATAAGATCGGGATGGTCGGTGGACAGGAACTTCCATCTGGTAATAGCGTGTTTATGGCGTTTGAAGGTGGTGTGAAAAGTGTCAATCCTAACGCTGAACTGCAACGTGCTTATGTTGGCGACTGGGAGAGCATCGCTAAGGCAAGGGATATCGCTACCACACAGATTCAGGAAGGCGTTGACTTCATTTTTCACAACGCGAATGAAGCCGGACTGGGTGTATTTGAAGCCGTCGTCATGGCGCGAGATGCTGGCAAAACCGTCTACGCATTTGGTGCGAACCGCGATCAGAGCGCAGTCTCACCGCGCGCTGTACTCGCCAATGCTGTAATTACACCGAGACCCTATGTACAACTGGCGACGGCTGTTAAAGCTGGAACGTTTCAATCTGAACTCTATGTCTTCACAATGACTACTGACGGGGCAATCGCTTTGACTTATAACCCAGAACTGAAATCTCAGGTCCCTGAAGAGGTACAGCAAAAGGTTGAAGAAGCGAGACAGCAAATTCTTGCTGGTACGTTAGAGGTCCCACAAATTGATTTTAGCGCAGGAGAATAAACTGCTTAGTAGGAGCGATCTCTGGTCGCGAAACGATCAATGACACATAAAATAGAAATTGATGGTGTTGAAGCCACCTTCTCCGAGGGGGAAACGATTCTTGAAGTCGCACAACGCCAAGAAAAAGAGATTCCAACGCTTTGCTATGATCCGAGGCTTGAGCCTTTCGGCGGGTGTCGCCTGTGCATCGTCGAGTTAGAAGGTGCGCGAAATCCTGTGGCATCTTGTACCACGAAAGCGACACCCGGAATGGTCATCCGCACAGCAACCCAGGCGATAGAAGCCTATCGGAAGACGCTGCTGGAGATGGTCGTTAGCGAGAACCGAGAAGTTGACATCCCCCCATTGCGCGGTTATGCCTCTGGCGAACTCGCCGACCTCCGTGACAAGTACGCAGTAAACGGCACCCGTATAGCGGGGACAACATCCGGCACGAGCAAAGACGATGAGAATCCGTTTATACTCAGAGATTACGAACTTTGCATCTCCTGTTACCGATGCGTCCGTGTCTGTGCTGAGCAAGAAGGCGACCACGCTATTAACGTCATGAACCGCGGTTTCCATACGCAAATTACCACCGAATTTGACGGGCTTCTCAAGGATTCCGCCTGCACGTTTTGTGGACAGTGTATTCAGACCTGCCCTACGGGGGCGCTCGCTGATAAAAAAGCACTCCGGGCTGTTGATGAAGTAGCCGATACGGTTCCTGATAAAACCCGCACTATCTGCCCGTATTGTGGGGTCGGTTGTTCTGTTGATATTCTCACCAAAGACGACAAGATTGTTGGTATCCATCCCGCTATGGATGGACCTGCGAATCAGGGCGCACTTTGTGTCAAAGGTCAGTTCGCTTACGATTTCGTGCAACATTCTGACCGACTGAAAACCCCACTCATCCGTGCGGACGATGGCGAACTCCATGAAACTACTTGGGAAGACGCACTGGATAAAGCCGCTGAAGGTTTCCGAAAGGTCAATGCTGAACACGGTAGACATAGCATCTACGGCATCGCTTCAGGACGGGCACCGAGTGAAGCCGCCTACCTCATGCAAAAGTTTATCCGCGTAGGGTTTGGCACTAACTACATTGACAATTGCAGCCGTGCCTGACACGCACCAACCGTTGCCGGTCTGGCAGCGACAATCGGACGCGGTGCGATGTCTAACCCGCTCGTCGATATGCAGAAACCGGATGTTATCTTCTGCATCGGCACAAATATGACGGAATGCCATCCTGTTGCAGCGACAGGACTGAAAAAGGCAGTTGCCCGCGGCGCGAAACTTATCGTCGCCGATCCGAGGCGTATCGGATTAGCGGAGATGTCGCATCTCTACTTACCGCTCCGCGTCGGTTCGGACACCGCACTGCTGCTTGGCATGGCACACGTGATTGCCCGTGAAGGCTTGATTGATGACGAATTCATCGAAAATCGCACCACGGGATTTGACGGATTTTTTGAACATATCAGCCAATGGACACCGGAATGGGCAGAGACGATTACGGGGGTCCCCGCGAAAGATATTGAAACAGCAGCGATGTGGTACGGCAGCGCGAGCAAGGGAGCCATTTACTACACACTTGGCATCACTGAACACATCTGTGGCGTTGAGAATGTGCAGAGTCTGTGCAACCTTGCCCTAATGACCGGCAATATCGGGCGCGAGGGAACGGGGATCAACCCCATGCGCGGGCAAAACAACATCCAAGGCGCAGGCGACAGCGGGGCTTTGCCGAATAACTATCCGGGCTTCCAATCTGTCACAGATCCCGCCCATCAGATGAAGTTCAAAGCGGAATACGGCAGAGAGATTGATTTAGAGAAGGGGATCACGAAAGTGACCGCCTTAGAACTCTGTGGCGACAGTATACACGCAATGCTTATTGATGGGGAAAACACCCTGCTCTCCGATCCCGATCGAGAGCATTGTGAGCACGCGCTCCGCGCATTGGAGCATCTTGTTGTCATTGACATTTTTCTTACGGAAACCGCAGAACTCGCTGATGTCGTACTGCCAGCAACCGCGTGGGGTGAAACAGATGGCGTATGCACGAACACCGAACGACGTGTCCAACGCATGCGTGCTGCAGTTACACCGCCCGGTGAAGCAAAATCGGATTGGTGGATTATCTGTCAAATCGCACAGCGTCTCGGGTTTGATGGCTTCGATTTTGATACACCAAAACCGATCTTCAATGAACTCTGTCGAATCTCGCCGATTTATGCAGGTTTAGATTGGGAACGTATTGAGAACAGCGAGTATCAGTGGCCCGTACCCCACAAAGAACACCCAGGTACACCACGGCTACACGAGGAAACCTTTGTCAATGGTCGTGGTATCTTCTCAAATGTCCATTACCGTGACCCCGCTGAGACGATTAGCGAAAATTTCCCCGTATGGCTAACAACTGGTAGACGTTTGCAATCTTATCATACCCGTACGCAGACAGGGAGAGCGCAAGGGATTGATTACCTCTTACCGGAGGAATCATTGGAAGTTAACCCCGCTGACATTGAGAGATGGAACTTATCGGATGGCGAATGGTGTAAAATGAGCAGCGCGCGCGGCAGTATCAACATCAAAGTAAAAGCGACGAACCGTTCGCCGCGCGGCACCGTCTTCGCCAGCTTCAGTTTCGCGGATGTGCCGGTTAACTTATTGACCGGTTCGGGTTACGATCCTATCACTCACACAGCTGAACTGAAAGTCTGTCCAGTCCGGTTAGAACCGCTTTAAGATCTTTTAAATGGGGCATCGCTATGTTGGTTTGCATTGATGGATCGTCTTTTACTCTTAGTTTGTTGACAGGGTTCCCGAAAAAGTGTTTATGAAAGATATTGTATGGGTTGGAGATTCTCGTGAACAGCTGCGGCGATTTCCCAAAGAGGTCAGACAGTCAATCGGTAAGGCGTTGGAGTACGCTCAACTGGGAGATAAACACCCATCAGCTAAACCAATGCGAGGTATCGGGACAGGAGTTCTACAGATTGCTGCACGGCATTTCACTAATGCTTATCGGGCCGTTTACACAGTAAGCATCCGGGATCAGATCTATGTATTGCATTGTTTTGAGAAGAAATCAACACGAGGGATAAGAACTCCTAAAAGAGAAATAGACCTCATCAAACGACGCTTAAAGCAGGCAAAAGAAATGGAGGCAATATATGTGTGATGATGTGAAATTTGAGAAAAGCAGTGGGAACGTGTTTAAGGATATAGGTTTTTCTGATGAGGAAGCCGAAGCCTTGTCGTTTCGGACGAAGTTGACTTTTGAGGTATTTACCCTCCTCAAGAAGTCTCGGCTGAGACGCACGAAAGCTGCGAAACTTCTGGCGGTTGACCCGGCAGACATCTCGAAACTCAAGAAGGGGGACGATGACCATTTCAGCGTGGCATGCCTTGCTGACTTTCGGGATCGGTTGAAACGATATATGGAAGATCAGGTTCCCGTATCAGAAAATGATGACAAACAAAATGCAACAGATGTACTTGGAGTAGGAAAATGAATTGGAAATCACGTTGGTCTGAACAGCACACGGATGTTGATACTTTAAAGCAACAATTAGAAATCGAAGGCTTCAATGCCTACGAGTGGTCGGGGCGTCCGGGTGGGGCCTACCTTGACTATATTCACGCCCAAGATGAAGTTGTCTGTGTCCTTTCCGGCACAGCAGATGTTAAGGTCGCTGATGCATCAGGAAAAATCGAGAGTGGAGACCGGATTGATGTGCCCGCAAATACATATCATTCAATTACCGTCACGAGCAAAGAACCCTTGGTCGTCTTGACGGGGATGCGAAAAACTTAGACACAACTATAATAGAAAAATAAGGAGAATCCATGAACATTACTGTCAAAACAGGCGGGTTCAATCAAGAGCAGAGCGATGTCATTGCCATCGGTATACTCGAAAACCCGGACTTTTATAGTGCACCGCTCCAAACTATAGATCAAGTACTCGGTGGACGGATTCGCGAACGAATAAATCTCGGCGATTTCACAGGTAAACTGAAAACTACCAGTTGGCTCTACACAAACGGAGCGATTACCGCACCTCGTGTCCTTTTGGTAGGTTTGGGTGAATATCATGACCTCACTGTTGAAAAAGTCCGGCAAGCAGCGGGACACGCCGCCCGGGCCATCCGAGACATGGGATTAAATACCGCAGCAATTCCGATTCCAAACGAAGCCACTCCCGAAATGGTTCAAGCCGCAGCCGAGGCAACCCTACTCTCGCTTTACCAGTTCGACGAGCATAAAACAGATACCAACAACGATGATGAGAAAAAGAAACTGGAATCTATTACGTTTTTAGCGGAAAGCGAGCAGAGCAAGGCAACAATAGAGGCAGCCGCACAACGTGGCGAAATAATCGCTAAGGGGACACTGCTCGCCCGGGATTTGAGCAATCAACCCGCGAATTATCTCACACCAACCCAACTCGCTGATAAAGCAGAAGCGGTCGCTGAGGCAACCGGACTCGGTTGTGAAATTTTTGATAAAGCCACCCTAAAAGAAAAAGGGTTTCGGACCCTTCTATCTGTCGCGCAAGGGAGTGCTGAAGAGCCACGGTTTATTATTCTCGAATACACACCTGACGGCGAAGGACAAGATACCGTCGTACTTGTCGGAAAAGGGATTACCTTTGATACAGGCGGGATCTCGCTCAAGGGCGGAAGCGGGATGCATGAGATGAAACACGATATGTCGGGTGCCGCTGCGGTGGTAGGCGCGATGCAAGTCATCGGTCAACTCAAACCGAATGTGCGGGTCATCGGCTTGGTTGCCGCAACCGAGAACATGCCGAGTGGGACCGCCGTTAAACCGGGGGATGTCGTTACCTCTTATGGCGGCAAAACAATTGAAATTCTCAACACCGATGCTGAAGGACGGTTGGTATTGGCTGATGCCCTCGGATGGACGGCACAATACAACCCAAAAGGGGTTATTGACTTAGCCACGCTCACCGGTGCCGTGATCGGCAGCTTAGGGCATATCGCAGCCGGAGCATTGGGGACAGATCCTGAACTCATGGAGAAAGTGAAGGCTGCAGCTGAAAAAACGCATGAACGGGTCTGGGAATTGCCGCTCTGGGACGATTATGATGAAGCCGTTAAAAGCAAGGTTGCGGATGTTCAGAACATCGGGGACGGCACTGCTGGCACCATTGCTGGCGGCGCGTTTCTGAAGAAATTCGCGGAAGGCTACCCGTGGGTGCATCTCGACATCGCTGGCACCGCTTGGGGGATGAAAGGCTCTAACTACATCCCTGAAGGCGCATCAGGCTACGGGGTCCGGCTGCTGGTGCAATTGGTTGAGGATTGGTAGTCTCTGTAAAAACCAAAATAAAAAGCCCTGTCGGATTTTCCCGACAGGGCTTAACATGTTACTAAAGAAAAAGATTTAGCGGTTTATGGTAGATTCCATAGATAAGTGGACGTTCGTTTTTGGGTAAACACATCGCCGGTTGCTCTTTTGTACCACAAACTGTTAGTTTGTGGTATTCGTGAGTTTTCCACACATCGATCCACATGTTCACTTAGTTATCGGTTTTACCATAGTTCACACGCTCAGGTTGATACAATATCTGCTTTTCATCTGAAACAATAAATTCAGCTTGAATATCCCATATACCGTGCTGATCAATTTTAATTTCGTAAATCCTGCATTTGAACCTATATTTTTCATTCGGAAAAATTTCCACTTCCTCACCATTTTCATCGATGCTATGAAGACCAGCACCATGCGTGGTAATCGAAAACTGTCTCAGTCTCTTGTTAGTGTATAACTCTACATTACTTCCATAACGTGTGCGCTTTACAACAGCCTCAAAGGTTAATACCTTATCTATATATGTTTCCGGATCGTTTAAAACCTCTGTAAAAGACAGGACAACATTTGGATCGCTTGTATCTCCTTTAGATACACCTATCGTTCCACATCCCATTGAAATGAAAGACACGATTACAAATATGTATAGGAATGATATTCTCAACATTGAGTTTCCCCCTTTCAAGCAATCCCGCCACGACACCCGTTATATCACGCGCCACTGGCGAGGTTACAAACCTCGCCAGCAAGGCATTTCCGTAAATCCTGACTTTTTTATCCTTCAGACCGGATCTGAATGAGTTTATTAACAGCGTGAATATATGCCCGAGCACTCGCTTCGATGATGTCTGTGCTCGCACCGTGTCCGGTGATGATATGCCCGTTGTCTTGAACCTTCAGCGAGACCTCACCGATAGCGTCTTCGCCCTCGGTTACAGACCGGATTTGGTAGTCAATGAGGTTCAGTTGAATATCAACAACTTGACCGATCGCCTTGAACGCAGCATCAACCGGACCATCACCCGTTGACGCTTTTTCAATGATGCTGTCTTCCGTCCGAATACCGACTGTCGTTGTTGGTGAAATCTTTGTACCGCTGACGACTTGGATATAGTCCAGTTCATAGACAGCAGGGATCGCGCGAATCTCATCGCTCATAATCGCTTCAAGGTCGGCATCCTGTACGGCTTTCTTCTTATCGGCGACCTTCAGAAATCTTTCATAAACCTTGTCTAACTGATCTGCTTCCACTTCGTAGCCGAGTTCACTGAGTCTGTGTCTGAGCGCGTTACGTCCAGAACGTGGGCTCAGAATCAATTGGCTCTCTTTCCAACCGATCTCTTGTGGATCGATAATCTCAAACGTCACACGCGATTTAATGATACCGTCCTGATGGATACCCGAACTGTGCGCAAAAGCGTTCGCACCGACAATCGCCTTGTTCGGTTGAACAGAAATACCCATTGTGCGGCTCACACGCCGACTAATCGGGACAATCTCTTTCGCGTTAATCTCAGTATAATATTCTTTGAAATAGTCACGCCGGGTTCGGATCG
This sequence comes from Candidatus Poribacteria bacterium, assembly GCA_022394775.1. Lineage (GTDB taxonomy): Bacteria > Poribacteria > WGA-4E > WGA-4E > WGA-3G > WGA-3G. Next base: position 19,440 of record JAGFCB010000325.1, read on the forward strand.
CCATAACAACCTCTTCCAGTGAGGTATTCCCAGCGCGTTCGCCGAGTCCGTTAATTGTACATTCGATCTGACGCGCGCCTTGTTCAACCGCGATAAGACTGTTCGCAACTGCTAAGCCGAGATCGTTATGGCAGTGCACGCTAAGAATCGCAGCGTCAACATTCGGTACATTCTCCATGATACCTTTAATCAGATTACCGAACTCTGTTGGCACTGTCCATCCAACGGTCTCTGGAATATTGACGACGGTCGCGCCTGCAGCGATAGTCGCTTCGACCACTTCATAGAGAAATGCTAACTCCGTCCGTCCTGCGTCCATCGGGGAAAATTCTACGTTGGCGTCTGCATGCCCTTCACAGAGACTTTTCGCGTACGCGACTGCATCCGTTGCCATTTTGAGTGTGTCTTCGGGGGTTGTCCGTGTGATGCGTCCCATGTGAATCGGTGATGTACCGACAAACGTGTGGATACGCGCACGCGGCGCGTCCGCAATTGCTTTCCATGCAGCTGTAATGTCTTTTTCTACGACGCGAGAGAGCGCGCAGATTTCCGGGCCTTCAACCTCGTTCGATATCCGTTTAACTGCATCGAAATCTCCCGGTGACGAAATTGGGAATCCGGCTTCAATGACATCAACATTTAATTTCGCAAGATGCTTGGCAATTTCGAGCTTTTCCTCGATACCCAGAGCAGCACCGGGTGTCTGCTCGGCATCACGGAGCGTTGTATCAAAAATATAGACTTTCTGGGGGTTGGTTTCAAAATCGTCCAAGGCTCTTTCCTCCAATTTATGGTGAATTAGAAAAATATATTGACATCTACAAGTGACCCAATTCCCCCCTGATAAGGGGGTGTTTTTGCTGGGGTGTTTCCCCTAGGGGGGTTTGTACTTGCAGAAGATGCAAAAGTAATTCTAAAATCTACCATAGTTAATAGTTGCCAGTTATTAGTTAAGAGTCGTGCTGTGGCAGGTACAACAATAGCAACTGCCACAAGAGATTAACTTATAACTTATAACTATTCCCTACATTTCACGACCAACGGCGATAGCAATCGGTTTCAACTCTTGCATCAGCGTCTCGAATTGATCCGGGAACAACGACTGCGCACCATCTCCCGTCATTGAATGATCCGGATCGTGATGCACTTCAAGTAGCAGCCCGTCCGCGCCTGCAGCCACCGATGCCTTCGTCATATCACACACCAAGCTCCGAATACCCGTGCCGTGACTCGGATCAACGACGATTGGAAGGTGGCTCAATTCGTGAATGACGGGAACCGCGTTCAGGTCGAGGGTGTTACGGGTATGGGGCTCAAATGTGCGAATGCCGCGTTCACATAGAATGACATCCGGGTTTCCTTCTGCCAGGATATATTCGGCAGCAAGCAGCCATTCTTCGATTGTTGAGGACATCCCGCGCTTGATAATCACCGGTTTCTGTGCCTGTCCGACTTCACGTAACAGATAGAAATTCGTCATGTTCCGAGTACCGAGTTGGAACATATCTGTATATTCACCGACGAGTTCTACTTCGTGCGGCGTCATAACTTCGGTAACAATACCGAGTCCGGTTTCGGCTTTCGCCTCTTTTAGCATCTTCAGCGCGCTTTCACCGTACCCTTGGAAACTATAAGGACCTGTCCTCGGTTTAAAGGCACCGCCTCTGATGAAACTCGCACCTGCTTTTTGGACCAATCGGGCAATGGTCACAATTTGTTCTGTACTCTCTACCGCACACGGACCGGCAATAACAGGCACCTGTTTGCTACCTATCTTTGTACCGTTGACCGCAATGACTGTCGGTTCATCCCGAAACTCTCGGCTCGCCAACTTGAACGGTGCCGTGATCGGCATCGTACGTTCGACACCGGACATAGACTCTATCGGAATATCACCAAGCAATGTTTTATCTCCTATGACACCGATGACTGTGTGCCGTTCGCCCGTTGAGACTTGGGCTTTCAGTCCCACACTCTCAATCCGTTTGACAACAGCATCAATATCTGATTGTGTCGCATCTGTTTTGGTAACGATTACCATGCTTTTCAACTACCTCCACCTTCTTAATAGCAAGTTTTCGGTTTGCAAGCTGCACCGTCTTTTGAATAGCAAGTTTTCGGTTTGCAAGCTGCACCGAAAAGGACTTTGTCCGAAATCAAATTCGGTTAAAAAAAATTACCCAACATCGAATTTATTTTCAACGCTGGGTGGTGATACTAAAATCGGTTGGTCATACAATTAGGGCGTTACCTACGAACCTTCACCACCTATCGCTGCCGTACAAATATAAGTACAGATAAAACACAAACACGCCTTTTAGCAGCAAACTGCTGCTTGCATGCGTAAAAAGAGCCCAAGCACCGAGAGCGTTATTCTGAACGATCCCTACACTCGTTATTTGTGTTGCGATGGTCTTGTGTTCAAGCGTTCGCATTATCAAGTTCCTCGAATCAGGACAACGAAGAGACGTACCCACTACGTCTCAAAAACGACTCTTGTTCTTAAGACGTTATTCACAAAAAAACGTTTAGTCTTTGTAATAGGGAACCCCGTTATGCGTTCTAAACTGCCCAAACAGAACGGCAGTCCCTTCTACTACTGACTTTAAATATATAATAACACATATTTTTATTCAAGTCAAATTTCTTTTTTAATCACGGGTATTTAGTTTTACATATTCACTTTATAGATACAGATATGTCTTCCCCTATAGGAGCGAACTGTGCTCGCGATGTCAAAACCAAAAACTAAATCGTCCTGATTCGAAAATAAAATAGCATTGACACGCGAGCCGAAGTACGCTAATATACAACACCGAAATCGAAAATATAATATAGACGGGGAAACTATGCAAAAAGAAGAGCACTTCACACCGATCACTGTTGGAATTATGGGCGGTTCCGCTTCCGGAAAAACCACATTTGCTAATGCTTTGGCGGAAGCACTCGCCGACGTTTCACCTATCGTACTGAACCAAGACTCCTATTTCCGCGACTGGTCGGAATACTCGGAGGCAGAACGGGAACGTGTGATTACCGCGAATCATCCGGATGCTGTCCTATGGGATGCCCTTATCACAGACATAAAGAAACTGCGCGCCCGCGATGCTATTGATTTTCCCACTGCTGGCACCCGTGCCGCACAACGCGGCGACGAAAAAACAAGCCTGCAACCGAGTGATGTCGTCATTGTAGAAGGACATCTTATCTTCTGGAGTGAAGACTTACGCGATTTGATGGACATTAAACTGTTCCTTGATGTAGATGCACACGAACGTGTTTTGCGACGGATGCTCCGTGATGTCGCACAACGCGGCGGTGATCTGGAGTGGGCGATCAACTGGTACCGGCGCGATGTTCTACCCAATTTTCCCGTCTACACCGAACCTTGCAAACAGTACGCAGACCTCGTTATCCCGTTCCAAGACGAAAATCTGGTGGCATTGCACACGCTTGTGGCGAGCATCCGCACCCGAATTCAGGAAGGCAGAACGTCTTCATAATAAACGCGCGTCGGAAGTGCCCTTTTCCGTTCATAGTCATTTTGACGTCCCTATAATGCCACAGTGGCACGGGTAATGTCAATTTGGCAAATCTATACCACTTACCTATTCTGCTATGAACCCTGCTATATAGATACAGTCTCCATGTTGTAGGCGCAAGACCTATCCCTACAACGACTCGGAAATCACACTCGCTGCAGTCGGTCAGCAGGTGAAAAGCTGCTTTGGCACGCAATTTGCTTATATACAAAATAGTGAGGTAAACGTCTCAGAACCGCCTCTGAAAACATTGGCACGGAACTTGCATTAACATTTACACAAACAAAACGCAAAAGGAGAAAAAAATGACTTATTTGACTTTACGCAAACCAGCAGGAAACCTGTTCAAATTCTACAGCCCGTTTTTGGCACCCCATCGTGCAGAAACCGAGGTGAGCACACAGGACTGGGCACCCTCCGTTGATGTTTCAGAAACGGATGATACCTTTGAAGTCCGCGCCGAACTCCCGGGTGTCGCAAAAGACGACCTCCATGTCTCTGTCAAAGATAACCTCTTGACCCTCAGTGGAGAAAAACGGCAGGAAAATGCTGACGATACGCAAAATTACCGCCGTGTTGAACGCCGGTATGGAAGTTTCCAACGCAGATTCACGCTCCCACCGGATGTGAAGGCAGACGACATCAAAGCCGAATACACCGATGGAGTGCTGACGCTGTCGATTCCGAAACCCGAAATCGCGAAACCGACCGAAGTTCCGATTACAACTGCGTCTTAAGACAGAACCTTTAAACTCAAAAGACTTATGTGATTCTAACTGCAGGCGGGGTTTGTAACCCCGCCTGCAGTGTGTACTACGCCGCTCCCTTGTCTTTCAAAACACCGATATAGAGCAGCGCAGCGAGGATCGCACCGATGCACGGTCCCACAAAGTAGAGCCAAATATCGGCATAATTCCCACTGACGATCGCAGGTCCCAATGTCCGGGCGGGATTCAAAGAAGCGCGTGTCAACGGACCGCCCATCAAGATACACAATACCAATGTGAGACCAATCGCGAGCCCCGCGAAATTGCCCGCTTTTCCGCTCACAGCAGTGTTAAAAATCGTATTGACGAGGAAAAAAGTAAGCACGATTTCGACGATCAACCCCTGCGTTGCCGTAACCGTGAAGCCCCCGCCATTAGCCTCTGTCGTTAAGATTGTTACACCCAAATCGCCCGGATTCGGTAGCACAGCGTTAAGCACAACCGCCCCCAAAATCCCGCCAAGAAATTGCACAACCCAGTACCCGATCGCTGCACTAAATTCGATCTCTCCGGCGATCAGCAAGCCGAGTGTCACAGCCGGGTTGATATGCGTACCAGAGATATGTCCGTAGGCATAAGCGAACGTCACAATAACCAATCCGTGAGCGAGCGCAACGCCTACTAAGTTCGCCGAACCGATTGCTAACGCGCCTGCACCAATAAAGATCAGCGCGAAGGTGCCGATAAACTCAGCCACTAAGTTCTTCGTATTCATAATATTCCCCTTTGAGTTTGAAATTATAATAAAACCCCAAAATAAGTGAACACGTTTTGAAACCAACGCCCTTATCAGGGCGAATGGACTCTATTATACCCCGAGTTGCTACTAACGGATTTTGATGTTTTTGCAATGTAATACAAGGAATGGATTTATAGTGAGTGTAAAAAATGAATAGACATCTTTGTAGCACAAACTGTTAGTTTGTGCCAGTCTGAATGCCTGTCATAGGCATTCAGACTGTTTGAGAGTGTCCAATTAATTGTAAGTTTCACCATAGTCTATTCCCAAACTAAATCCGGTATTTCTGCGGATTTCAACACAGTTTTTCAGACACTTTCCGCACCCCAAAGGTGGGTTTTTGCTTGGGGTGTTTTTGCTTGGGTATTTCTGCGTATTGATAGGGTATTTCTGCGGATTTCTTCAATATATCTATAGAAAATGGCATATTCAAACTCCCACACTCCAGCGGAGTGTTATGTGAATAAAAGGTGGCAACTTGCGTTATTTTAGGAAAATATCCCTTCTCTATTCAATTTGCGTAAATCCTGATATAGTTTCAGTAAGTCAATTTTTATTACTGTCTAAAATAAAAAATAACAAAGTCTATACCTAACTATCAAATTATAGGATACTTTCAGGAAAAAAACAAATTATTTCCATAACTTGACAATCCGTCAAGGACCATGCTAAATTATTGTTGATTTCGTCTCGGTTATGAACAGTGATTAAAAATTTTTGAAGGAAGGTTCACTTTGTAAGCAACCCCAAACGGAAGGAATTCTCATGGAAAAAGAAATAAGAAGCGATGTTAAAGGCATTAACCGTTTTATCTTTGAAACCGGCGCGGACACAGATCAGCTCCATCTTCATATCTCAGAAGTTGGACCCGGGCAACGCGCACATCCACCGCATACACACGACGGACAGGAAATTTTCTACGTGTTTTCTGGAGAAGGTGAAGTGCTATTTGGTGAGGCGACACACCGTGTCAGCGACAACGAAGCCGTTCATGTCGATTGCCAAGTTCTGCACGGGATACGCAACGTCGGTGAGACACCGCTCCGCTATGCCGTGATTATCGCGAAGTGACGGGTACGCACGAAACGCTTTCAGCCTTATGCTATTCTAACCCAAGTTGCTACTAATGGTTTTGAGCGTTTCAATACAGTTTTTCAGACACTTCCCACCCCAGAGGGGTGATATATCTATAGAA
>JAGFCB010000200.1 GCA_022394775.1 Candidatus Poribacteria bacterium
GATCAGGAACAACCGATCCCCGATAAAGCACTACAATGGCAACACAGTCCGTCCTGGTCTGCTGCAGGGGATAGACTTGCGATTTCTGGGACCAAACATCCGATCCCTGCTATCTTGGATAGGGACCTGCATGAGGCATGGCAGGCGAAAAAAACAGTCTATATCGTCAACCGCGATGGCACGGGGCTGCGTCAACTTGTTGATGAAGCCGGTCCTTATGCACTTGCTCTCGGATTATCACCGGATGGTACAGAAGTGCTTTATATACAGGAGATTAACGGACAACAACAAATTTTCAAGATTGATGTGAACAGCGGGGTTCGGACGCAGTTGACGCACATTAGGGGTCCTTTTCGTCAAGCGAATATTGGCGGCGACTGGTTTGATCCTGCGTATGCATTGCCGGTATCGCCGCAGCCGGATTTGCTAACAACGACCTGGGGGCAACTGAAAAAGAAGTAGCAGCTTTAGAAGAACAGTTATCAGTTTCGGGGTTTTGATTCACAAACACGGTCTTTGAAACCGTTACCTTTTCTGAAGTACCAACGACTTTAACGACTTTAATTTCACTGTTATACGTGGAAGGTATAAAAATGAAACAGAAGTTTGCTGATACCGTGTCGAGGATAGCGGGGATATTTGTGTGCTTCCTGCTTGCGTTAAACCTTTGTGTCCACGCGTCCGATGTTCCATACATCACCTTTAGTTCTAACCGGAGTGGAAATTATGACATTTACATCATGGATATAAAAGGAAAGAATCTCCAGAAACTGACGAACCACCCGGGGAATGAGTATTCTCCAGCGTTTTCGCCGGATGGACGGTGGATGACTTATGTTTCTAATCGCGATGGCAATTTGGAAGTATACGTGATGTATCTCAATACAAGGATATCCCACCGGTTGACGAACCATCCGAGACATGATGTTAATCCCGCATGGTCCCCTGATGGAAGATGGATTGCGTTTGAATCCAATAGAGATGGGATGTTTGACATCTATAAAATCGAACCGGACGGCTCAAACCTCCAACGGTTGACACATGAGAGAGATAACTACAATCCAGCTTGGTCGCCTGATAGTCAATCAATCGCTTTTGCTGCTAACGAGGCTAAGAACATTGATATCTATGTGATGAATGCTGATGGTGGAAAACTCAAACGCCTGACAAAGCAAGCACAAGCAGAAACTGTCCCCACATGGTCTTCAAATGGGAAACAGATCGCCTTTAGTACTGGGCTTCTGGGAAATAGAGACATCTATATCATGAATGCGGACGGGACAAATGTTCGCAGATTGACCCATCATCCAGCGAAAGACGGCAGCCCCGCCTGGGTTCCGAATGATCAATTGATTGTCTTCAGTGCCGAGTGGGAGGGAAATGATGACATCTATCTCATAGATGTGGATGGAAACAATCGTCGTAGGTTGACAGACGATCCCGGAGTAGATCGGTCGCCGACATGGTTGCCTGCCGGATTTTTTCTTTCTGTGTCTCCGACTACGGAGACACACACAACACTCTGGGGTAGGCTGAAGCAATCTGCCCGTGACTAATTGAATCATTTGGAACGGACACAATCTACGCGGTAGTGTCCAAAAATTGACGATAGGAGAAATCGGTATGAAATTGAAGTTGATTTTTTCTTTAATTCTCTTGATGTTGATGTGTGAGGACGTGTGTCGGTTTTAGCCAAAGCCCCGACAACCCCGAAAATCCTGTTTACTTCTGAACGAGATGGTAATCGAGAGGTGTACATGATGAATCCAGATGGATCGGAACAGGTGAACCTAACACAGCATCCTGCAGATGATCAACGCGCCCTCTGGTCTCCCACTGGTGAGCAGGTGCTTTTCCTTTCTGATCGCGGCGGTGTCCGAGACTTGTATTTGATGAACCCGGCCCCGCGGCACTGTTGCCTGCGTTATCGCCAAATGGAGACCAAGTTCTTTATACACAAAAAATTAATGAGCAGAAACATATCTTCAAAGTTGATGTAAATAGCGGGGTTCGGACACAGTTGACACATATTGGATTCCCAAGATTTGGAAATTCTGGTGGCGATTGGTTTGATCCAGCGTATGCGTTGCCAGTTTCACCACAACCGAATTTGCTATCGACGACGTGGGGACAACTAAAAAAGGAATAAAAGTTTTAGGTCTTCTGCGGATAGACTCAGTAAAAGGAGTTTCTGATGTTTATTAACTGTAAGTTGCTATTTAGTGCGGTGTTATTGCTGAATTTAGTGGTGCCAGCCTTTTCTTTCGAGCCTTCGGGTGGTGTTTTGGTGCTGGATGGTAAAGACGATTATGCGATCCTCCACCTTGCTGAACACGGCTATATTTTCCCAAAAAACACCCATGCGTTTACCGCTGAGATATGGTTCTACCCAAAATCTGAACCGAAGGCCGGAGAAAATCATATTATTCTCAGTCAGCAGGTTCTTTTTGGGTTGACTGGAAGGTGCGGTTTTAAACTCAATAAGAATCAGGTTTGTTGCAGCGGTTCTGCGCAGCTTGAAGGAAAGGTTAGAGGTGTTCTGGGAGTCAAGGTGGCAGTGGAAAAGGATCAATGGAACTATGTAGCAATCGTTTACAAAGACAGAAAATTGGGTTTTGCATATAACAATCAATTTTTTCGGACACAGGAGATTGTTTTGATGAACCGAGTCGCTGCGGAACTTAGACTGGTTGAAGAATTGAAAAATTTCTTTGTCGGTGGATTTCATGAAGATCGTTTCATCATCAAGGATGGCAAAGTGCTATCGCGACGGACTTACTTTCGTGGCGAAATTGATGCTATCAGATTCTCAAATATCGCTCGGTATAACTTACCTGCTGGACTTAAGACTGAACCGTTCGATCCGCCGCATCGTTTTTTTAGTGACGAACACACGATAGCCCTATGGAATTTTGATGAGAAAGCAGGTGCGAATCGTTTTCAAGATGCGTCGGGCAGTGGGAAGACACTCATCGGTATGAATGGTGTTACTACCAGCGGCGCGCTGGCTGTCAATCCGGCTGATACTTCTATAACCATGACGTGGGGGCAAATCAAATCGGAGTCGTTTTGACCTTGAGATTCATTACAAGGTTAGAGACTATTTTATATCTTGTTTGAAGCAGAGCAGTACATGGTAAGCAGAATTTTAAGCCTTCAGACGGTTATTTTACATGGCAAACCGCTAAAAAACTAAGAAATTTGTAGAATTTCAGTCTTTTTCACATTTTTTTTCAAAAAAATTTGACAAACCGCCTTTTAGTGTGTATAATATTTACTTTGGAATCCCTATACAATCTTTTTTGGGAGAAAGGGGCAGTTATCGGAAACATTCTAACGTCGTACCAAAATTCCACGTTAATTTGTTCTGCTGAAGTTGTGATGCCCCGCGCGGGGCTTTTTTAATGCCAAAAGCCCTTACAGATTTTACCCCGGAGGTATGAAATGCCAACAATTAACCAGTTAATCAAAAAACCGCGTAAGAGATCCCGGAAGAAAACGAAATCGCCGGTGCTTGAGCAGTGCCCCCAGCGGCGTGGTATCTGTCTCCAAGTGAAAACGATTACACCGAAAAAACCGAATTCGGCACTACGTAAAGTCGCTCGCGTGCGTTTTACGACCGGCTACGAAGCCACGTGCTACATTCCGGGGATTGACCACAATTTGCAAGAACACTCAGTCGTTTTAGTTCGGGGCGGAAGAGTGAAAGACCTTTCTAATGTGCGTTACCACATCGTCCGTGGACAGTTGGACACTGCCGGTGTTGACAATCGCCGTCAAGGTCGTTCAAAGTACGGTGCGCGGAAACCCAGCTAAACAACGGAGGAATGCCAGATGCCGAGACGTGGAAATATCACCAAACGGGACGTCAGTCCTGATGCGACCTATAACAGCAAACTTGTATCAAAGTTTATTAACAGTCTCATGCTCGATGGGAAGAAAAGCACTGCACAATCCATCCTATATGAGAGTTTTAGTATTATCGAAGCTCGGACGAATGAAGAAGGTTTTGCTGTGTTCCGTCAAGCGATCAATAACGTTAAACCGGTGCTTGAAATTCGCCCTCGGCGCGTAGGCAGCCAAACCTACCAAGTCCCGGTCGATGTAAAGGCGGAGCGAAAACAACGGTTAGCTTTCAGTTGGATCATCCAATCTGCTCGTGACCGCGGTGAGAGACGCATGGCAGAACGCCTTGCAGGCGAAATACTTGAAGCCTCACGTAACGAAGGCGGCGCAATCCGCAGAAAACAGGATCAGCATCGAATGGCAGAAGCAAACAGGGCTTTCGCGCATTATCGATGGTAAAAACAGACGCTATTTACAACTAATATACACATATAGGTGAATAGATAAAAAGGAGTCGTTCAACCGTGGCAGATACAAAAAACAGCACCCCTCAACGCTTAGAACTGCCCCACATGCGAAATATCGGTGTCATGGCACACATTGATGCTGGTAAAACTACCGTAACTGAACGTATTTTATATTATACGGGTAGGCTCTATCGGATCGGTGACGTAGACGATGGCACGACGGCTATGGACTGGATGGTGCAAGAGCAGGAGCGCGGTATTACTATTACTGCCGCTGCGACGACCTGTCACTGGAAAGAACACCATATTAATATCATTGATACGCCCGGGCACATCGATTTTACTGTTGAAGTTGAACGTTCACTTCGCGTTCTCGACGGTGCAGTCGCAGTTTTCTGCGCAGTTGGCGGTGTTGAACCTCAATCCGAAACTGTTTGGAGACAAGCAGACAAATATAACATACCTCGAATCGCATTCATCAATAAAATGGATCGAACCGGTGCAGATTTCTTCCGCACCGTTGAAATGATGGAAGAACGCCTCGGTGCTACGGCTATCCCTGTGCAACTGCCCATCGGTTCAGCGGAACAATTCTCAGGTATTGTAGACCTCATCTCCATGAAAGGTCAAATCTGGAACATAGGCACCGACGCGGGTAGCGACGGTACTGTGATTCAAGAGACCGACATCCCGAAAGAGATGGAGGAAATGGCAAACGAATATCGCGAGCGGATGTTAGAGGCGATCGCCGACTGCGATGAAGAGCTCATGCTCAAATACTTAGATGGCGTTGAAATCTCTCCAGAAGAGATTAAAACAGGCATCCGTAACGCTGTAATCGCCGGTAAAATTGTTCCTATCCTTTGCGGGACTGCCCTAAAGAATAAAGGTGTCCAACCGCTCTTAGATGCCATCGTCTCCTACCTACCGGCACCGACGGATGTGCCACCAATCGTAGGTTTCGATCCGAAAACGGAAGCGGAAAAGGCCCGGCTTCCGAAAAATGATGAACCCTTCTGTGGGTTGGCATTCAAAATCATGACGGATCCGCACGTTGGCAAACTCACTTACTTGCGCGTCTACTCAGGTGTTCTGAAGAAAGGTGACACTGTTTATAACAGTACAACAAGGCAACACGAGCGAATCGGACGGTTGATGCAGATGCACGCCAATAAACGCGAAGAACTGCAAGCCGTTTATGCTGGCGATATTGCTGCAGTCATTGGTTTAAAAGATCTCTCAACAGGGGACACACTTTGTGATCCGAAACAGCATATAACCTTAGAAACGATGGTGTTCCCGCTCCCCGTAATGTCCATCGCAGTTGAGCCTCGTACCCAGTCTGATATTGATAAACTAAACCTCGCCCTCTCCAAACTCGCCCAAGAAGACCCGACCTTTAAAGTCCATCAAGACCCCGAAACTGGACAAACTTTGCTGTCAGGTATGGGTGAACTTCATCTTGAAATTATTGTGGATAGGCTTGTACGTGAGTTTAACGTCTCAGCGAATGTTGGCAACCCAGAAGTTGCTTACCGCGAAACGATTCTCAAACCGGTCAAGTCTGAAGGCAGGTTTGTGCGTCAATCGGGCGGTAGAGGTCAATTCGGACATGTTCTGATCGAAGTTGAACCGCTTGAAAAAGGCACCGGCTTTGAGTTCATTGACGACACCAAAGGCGGTGTTATTCCTCAAGAATACATTCCAGCAGTGAAAAAGGGTATCGAGAACGCCATGAATACTGGTGTTCTTGCGGGGTATCCAGTTGTGGATGTATCCGTAAAACTTGTTGATGGTTCACACCATGCGGTGGATTCATCAGAAATGGCGTTCTCTATCGCAGGTTCGATGGCGTTTAAAGATGCTATGAAACGTGGTACACCGACACTTCTCGAACCGATTATGAACGTTGAGGTTATTGTCCCCGACGAATATCTCGGTAAAGTCATAGGTGACTTGAACGCACGGCGCGCGCAGATACGCGAAACGGAAACACAGGCGAAATCCCGTATCCAGGTCATCCGGGTCGATGTACCCCTCTCAGAAATGTTCGGATACGTCAAAACGCTTAGATCTCTCACACAGGGTAGAGCAAACTATTCTATGGAGTTTGCACACTATAACCAAGTCCCCACAAGTGTACTGGAGGACTTAATTTCATCGTCGAATCGTAACTCACAATCGTCTTAGAAAGTAATGAACCGTAGTTGTTAAGTAGTTGTGGAGTGTCTGAACTGTGGGAGTGTTCCCACTTCCCATAAGCAGACATAATATTTAGTTAAAAGGTGCTACCATGCGCTAAAGCGTTTGGCCACCCTATAGAAACGGGAGTGCGCAGTTCTGTGGAGCAGCGCTAACAACCCCGCAACAATAAACTTTTAGTGGAGCTTGGACAAAAATGGCTAAGGAAACGTTTGAAAGGAATAAGCCACACGTTAATATTGGAACAATCGGACACGTTGACCATGGTAAGACGACGCTGACAGCAGCAATTACTATGGTACTCTCCAAACTGGCTGACGCGGATTATGTCCAAAAGTATGAAGATATTGACAAGGCACCCGAAGAAAAAGAACGTGGCATTACGATTAACACAGCGCACGTTGAATATGAGACCGAAAATCGGCATTACGCACACGTCGATTGCCCCGGACACGCCGACTATATCAAGAATATGATTACCGGCGCGGCACAGATGGACGGTGCGATTCTGGTCGTATCCGCCGCTGATGGTCCCATGCCTCAGACGCGCGAGCACGTCCTACTTGCACGGCAGGTGAACGTGCCATCCCTCGTCGTCTTCCTCAATAAGGCAGACATGGTTGATGACGAAGAACTGCTTGAGCTCGTCGAACTGGAAGTCCGTGAATTGCTAAGCAGTTATGAGTTCCCCGGCGACGATATTCCGATCGTCACAGGCTCCGCGCTTGAAGCGATGGAAGCCGACGGAGACCCTTCAAACGAGGCATGCCAGCCAATTCTCGAACTGATGGCGGCTGTTGACGACTACATCCCAGAACCCGTCCGTGATACCGAGAAATCGTTCCTGATGTCGATTGAAGACACATTTACTATCAGTGGACGCGGTACGGTTGTTACGGGTCGTGTTGAACGTGGTGTCATTGAAATCGGAAATCCGGTTGAAATCGTTGGACTTCGCGAAACCCAAGAGACTGTTATTACTGGTGTCGAGATGTTCAACAAAAGCCTTGACGAAGGTCGCGCTGGCGATAACCTTGGTGCGCTGCTCCGTGGTATTGACCGCGATGACGTTGAACGCGGACAGGTCTTGTCAGTCCCTGGAACCGTCACACCGCATACCAAATTTGAAGCCGAAGCCTACATCCTCACAAAAGATGAGGGTGGACGCTGGAACCCATTCTTTACCGGATACAGACCGCAGTTCTATTTCAGGACAACGGACGTAACCGGAAAGATGGATCTTCCTGAAGGCATTGAGATGATTATGCCTGGTGACAATGCACAGATTACCGTCGAACTGTCCAAACCGATTGCGATGGAGGAACAACTCCGATTCGCAATTCGGGAAGGTGGACAAACTATCGGTGCCGGTGTTGTCTCCAAGATTCTTGAATAAGAAGAGATTGGGCGGAGTGTGAACTCCGCCTTTTTAAGGACATCAATACAGAGGGTCTTGGACATCAACTTCAAGATGTTAATCAACGACGAACCTCTCGTTTGGTGAAAGCGATACGAAAAGATGGACAATCAAAAAATTCGCATCCGGCTTAAGGCATTTGACTATCGGTTGTTAGACCTGTCGTCAAAGCAGATAGCAGATACTGCGAAACGTACAGGTGCAGCTGTCTCTGGTCCGATTCCACTGCCGACGAAGAAGCATATTTACACCGTTCAACGTTCAACGTTCACAGATAAAAAGTCTCGTGAACAATTTGAGATGCGGATTCATAAACGTCTGCTGGATATCTTAGAAACTACACCTAAAACTGTTGATGCTTTGATGCGGTTGGACCTGCCTGCAGGTGTCGATGTCAAAATTACCTTACTGTAGTCGGAGAAATGATTGTTCTCCACTCCGACGGTTTGGAAACCATAAGGCACGCCCCTGAATATGTGCGTAACACCTCGGTTTGCAAATCCTAAAGGAGGAGAGCGAAGAAAATGGTTAATGGAATTATCGGCCGCAAAGTCGGCATGACACAAATCTTTGAAGATTCTGGGAAAGCGGTGCCTGTTACTGTCATCGAAGCGGGTCCCTGTCCAATTGTCCAACTCAAAACGCAAGAAAAAGATGGATATCAGGCGGTTCAGTTGGGTTTTGGTGAACAGAAAGAGAGCCGGACGAACAGCCCGAAGCGTGGACATTTAGCGAAAGCTAATGTCGATTCGGCACGGGTGCTTCGTGAATTTCATGTTCAGAGTCTTGAGGATGTGTCTGTAGGAAATATTGTTGATGCAAGCGTTTTTTCAGAAGGTGAACTTGTTGATGTGACAGGTACCTCAAAAGGACGCGGTTTCACGGGTGTGGTAAAACGATGGAAATTCGCTGGTGGTAAGAAAAGCCACGGTGGTGAGCAAGATCTCCGTCGTCCCGGCTCTATCGGGGCAAGTGCGACCCCCTCTCGTGTCTTTAAAGGGAAACGGATGGCAGGACGTCACGGTGCCAAACGGCATACCATCCAAAATTTACCCGTAATCCAAGCCGATCCTGAACGCAACTTGTTGGTGGTAAAAGGCGCAGTCCCTGGTCCACCGAACGGTTTGCTTCTGATTAGAAAAGCATCTAAAGCACCAAGTGCATAGGCTGGCAGTCGTCACGGAACGATGCCTAAATAAAACGAGCATACAATTATGTCAACTTTAGACGTACACAATAGGTCCGGGGATGTCCTCCATACCAAGGAATTAGCCGATGCGTTTACCGATGCTGAAGTGAATGGCCCCGTCATCCACCAGTGTGTCGTTGCCTATCTTGCCAATCAGCGGCAAGGCAATGCATCAACGAAGACCCGGAGTGAAGTGAAAGGCAGTGGAAAGAAACTCTACCGCCAAAAGGGAACCGGCAGAGCCCGTGTAGGCGATGCCAAGTCACCGATTCGTGTTCATGGGGGTGTAGCGTTTGGACCAAAACCGCGCAGCTACCGCCAGTACACACCCAAACGGGTACGGCGACTCGGCTTACACAGCGCATTGGCAGACAGGTTCCAGAATCAGCAATGCATTCTTGTTGAAGATTTCACATTTGAACAGCCACGCACGAAAGACATGGTCAACATGTTAAAAGCACTGAACGTAGAAGGAAAGGCACTGCTCATCCTTGATGAACAGGACTCGAACATCCACCTCTCTGTGAGGAACATTCCGCAAGTTCATTGCTGCACATGGAATACGCTCAACGTCTACCAAGTTATGTGGCACGATACATTGATAATCACCGAGAACGCGGCTGAGAAACTCGAATCCAAATTCGCGAACATCGATCCAGATGCGGAAGGATAAAACTGATGAAAGACGCATATCAGGTTATACTACAACCGCTGATTACAGAGAAAAGCACGATCCTCCGCGACGCTAATAAGTACGCGTTTGTTGTTGATCGGAAGGCAACGAAACCACAGATCCGCCGCGCTGCAGAAGAATTGTTTGACATTGAAGGCGATATCCTTAAAATCCGTACAATGCACGTTCGCGGCAAACCCAAAGGGAAAATGTTGCGTTACCAACGTGGTAGAAAACCGCATTGGAAAAAAGCGATTATCACCCTAAGAGAAGGCGCAACCATCCAAGAGTTTGAAGCCATATAAATCCGTATAAATTGATACGTCCCTTCAACTAATGATGATTGCCAAATAGGTAATCCGCTCAACGCAAAACGAACAAAAGTGTCAGCAATCGTCGAACTTACAGAAGACCTGAGAACTATCGCTGACACCCTCTAAAAAGGAAATCAGAGTGCCTAAAACGTATTCCCCTATAACCCCAAGTCGTCGGTTTATGACTGGGTACACCTTTGAAGAGATTACGCGCAGTAAACCAGAAAAATCTCTTGTTAAGGGTGCCAAGCAGAAAGCCGGTCGGAACGCCAAAGGACGCTTGACAGTGAGGCGACGCGGTGGTGGACACAAACGCCGATACCGAGCCATCGACTTCAAACGAGATAAGTTTGGTATTCCTGCCAAAGTTGCTGCAATTGAATATGATCCGAATCGTTCGGCACATATCGCTCTGCTCCATTATGTTGATGGCGAAAAACGCTATATTCTCGCCCCGGTCGGTGTTCAGGTCGGCGACATGCTTGATTCAGGTGCAGATGCAGAAATTCGGGTTGGAAACGCTTTGCCGCTTGAAAAGATTCCGCTCGGCTCTTCAATCCATAATATAGAGATGAAACCCGGTAAAGGTGGACAACTTGTCCGTAGTGCTGGCGGTGCCGCTCAATTGGTTGACAGAGAAGGCAAGTACGCCCGTATTCGACTCCCGTCAGGTGAGATTCGGCTTATCCCCGTGCAAGCGATGGCAACGCTCGGTCAAGTTGGCAATGTGAGTAAGATCGTCATCGGTAAAGCGGGTCGCTCAAGATGGCTCGGAAAACGTCCGAAGGTCAGAGGTGTGGCTATGAACCCGATTGACCATCCACACGGCGGCGGTGAAGGCAAGAGTTCGGGTGGCAGACATCCAGTTACCCCGTGGGGCGTCCCAACGAAAGGCTATAAGACCCGAAACCCGAAGAAGAAATCGAGCCGCTACATTGTCGGAAAACGAAAATAACTTTTTCGTGGATGCCGCGTTCGGCATCGGATTAATGTTTGTAAGGTAGAGGAGAAACACAATGTCGCGTTCAATTAAAAAGGGACCTTATATAGACCCGAAACTCGCCAAGAAAGTAGCCGCTATGGAACGTTCTGGCACCAAACGGGTGATTCGTACCTGGTCCCGTCGTTCGACCATTACGCCTGAATTGGTAGGACATACTTTGGCAATTTACAACGGAAAGAAGTTTTTTCCTGTGTATATCACAGAGAACATGGTAGGTCACAAACTCGGTGAATTCTCACCGACCCGGACCTTCCGTTCTCACGCAAGTGGTGGCGCAGCACGAAGATAATTTTCGTGATAACCTTCATCGCAGATTGACGCTGCATGCATCTGCTGGGTCAATAATAACGATGAAACCAGAAACTTGCTTTTATTCGGAGATACTGATGGAAGCCAGATCTAAAATTAGGAACGCATCGGTCGCCCCGCGGAAAGCCCGCTTGGTAGCCGATCTCGTCCGTAATCAATACGTTGAAGATGCGTTAAGTCAGCTGCGCTTTACGCATAAAGCCGCGTCCCCTATCATCTACAAGTTGATTCAGTCGGCAGCCGCGAATGCACAATATCAGAACCCAAGCGTTAACCTTGAAGGTTTATATGTTAAAGAGATTCGCGTTGATGAAGGGATTACTCGGAAATGGATACGCCCCCGGGCACGAGGTATGGCAAACAGAATCCTAAAACGGAGTAGCCATATCACCGTTGTCGTTGACGAGGAGAGTACCGAAGATGGTGAGTAATAACGTGCCTATTGACAAAGCACTACAAAACCACTCAGTCTCCACGTCGCAAGCGGGAAAAGTTTGACAGGAGGTTCGTGTGGGACAAAAAACTCACCCGCGTGGATTACGCTTAGGAATCATTGAAACGTGGGATTCAAAGTGGTACAGCGAACGGGATTATGCCAAGTGGCTTCACGAAGATTTTAAGATTCAAGCGTTCGTCAAAGAGCAACTCGCGCGCGCTGGAATTTCGCGCGTTGAAGTGGAACGTGTTGCGGATCGTTGTAGCATCAACATCCATACAGCACGTCCAGGGATTGTCATTGGTCGCCGTGGTGCGGAAGCTGAAAAACTACAAACAATGCTCGAAAAAGAGGTTGGCTGCCCGGTTAGGATTAATGTTTCCGAAATTAGAGAGCCCGAACTGGATGCCCAACTTGTATCAGAAGCAGTTGCAACACAGATAGAACGTCGGGCGGGTTTTAAACACGCTATGCGGCGGAATATCTCCAGCTCAATGCAGGCGGGTGCTTTGGGTGTTAAAATTATGGTGAGTGGTAGACTGGATGGCAAGGAGATTGCTCGCGCCGAATCCAGCATTGAGGGACGTGTCCCGCTCCACACGCTCAGAGCAGATGTTGACTACGGGTTCACTGAAGCGAACACGACGTACGGTAAAATCGGGGTCAAAACATGGATTTTTAAGGGCGAAATTATTGGTGTCCCGGACAAATTAAAAGGGGAAGCAGCTACGCAGCGTCAAACTGGACGCCGTGAAGATGGCGGTTCCCAACGTTCTGATCGTCGCCGTGGCGATAGACGCTCCGGTTCCCAAGATGGACGCTCTCGACAATCTTCCCAAGATGGACGCTCTCGACAATCTGGTGGACAAGGCAGAGGCAGAAACCAACGTAGACAGCGTCAGAGTAATCGAGGATCCGAGAATAATTCATAAACCGTCTTAACAGATTGTAAGGAGGCATTTAAAGTGTTAATGCCGAAACGCGTGATGCGCCGCTATGTGCATCGCGGAAAACGCCGTGGAAAGCCGCTTCGGGGCTCACAAATTAACTTTGGTGAATACGGTTTGCAAGCGATGGAAGCCGGCTGGATTACAAGCAACCAGATTGAATCTGCGCGTATTGCTATCACTCGGTATGTGCGCCGCGGTGGAAAACTCTGGATCAAAATCTTTCCGCATAAACCACTGAGTAAACAACCTGCTGAAACGCGCATGGGCAAAGGAAAAAAAGGCCCACCTGAACATTGGGTCGCTGTCGTCAAACCCGGTAGAGTCCTTTATGAATTAGGTGGCGTTTCGCTTGAAGACGCAAAAGGGGCGATGGAACGAGCCGCCCATAAATTGCCAATCAAAACGAAGTTCGTTGCACGGAATGAGTAATTTCGCCTGCGACTCCGACGTTGGAAAAATTATGCACATCCAAACGTGCACAGTGGTTTTGACAACACGCAAGGAGATATGAAAACATGAAAGCAGATGAACTACAAGGGAAAACAACCGAAGAATTGGAAAGTGAACTGCAATCTTTGAAGGAAAATTTGTTTAACCAGAGATTCAGAAGTATCTTAGGACAACAAGAGGACACGACACGTATCGGTAAGATCCGAAAAGACATCGCACGTGTGAAAACTATCCTGCAGGTACGTTCACAGTAAACAACACGGAAAGCGCGAGGTTAAGTACCTTCGCTCCAGTCCGTTTCAGCAATTGCTAAGGTTGTGTGTTTCCAAAGTGCAGAGATCAACAGGTTTTGGTTGGTTCGGAGGATAAAGTTGAACGAAGAAAGACGAAGACATCGTAAATCTCGGACGGGTCTTGTTACCGGTAATAGTATGGATAAGACCGTCTCAGTATCAATTGTTCGTCGCTATCAACATCCGCTTTACAAGAAGGTAGTCCGGAAAACGAAGAAGATTCTGGCTCACGATGAACAGAACAGTTGTAATGTCGGTGACGTGGTTCAGGTTGTTGAAACCCGACCGCTGAGTCGTCAGAAACGGTGGCGGGTCCAAGCGATAGTAAGCGCGGTACAACCCGCAAACGAGTAAAAAGTGCTACCATTGGCGTGCATCTGCCTTATCCATATATGATGAGGCAAAGGGTACGGATCGCACTGGAGAAGAAAGGGTTTCATCCGAACTCTGGCGTTTCCAAAACACACCGTTTTGCAAACGGTAGAGGAGAATACAAAAATGGTTCAATCATACTCTCGATTAACCTGTGCTGATAATACTGGCGCAAGGCAATTAATGTGCATTAGTGTATTAGGCGGCACTCGGCGGCGTTATGCTCGCGTAGGCGACGTGATTGTGGCAAGCATTAAAGAAGCGACACCTAATACACAGGTTAAAGCCGGCGAAGTCGTTCGCGCAGTTGTCGTCCGTACGACGAAAGAAGTTCGCCGCCCAGACGGCTCGTATATTAAATTTGATCACAATGCTGCGGTTCTCGTCCATCCGCCGGATCGAGAAGGTAACCAACTTCCGCGAGGCACCCGCATTTTCGGCCCTGTTGCGCGAGAGCTCAGAGAAAAGGGTTTCACCCGAATTATCTCGCTCGCCCCCGAGGTTATTTAGGAGGAAAATTGTGGCACGACAAAAACTGCATATTAAGAAGGATGACACGGTCGTAGTCCTTAGTGGACAGGATCGAGGCAAGGAAGGTGTGGTTTTGGAGGTGTTCCCAAAGAAACAACGCGCAATTGTTGAAGGCATTCATATCGTTAAACGCCACCTCCGGCCGAATCAGGCAGGACAGGGCGGCGTTGTCGAACGCGAGGGCACCATTCACATTTCTAACCTTAAAAAGATTGATGCCTAACGACTACAGACAAGAAGCGTTGCCAAGAGGCACTACACTGAACACACGATTTTTATAGGATATAAGGCTCATGAGCC
>JAGFCB010000209.1 GCA_022394775.1 Candidatus Poribacteria bacterium
CTTCATCATCTTCCGCATAAGAATGTCCACTGAAAATTGCGCGGACCTGTTTCGCCGTTTTCGGACCTGAGAGCAGCTTCCCAATCCGATCGCCTTCCTCTTCAAGCAACGCCTTAACATTCGTCAGCACCGCTTCTAATTTGTCGCCCGGAAACTTACACGCGCCGTTTTCATCCATGTGGATAATCTCACCCGGTGCGACATCCATCCCTGCTATTGAGACGGGAACGTTGACAGCATGAACCGCCATTGCGCCATGCCCAGGTGTGATGCCACTCAACAGATACTGAAATTCCATCGGTCGGATTTCGTCAATATCACGCGACGGACCGTTTGAAATTGCGCCCAGGCAACCGATTGACTTCATTGCTGCCGTCATATTTCCACCTGCCAAGCCGACCTTGTTCTCCAATTCGGGTGGAAACTTCTGCTGAAACGCCAAGATCGTCGGTTGTTTGGAAGCACCTAACGCATCTATGACATCCATAAAAGAGAGCTCTGAATAGTTAGGATCCGGTAAACCGTAGACACAGGTCACTGCGTACCCCGCAACAGCTCCAAGATCTGGATACATACAACGAATGGTGGTATCCGTGTACCAATCCTCAGTCCACGGGTTATAAAGTCCAAGGCAGAGCGGACTCCCCGGATACGTAGCCACCACATTCGTGATGGAAGGCGTATCATATTTCCGCAATTCCGCCAACATTTCCTGTTCTGTTAATGCCATTTTTCTAATTTTCCTTGCGGTTAAGTAGTGTAGGTTGGGGCACTCACGTGCCTTTGTGTAGAGTCGCCTTCCACTTCGTTTCAGGCTTAGTGTTTTGGCTCTCGGGGATGCTATAGGTTTTAGACAGGCATCGTCCTACCGGCGTACGCCCGTCCGATGCGTGCAGCTTCCTCGCCACCACCAGTGACCCGGACACCCGCATCGATGCTCGCCTCAATTGTATCAGGGGACGTGCTTTCTAAAAAACGGATGCCGGCTGCTTTACACGCTGCAAAGACGCGATCTCGAGCATCTTGCAATTCCTGTGGACGCGGGCTCGGCGGATTTTTATAGCCAAACGACATACTCATATCACCGGGTCCCCACTCTGCAAAGGCGATGCCGGGTACCTGCGCCGTAATTTCAACGTTCGCTAATGCCCGTTTATTTTCAAATTTGAGTCCTAAGAAGAGTTCACCGTTTGGGTTCAGGGGCCATGGATCGGCGACATCCAGATATTCGTTAGCAGAAATACCCCAAATTGGTGCAGCTGAGCCTTGACCGGCAGAACCGCGTCTGCCGACATCCAACTGCGTACCGACACCGATTGTTTGGAACGGATAGCGACACGCTTCAACAAACGCTTTGACCGCTTCTGGAGATTCCGCGTGACAAAGTAAGAGTCCGTGTACACCGCGTGCGAGAAGCTGCCGCATCTGCCAACCGTTAGCACGAATCACATCTGCGCTCACACCATCCACTGGTAATTCGACAATGACTGCTGGCGTTTTGTGTCCACTATTCGTTGGACCGCCATCAGCAAGACCCCGCATGAAACTATCCAATCCAGCGAGATCGAAACTTCCATGCTCCATACCGACATTGATATAGTCTGCCCATGTCTTCGCCATCTCACGACCCGCGTCATAGTTCAAGTTCGCGCCCGTGTGACTGCCAGTGTAGAAAACAGGCAAGTCATCTTCCAGTAATTCAATCGCTTTATTAACGCGTTTTGGCATTACGGATTCTCCTTAAAAATTAACGTGCAAAATGAAAAATCGTTTCGACTATTTTCGACTTTTTTTCGGTGTAATGGTTTAAAAAATTCTACAGCAAACGCGACAATCTGTCAATAATTTTTTTTAGAATTCGCAAGCGACAAAAACCGATAATTTTGACTTCAGACCATTTTGGCCTTGACAAATCCACGGATTTCATTTACGTTAAAAAAATGAGTTACGGACGCAAATTTTATTAAGGAGGCACAAACACCGTGAAAGCAATTGTCACCAAACTACTACCAGACAAACGCCGCGAAAAAACTGTTGTTGCCGACTGGAAAGAACCTGAACCTCCCGTCCAAAACGAGGTGCTCTGTCAAGCCGTCTTCACGGGACTCACCAACGGCACAGAACGGAACCAGATTATCGGTGGGAACTACTCGGCACCGGATGACCGACTCCCGGCAGGTGGTGGGTACCAGAACGTCGGTAGAGTCGTTGAGATAGGACCAGATGCCACGCAGCTGCAGGTCGGTGACCTTATCTATGCAAGTGTGGACCACGTTGAAAAATTCACCATCCCCGAGGATGGACTGCTCCTAAAATTGCCAGAAGATATTGATCCGGGTGAAGCCGCCCTTTTTGGCATCTCTGGCGTCGCAATGCACTGTTGTCGGCGCGTCGAGCCGCGTATAGGGGAAAAAGTGCTTATTGTCGGTCAGGGCTGCATCGGGATGTTTGCGGCACAGATCGCTTACGCTATGGGTGCCCGCGTTACCGTGTGCGATATCGAAGAATCCCGATTGGAACAGATCCGTCAATTAGGTGTAGCAGAACAGATTTTCAATACAAGCGAAGACGGTTGGGATACACAGATTCAAGACGGCGCATTTGACGCTGTTATGGACTTCGCCGGTGTCCCGGACATGGTCACCCCGATGATTCGCGCCTGTAAAACCCGCGGACGACTCCTCCTCGTCGCTGGAAGGTTTGATGTCAATTATACCTTTAACATCGGACAATTTAAGGAGATTAGCATCCTTCAGTGTAGTCACTTCACTTGCGATGATCTGGAAAACCTCTGTCGATTGCTCCGTCAAGGTTCTATTAAGATTGCTCCACTGATTCGACACCGCGTGCCTGTCGACGAGGCACCACAGATATACAGATGGCTCCGCGATGAACCGATGCGCCTATTAGGCACCGTGTTTCAATGGGAATAAGATCGGACGCGTCAACGTTTTCTTGTAGGAGCGAGCTGTGCTCGCGATACTGAAGCAGCCGAACCCGCAAGTGAAACCTAACGCTCCATTAGGTTTCCAAAAGTTAGCGTGTTGGGTTTCGCTGTCGTTTTCTTTTTTAACTTTCCGCATCTAAACTCCTCTGAAAATTTTAAATCAAAAAAAGTGCAACTTTTTTGCAACCCGTTTGTAGTAACGTTAACTCCAAAACGCGTTAAGTTACGATACATACAAAAAGTGCAACTTTTTTGCAACTCATTTGTAGTTAACCACAACTTTAAAATGCGTGGAATTGAAACATGACTGAAGATAAATTCCTTGAGCTTGTCCATGAACACAAGACTCAGATTTATCAACACACCCTCTATCTACTCGGAAATAGAGAAGATGCAGAGGACATAACCCAGGAAACGTTCATCAAGGCGTGGGAACACCGTGCCAAATTGCGTCCGAAGACTGCGCGTTCATGGATGTTAAAATGTGCCCAAAATCTCTGTTTCAATCTGCTAAAGCGACACAAATTTCAAGTGCATTTAACAGAAGGAGACGATACAGATCCGGAAACAGCACTCGAAACTTTAATGCACGCCCATTCTGGTCGGTCGAATCCGATGCCAGATGAGATTGTGATCCAGCAAGAACTCAAAGATTCAGTACATTGTGCCATTAAGAAATTGCC
>JAGFCB010000130.1 GCA_022394775.1 Candidatus Poribacteria bacterium
GGACAGCTAAAGACAAGTGCGAGTTTAGATTATGATACGAAGAACTCATACTCGGTGACTGTGTCGGTTTCTGATGGATATGAAGGAACTGATTCTATCGACGTTACAATTAATGTTACGGAGTTCGACGACTCCGATCTGTCTGTGGCGTTGAGTTCCCGTACTACGAAGGTGAGTGATGCAATTGTTGATGCAATTGATGGCGTTACTTCCGCTTCAGATGTGAAAGTTGGGCACTTAGTTAATGTGACATCATTAGATCTTAGTCACGAGGAAATTTCATCTTTAACTGCTGATGACTTTGATGGCCTCACCTATCTGACAAGTTTAGATTTAGGGTATAACAGCTTGAGTTCCCTGCCGTCAGGTTTATTTGATGGATTAACGGCACTCACTTCTTTGAATATACAAAACAATAGTCTGACATCATTACCAGACGATATATTCGATGATTTAACCAAATTGAAGACTCTTATTCTGACTGGGAACGATATAAATACTTTGCAAGGCGACCTAATTACCAGTCTGAGTAGTTTATCTACATTAAAATTAGACCATAATGATCTAAGTTCCTTACCTGCCGGATTTTTCGCAACTGGCAGAAAGATAACCAATGTTGATGTGAACTGGAATACTGTCCGCCCCTTAAAGATACAGGTTAGTTTGATAAAGGTTGCTGATGGTCAATCAAAAATGACCTGTCCTATCGGTTCACCGATTGATATACAGCCACAGACAACAATATCCTCAAGTGGGGAAGCTGTTGATGGTGAGACACATAACGGTCTTGGCTGGGATTCTCATGCAATTAGTGCTGGTGCTACCGAAAGTGGCATACTTGATGTTCAGCGTAAAGAGGGAAATCTCGATGCTGTCACAGTGACTTTTGATCAGATTAATCTTACGAGTGATGGGGCACATTCTGGATATGAGTATGAATTAGTCGGTAACATGTCGGTGCAAGTATTACCATTACAGGTACCCCTTGCTCCTACGAACAACATGACACTCATTCCTGAAGAAACAGCATTGTTATCAAACTATCCGAATCCGTTTAATCCAGAAACCTGGATTCCCTATCAGTTGGCAAAACCAGCCGATGTTTCCTTGACGTTTTACAATACTCAAGGACAAGTTGTGCGTGAGTTAGCATTAGGTCAGAAACCTGCTGGCTACTACACTGATCGTGTACGAGCTGCATATTGG
>JAGFCB010000267.1 GCA_022394775.1 Candidatus Poribacteria bacterium
AAGATGCCCCATACCGTCTATAAGACGCTTTGCTCCAGCGGAGCAATATATCTATAGAAAAAGATGCCCCATACCGTCTATAAGACGCTTTGCTCCAGCGGAGCAATATATCTATAGAAAAAGATGCCCCCGCCCTTGCACTCCAGCGGAGTGCTATGTGAATAAACCTATCCTGCCGAAAATGGTGTAAAATTTCATAGTTTTTATAGCAAATTCGGAAAACTGTGAATTTTATGAAATGCCGTTAATCCAATCTGTTTTTTATTTTTTTTTCAAATGATGCACAATTTTTTCTCAAAAATTGTGTCTTTAATTATAAGAAACACGATAACACAACAACATTTTAAGAGATTGGATTGCCAAACGTTAAATAAGGGTAAACCCTGAAAGGACGTTGAACGTTAGGTATTTTGATGACCTGTACACTGTTGGTTATCAAGGTCCTCAGCGTGTCAATCCAAAAGGAGATAAAAATGGGACACCGACAAATCCTTACATACCTCTTTTTGCTGGCACTAATGCCGCTGAGTGCTAAAGCGTTGCCACCGGCTTCACCGGCAGGTGGCAACTATTTAGTCCTTGACGGGGTCGATGACTACGCCGTTTTAGATTTTGAAACTTTTGGTTCCCTCTTACCGGATGGCACGGAGGAATTCACCTTTGAAGCATGGATATATCTGACTGCACCGCCCGACAAAAAGGAAACGACGGTGTTGGTGATACTCCATCAACAGGTGGATATGGTCATTGTGAATAATGAAGGTCAATTCAATGAGCTGGCGAATCTGCTAAATACTGATCCGCCGAAGGGGGATCTCGTCTTGCAAATGAGTTCCTATCTTGATGGCAAGTTCGGTCAGACGCTACCTTTCCCGATCTCGCTTGAGCTGAACCAGTGGTACCACATCGTTCATCAGGTAAAGGGGAATCAGGTAACGGTGATCGTCAATGATTTCGGGGCGACACATCAACACGGTCAACCGCTCGGACATGATCGCGATCCTCGTAATTTGCGTCCAAAGGACTTCGTGCTTGGCGGGTTCGGAGAGATAATTGTGATGCCTGGTCGTCCGCCAGCCAAAGCGTTTTTGGATTCCTTCACTGGCTATATTGATGAAGTGCGCATCTCAGCGGAGGCTCGTTACGATGTTAACAAAAAAGGCTTTATGCCAGACGGCAAGTTCAAAGACGACGCGAAGACGGTTGCATTGTGGCATTTCGATGAACCCAGTGGGGCACAGGAATTCTTAGATGCCTCGCGCAATGGACATCATTTGGCGGGTAAAAATGGCGCGAAGATCGGGGACGCGCTTGCTGTCGAAGCAGCGGGAAAACTCACTACTACATGGGGACGGCTTAAGCTTAAGTAGACGGGGTTTAAAACCCCGCCTGCAGTGGGAACTTTGAAACGAAGAAACCCCCTAAAGAATCAACGGTATGAATGCCTTATGGGCATTCACCGCCCCTTATCAGGGGGACTGGCAGACGGAGAAACCCCCTAAATCCCCCTTATCAGGGGGACTTTGAGAGGAAATGGAGAAATTACGCGTGAAATCTACACTATTTTCGATTTTAGTTACGCTTTTGGCGATATTTACTGTTGGAACAAACACCTTTGCACAAGACTACACAGCGTTGGGATTACCCGAAAGTGCTAAAGCACGCCTCGGCAAAGGTAAGATAAATGAAGTAAAGTATTCCGCAGATAGCACACGTCTGGCGGTCGTGAGTATTATAGGTGTTTGGATCTACGACGCACAGACAGGCGAAGAACTTGAACTCATCAGAGGGCATACGGATGCGGTCAACAGCGTGGCGTTTAGTCCCGATGGCAGCATCATTGCAAGTGGGAGTGAGGACACCACAATCCGTCTCTGGGATGCGAACGCGGGTTCACACCTCCGCACACTCACTGGACATACGGCGGGGGTCAACAGCGTCGTGTTTAGTCCGGATAGCATGACCCTCGTAAGTGGGAGTGAGGATGCTACCGTCCGTCTCTGGGATGTCAACACCGGCAGCGAGCACCGCACGCTTACCGGGCATACAAAGATGTTCAACAGGGTTAGGAATGGGGTCACCAGCGTAGCACTTACTTCAGATGGGACGACGCTCGCAAGCGGGGCTGCGGACAACACCATCCGTCTCTGGGATGTCAACACGGGTAACCGTCTCCACACGCTTACCGGGCATAGGTCCGGGGTTAACAGTGTGGCGTTTAGTCCCGATGGCAACACCCTCGCAAGTGGGAGTTGGGACAGCACTGCCCATCTCTGGGATGTCAACACGGGTGACGAACTTCACACGCTTACCGGACATTGGGCTGCGATTTTCAGCGTAGCGTTTAGTCCCGATGGCAACACCCTCGCAACGGCGAGTTATAACAACACCGTCCGTATCTGGGATGCCGACACGGGTTCACATCTTCGCACACTTACTGAGCATACGGATCGGGTCATCGGTGTAGCGTTTAGTCCCGATGGCAATACCATCGCAACTGGGAGTTGGGACAGCACTGCCCGTATCTGGGATGCGAACACGGATAACCCGCTACACACGTTCACCGGATATACGTCTGGTGTCATCGGTGTAGCGTTTAGTCCCGATGGCAATACCATCGCAACCGGGAATGAGGATCGCACCGTGCGTCTCTGGGATGCGAACACGGGTAACCTGCTACACACACTTACCGGACATACGAATTGGGTCAATAGCATAACATTTAGTCCGGATGGTAATATCCTCGCAACAGGAAGTTATGACGACACTGCGCGTCTCTGGGATGCGAACACAGGTCGCCGTTTACACACGCTCACTGAGCATACGGATTGGATCAGAGACGTAGCGTTTAGTCCCGATGGTAGCACCCTTGCAACGGCGAGTGGTGACCGGACCGCCCGTATCTGGGATGTCAACACAGGTAACCAGATCCGCATATTCACCGGGCATACGGATTGGCTCAGAAGCGTGGCGTTTAGTCCCGATGGTGCCACCCTCGCAACAGCGAGTTATGACAATACTGCGCGTCTCTGGGATGTCAACACGGGTACCGAACTCCGCACATTCACCGGGCATAGTAATGGGGTCGCCAGCGTAGCGGTTACTTCGGATGGCAGTACCCTCGCAACCGGGAGTTATGACGACACTGCCCGTCTCTGGGACATTAACACGGGTAGCAGTCTCCACACACTCACTGGGCATACGGATGCGATTGTCGGCATAGCGTTAAGTCCGGATGGTGCCACCCTTGCGACCGGGAGTTGGGACGCCACCGTCCGTCTCTGGGATGTCAACACAGGTAACGAACTCCGCACATTCACCGGGCATGGGGATGAGGTTCACGGTGTAGCGTTTAGTCCGGATGGCAATACCGTCGCAAGCGGGAGCAAGGACGGTACGATACTCTTATGGGAAATCAACCCTTCCACGCCGTCAGAGGCGACTGAACCTATAAGACGCAAAGAGGACGTCAATGCGGATGATATTATTAACATCCAAGACCTTGTATGGGTCGCATCAAATCTTGGGCAATCGGGAAGTAATCCTGCAGATATCAACGGTGATGGACTTGTCAATATACAGGACCTTGTTCTTGTTGCCGGTGCCTTAGGCGCGGAGGATAACAAGTAGAACGATCACCGAGTTCTGACAGTCAATCACAGTATTCACAAAACATGGAGGAATTTCGAAATGAAAACAGTGAGTCTATTGGTTTGTGTCATAACGAATCTACTGGTGCTGAATGTAAACGTTTTCGCGCTTTCTGCAAAAGCACCAACCACCTCGAAAATTCTGTTTACCTCCGTACGGGATCGCAATTATGAAATCTACATCATGAACACTGACGGCTCCAAACAAGTGAACCTCACAAAGCATCCTGCTAACGATCAACAAGCCGTCTGGTCGCCTACCGGCGAGCAGATTCTTTTCGTCTCCGATCGCGATGGTGTTGACGATCTGTATCTAATGCGCCCAGACGGATCGAATATTCGACGCGTCTTCAAAGGAGACAGCAAAACGAGTAAGGGCCGTCCGACATGGTCGCCCGATGGCAAACAGATCGCTTATAGTGCGACAGACTGGAATCGTTCCAGGTCCACTATCTACATTGCGACTTTAGGTGAAGAAAAAGAAGACGAACTCGTCATAAATGCCACCGATCCAGCATGGTCACCAGATGGAACGGGCATCGCCTGCATTATAGATGAACGCCTCACATTCGTCAATCTCCGCGGCGGTGAGCGAAAACACTTCCTACCCAAAAAAGCGATACAATGGCAACAACTCCCATCTTGGTCGGCAGCGGGTGATAAACTCGCCTTTTCCGGGAACAACCATCCGTTCCCCGCCATTCAGGATAGGCAACTGCGCAACGAATGGATGGATAAAAATACAATCTTCATCGTCAATAGCGACGGCACCCGCTTCCGACAACTTGTTGATGAAGCCGGTCCGCCTGTGTGGTCCCCTGAGTTGTCGCCAGATGGACAAAAAGCGCTTTATACACAAGCGATTAATGGCGCGCACCAGATCTTAAAAATTGACGTGCACAGCGGCGTTCAAACCCAGTTGACAGATAATATATGGAATTTTGGCGGAGACTGGTTCGATCCTATGTACGCCTTGCAAGTTTCACCACAACCGTACTTGCTAACCACAACATGGGGACGATTTAGACAATGAAACCTCTAATCTGCTCGCGCACTATGGGAGATTGTGATCGTGGAAACTGATGCTCAACTCATCCACAGAATTCTGTCAGGCGACGATGATGCCTTCGACACTTTAGTCCGAAGACACCAAAGGGGTGTTCACGCACTTGTATGGCGGAAGGTTAGCGATTTTCACTATGCTGAGGAAATTACGCAAGATGCCTTTCTTCAAGCCTACAAGAAACTCTCGACACTTAAAAATCCGCATCAATTTGCCGGGTGGCTCTATGTCATCGCAAATCGGCTTTGTATTAATTGGCTCCAAAGACACAAACCCGCGATGCAATCGTTGGAGGATACACCTGTGGAAGAAATAGAGGAATCTTCTTATAACCATCATGCCACAGAACAACGCGAAGCAGAAGGGACCGAACACCGTTATGAAATCGCCGAAAAACTCCTATCCAAACTGCCGGAGAGTGAGCGCACGGTGATGACACTCCACTATCTCGGTGAAATGACGGCGAAGGAAATAAGCAAATTCTTAGGTGTCTCTATAAACACGATCACAAATCGACTCTGGCGGGCGCGAAAGCGTTTGCGGGAGGATCAAGAACTCATGGTTCAAGAGGTACTCGGCAGCGTGCCGTTCCCTATCAACCTAACCGAGAACATCATGCGGCAAGTCGCCGATCTGAAACCGACACCCGCTCCGGTTGCAAAGCCACTGCTCCCATGGGGTGCTTTTGGTGTGGCGACCCTTCTATTTGCGATGCTATTAGGTGCGAGCCACCAATACCTCGCCCGCTTTCAGAAACCGTATAGTTTCGAGGCAGTCGCCGAACCTACGGTTGAAATTGTTGATACCGCTATCCTTCTTGATATTGATTCAAAACCGGATGTACGCAACCAGGGCGGACGCTCAGTTTCCACCAATAAAAACATCGGGGCAGGACTGCAGTCCGCTGAAACGCCTCTCGTATCCGATACCCAGCGGAATTCTCTGGGACCCGCTACGTTGCAGTGGACACGGAAAACGGATATGCCAACAGCGCGAACCGGTTTTGCTACATCTGTCGTGAACGGAAAAGTGTTCGTGATAGGCGGGAACATACAACTCAAAAGGGGCGAATTTGGGGATATATCGGCTTCAACGGTAGAAATGTACGACCCTGAAACCGATACATGGGAACAAAAGGCGAATATGCCGACAGCGCGGTCCGGCGTATCTGTCTCAGTTGTGGATGGAAAAATCTACGCCATTGGTGGCACAAACCTAAAGACAATTCAGGTGCCTCGCGGCTACAGTTCCGAGAGTGAAGAACTCGCAACTGTAGAAATGTATGATCCGGTTACGGACACGTGGACGCAGAAAGCAGATATGCCGATACCCAAAAAAACCATGACTTGTGTTGTGAACGGGAAAATTTATGCCATTGGCGGGTGGTTAACGACGAATGAAAAACCGCACTTAGAAACTGTGGAGGTATATGATCCAGCAACGGACACGTGGACAACAGCCGAAAATATGAACTGTGCGCGTTGTTCGGCAGCAATCGGTGTTGTGAACGGAAAAATTTATGCGATCGGTGGACTCGGTTCGCCTCCTATTCAGGAACAGTCAGACCTGTATCTTTCCAACGTTGAAGTGTTCAATCCAAAAACGAATCAATGGCAAGAAGGAACAGAGATGCCTGCTCCGAAAGCGTTGCATACAGCAAGCGTAATTGATGGAAAAATCTATGTCATAGGGGGTTACTTTAAGGAAGATATGGAATTTAAAAAACTTGCAACGATTGAAATCTACGATCCGACAACCGACCGTTGGATCCAAAAGCCGGACATGCCGATTGGTAAATGGGGACATAAAACTGAGGTGATAGATGGGCAAATCTACATTTTTGGTGGAGGCCCCGCTACGAGTGTCCAAGTTTACGATCCAAGAGGAACCCCTTAGGTATTAACCTAAGCGGAAACGCGCAGACGACTCAAAAAAGTCGGTAATTGAATTTCCAATATTCTTTTTTTATATATGTCCCTTCTCCATTGGCGAGGTTTCTTGGGGGAAATACCCAAGTAAAACACCTCGCTTTTTTTTGGCACCCAAGGGCACGTTCACTACCTTTTATAGTAAAATCAAAAAATAAGTTTACACGCCCAGAACCACAAAACACCTCTCTTTCGCTGGCGCGGTTTGTAACCTCGCCTTCCCGTTTCCCGGCAACGGTTCCCACAAGACACAGACCGCACACGCACCTTCGCTGGCGAGGTTTGTAACCTCGCCTTCCCGTTGGTGTATAGGTAATTATGGGATTTACTATAAACCGTATTACATCCCAAGGTCATTCAATTTTCAAATTGTCTGAATCGCGGAGAACGCGGAGAACACGGAGAACGCGGAGGCTCGTGTTTAGGGACGCCAAAATCATAAGGGAATTTCGCTGTTTTCCAGAGAATTGAATGGCCCTGTATTACATCCCATTTTTCCTGCAAAAAATGTGCGGATTGTGGTAGAATAGATTAAATTGTGAGTGCTAATGGGACGATGTCCATACTTAAAAATCGAACACAGATGCCGAAATTATGAAAATTACTGACGTTAAAACTTACAACTTACGCTATCCACTCCTTGAACCCTTCGCGAATTCGCGCGGTTGGACCAACACGCGGACTGCCGTTGTTGTCGAAATTCGCACGGATG
Organism: Candidatus Poribacteria bacterium; assembly: GCA_022394775.1. Classification (GTDB taxonomy): domain Bacteria; phylum Poribacteria; class WGA-4E; order WGA-4E; family WGA-3G; genus WGA-3G. The sequence goes on from JAGFCB010000267.1 coordinate 7,354, forward strand.
CCGGGATTACGGGTTGGGGTGAGGGTATAAGCGTTCCTTCTTCGTCCGCAATTGAGACACATCTGATTGGACAATCGCCTTTTGAAACAGAGCGGATCTGGGAGGCGATGTGCGGAAACATCGGCGCTTTAAGCGGTATTGACATCGCCTTGTGGGACATCATGGGTAAATCCCTTGATATGCCGATCTACCAACTTCTTGGTGGCGCGTTCCGGTTGAAAATACCTGCTTACGCCAGTGGACTTTTCAAGAAAGACAAACCCGACATAACCCAAGCCTTGATGGATGAGGCGAAAAGCTACGTTGATGCCGGATTTCCTGCAGTGAAAATGAAAATTGGTTTCGGCGAGGCTTACGATGTGAAAAACGTCGCCGCAGTCCGACGCGCCATTGGCGATGATACGCTCTTCGCTGTCGATGCAAATTGCGGTTATGATGTCGGCACAGCAATTGATGTTGGGCAAAAGATATTAGACTACGATCTCTTTTGGTATGAGGAACCCATCACCAGCGATGATGTCGCGGGGTATCGGGAAATCCGACAGGCGTTGAACGTTAGAATCGCTGGGGGTGAGATGCTACAGGGACGGTGGGCATTTCGTGACCTACTACAGAAACGCGGGTTGGATATTGTGCAACCGGATGTCAGCATCGCAGGCGGCTTCACAGAGTGCCGAAAAGTCGCCGCGATGGCGAGTGCAAATTACGTTCGGGTGTTGCCTCACATGTGGGGAAGTAGTATCCGTCTCGCAGCAACACTACACTGGCAAGCGACGCTTCCAGACGCACCGCAGGCACTCAAACCGATCCCTTCACTTTTGGAATTTGATATGACCGAAAATCGACTCCGCACCGCGTTAGCACAACAACCGATCAACGCCATTGATGGATACGTTGATGTTCCACAGGCACCCGGATTGGGAATTGAGATTGACCGAACCGTATTGGAACAGTATGCGTGAGTCCGACGCACAGCAGGGTTTTTGCTTGGGTATTTCTTCAGGGGTTTGAAACCCCGCCTGCATTGGAACAGTATGAAAAACCGAATTTTGATTGTATGCCTTTCGCTTCTATCTGTCGTTAGCGTGATTTTTCTTTACCACTTTCGCGTTGAAGCGGATTCTCGAATAGAGCAACCGCCAAGCGAAGCACCTTTTTCGCATGAACTGTTTGATCAGGTTTTGCAGGAATATGTTGATGGAAAAGGACGGGTCAATTATACGAAACTGAAGGCGAACCCTGAAAAATTGGAGGCGTATTTGGACCTGTTGGCTGTTGCTAACCCGACGGAATTGTCTTATAATGGGCAGCTGGTATTTTGGGTCAACGCCTACAACGCGCTTGTTATTAAAGGGGTCATTGACCATTACCCGACAACGAGCGTCCGAAAAGTCAAATGGTTCAACGGGTTTTTCTCTCGGTTGAAGTTCCGGGTTGCGGGTAAAACTTATACACTTAATCAAATTGAACACGACATTATCCGCACGGAGTTTGTGGATCCGCGCGTTCACTTCATCCTTGTATGCGCTTCAAGAAGTTGCCCACCTCTCGAAAAACGAGCGTTTTCCGTTGCAGATATTGAAGAACGCCTTGAAACTGCTACATTTAACTTTATTCAGGATCCAACGAAAGTCAGGTTGGACAGAGCGAAACGTCATGTTTATCTCTCGAAGATTTTCAAGTGGTACGATGAGGATTTTAGGGAAGGCTACGACGGCGTAGCGGATTTTCTTGCCGATTACTTGCCCCCTGAAGATGCAGACTTTGTATTAGCAGAGGACGTAAAATTCCAGCACTTAGATTACGATTGGACACTGAACGATCAAAACTTACCGCAAGCGGAGTTTTAAACCCGGCTTAGATTACGATTGGACGCTGAACGATCAAAAACCCACCGCAGGCGGGGTTTAAAACCCCGCCTGCACTTAATTATTATCAAAGGAGGCATTGGTTGAGGTCGTCATTTGATTCGGAGGTTACCAAACACCAAACTGACAACTGACGACTGATAACTGAAAACTATCTATGATAAACACTGCCGTTATCGGCTATGGCTATGCTGGACGCGCTTTTCATTCCTACCTTGTCGGGCTTGCAGATGGACTGAACCTTTACGCGATCGCTACGCGAGATACTGAACGCCGTGCGGCTGCACGCGAAGCATATCCAAATGTACAAACCTATCAGACAATTGACGAAGTCATCGCAGACGATGCAGTCGATCTCGTTGTATTAGCCACACCCCACGACACGCACGCCGAACTCTCCATCAAAGCGATGGACGCTGGCAAGCATGTTGTTACAGACAAAATTATGGCGATGAACACCGAAGAAGCCGACGCAATGATCGCCGCCAGCAAACGGAACGATGTTCTGCTCAGCGTCTTCCATAACCGCAGATGGGATTGGGACTACAATACAATCAGAAAAATCATTGACGACGGCTTGCTCGGAACCCCGTATCTCTATCAAGTCGCGATTATGCGTTACGGCGCGCCGGGCGGTTGGCGCGGGGTTAAAAGTCAGAGTGGTGGTATCCTCTACGACTGGCCCGCACACTTCGTCGATCAGGCACTGCAACTTGTAACGGCACCCGTTGAATCCGTCTTTTGTGATATTCATTACAACACACAATGGGACACAGATATCGGTAACTATGGCAACCTCATCATCAAGTTCGAGAACGATGTACGGTACCAGATTGAGATCGGCAACCTCTCGAAAGCCGAGAAACCGCGCTGGTATATCGTCGGAGATTTGGGCGGACTGATTAAATATGGACTCGACCCGCAGGAGGGACCGATGCGTGAGGGGAACATCGATGCAGCGCAGCAAGATCCCGAAAACTATGCTAAAGTCTGGACGGAGGCTGGCGGTGAGAATCGTGAACTTGTTATTGAAAGCCTTCAGACGACATGGAAATCCTACTATCAGAATATCGCTGATGTGCTGAACAAAGGCGAGGCATTGGTCGTCAAACCTGAAGAAATCCGTAAAGTGATGCAGGTCTACGACGCGGCGATGCAGTCTGCTGAGACGGGTGAAACTGTGCGTATTTCGTAGCAGTGATCTTGCCACAAGACGATTTAGGTCGCGAGCATGGGGAAACACCCAAGCAAAAACACTCACTCCTACAGAAGATTGCCGCGATTGGCACGCGCTTTTAATTGTTCAGATTATAGACAGCAGTGTTCATTTCTTGACGGAATTATGCTTGAATTCCGAGAATTAGCACAATAATTGCCTTTCTGAATTGGCATCGTATTTGCTATAGTACACCACAAATAACTGGTCGTAAGGGAGCGAACAAATGAAAATCAAAACGCAGCACGGATTCATATTGGTGTTATGCCTCATGTTTGCTGTTGTGCAGAGCGGTATAACTGCGCATCATGAAACAGGCGCGTCGGAATATCACGAACTCAACGCACAGGTTATCGCAAGCATTGACCGCGGGTTGGAGTGGCTTAAAGAACAACAAGCCGAGGACGGTCTCTTCGCGAATCATCCCGGAATAACGGCACTCGTACTCACCGCCTTTTTGCGGCATCCAGAGAACAAATACGCAGAAGCAGATCATCCTTTTATCCAAAAAGGACTTCAGCGGTTGGTCGCGATGCAACAACCCAACGGTGCGATCTATGATCTTGAGATGCAGCCCGCACTGCCGAATTACAACACCTCTATCTCTGTGATGGCTCTTTCCTCAACCGGAAATCCAGAATATGACTCCGTCATCGCAAAGGCGCAAGGCTTCTTGAAAAACTTGCAAGTCACAGATGAGGAGAGCGTCTATTTTGGCGGAATCGGTTATGGCAGCCGTCAGGACGTGAAAGACTTATCCAATCTAAACATCGCGATTCAGGCACTAAAAGAGAGCGGTTCCGATGACCAAGAAGTCTGGGACAAGGCGATCAAGTTTCTCGAACGCACGCAGAACCGGAGTGAGAGCAACGATCAGGCGTGGGCAGGCAACGATGGCGGGTTCATCTATTCGCCTGACGGTGAAAGCAAAGCTGGGGAAGATGCGGCAGGAAGTCCGCGCTCTTATGCCAGCATGACGTACGCCGGACTGCTAAGTTTCATTTACGCAAATGTCGATAAAGAAGATGAACGCGTCAAAGCCGCTTTCGAGTGGATTAAGGAGCATTTCACGCTCGAAGAAAATTACGGTATGGGTGCGCAAGGTCTTTACTATAACTACCACACAATGGCGAAAGCGTTGCGACTTTATGGACAATCAACCTTCGTAGATGCAAAAGGTATCTCACACGATTGGTACCGAGAATTCGCTGAAAAGATGATTGAATTGCAGACACCAGACGGATTCTGGATGAATGAGAGCAGTCGCTGGATGGAAAGAGATCCGAGGCTCGTAACCGCTTACGTGATTCTTGGGCTTGATACGGCTTATCCGAAGTAGGTGCTTCGACGCTCTGCAGGCGGGATTTGTAAAATTCGGTTCGGTTAGGCACTGCAGGGTTTTTGCTTGGGTATTTCTTCAGGGTTTTAAACCCCGCCTGCATTTATCTGCAGTAGGTGATTCTAAATGTATCAATCAATTAAAGTCTCCGCAATTTCGCTGAAACCTACCAAATGGGATAAAGCCTCCAACGCTGAAAAATTGGAGGCTTTCTTCGTTGAAGCCGCCAAAGACAGTCCACAGTTGATTTTGGCGACGGAAGGCGTATTGGAAGGCTATGTTGTTATGAATGTCATTGAAGGCAGCGCTACGCCAGAGGCAATGCTCGACATCGCTGAACCCCTTGACGGTCCTTATATCCAACGATTCCAACAACTCGCCCGTCAACTCAAGACGTGTCTCTGCTTCGGCTTCGCTGAACGATGTGGCACCTCTGTTTACAATTCTGCTGTGTTTCTTGATAGCAACGGTGAGATATGCGGCACCTATCACAAAACGCAATTCGCCGAAGGTACACATCCTTCGTGGAACTTCAATTGTATCGGCGAGACGATCCGTGCGTTTGACACACCCTTCGGACGTGCGGGTATTCTAATATGTAATGATCGCTGGAATCCGTTGATCGCGCGGACGCTGGTCTTAGACGGTGCACAATTCCTGCTGATTCCGTCCTACGGTTCAAAAGGTAAGGCGCAAAATCACACCGTCCTCGCCAGAGCGCGCGAAAATGGTGTGCCGATTGTAGAAGCAAATGTCGGCATGAACCTCATCATCAGCAAAGGCGAAATCGTTGCCTACAAATGGGGCAACGACCAGATCAGCACAACAGACATTGACATTCCGCATCCGCCTTCCACCGAGGCAGCCCGCCGCTCGGAGCAAGCGTATTTACAAGCACAGGGGCCTGAGATGGCAGCACGCTATCAGAAGACCATTGCTCGGACAAAGTCTAAGAATTTATAGCAGGACTTAGGCATTTTTCCATGATAAGGAACGTCCAACACACTGCAGGGTTTCAAACCCCGCCTGCGATGGGGCTCAATAATTTCACGCTATCTATAGGATGTTATATCCCATAAATAGATGACACCATCAGAACCGCCACTTGCGAGCAGGCTGCTATCAGGAGAAAAGGCGAGAGATTGAATACCGCGCTTGTGTCCGATGAATGTTGCGATAGGTTTTCCCATGGCTATATCCCATATCTGAACCGTCGGCTGCCGTCCACTCATACCCACAGCAATACGGGTACCCTCCGGCGAAAACGCGAGACACGTTACATTTACTGTACTGAGCGTAACAATATCTTGCCAAGTTTTCGTAGATCGGATATCAGTTCTGCCAGCACTCGTCGCGAGAAGGGTGCCATCCCGCGAAAACGCTATGGCTTTGACTTGCCCCAGATGTTTAAAGGTCGTAATATTTTCACCCGTTGCGACATCCCAGACCTGAGCCGTTCTATCCTCGACGCTATCCGCGGAGAAAAGGGTATAAGTGATACCCTCCTGACCTTCCTGTTCTTCCCAATTGCGGCTCCCACCACTCACCAGAAGGGTGCCATCCGGCGAGAAAGATAGTACGCTAATGGGACCTACATGATAACCCGACAATGTCTGCTGAAGTTCCCCAGTTTTCAGATTCCAGAGTCTGACATTTTTGTCTTTTCCACCAGTCGCTAACAGTGTCTCATCGTCCGATACTTCAGCAGCCATAACACGTGTCTCATGCGGAAAGAGGGTGGTAGTTTCAGCGTCCCAAAGTTTGACTGCCTTATCGGGCATGATGCTAATCCCAATGGCATCTCCTTCAGATGAAAGTGCGATGGTCTTAGTGTACCCGCCTGCACTTGTGAGTGTTTCGACATGCGCGCCAGTTTCAATATCCCGTATCCTAATTGTCCTGTCCCTGCCAAGACTGATGAGGTATTTTCCATCGGGTGAAAATTTAATATATCCGCTTTCTGATGTATGTTGTGTGGGCGGTTTTCTTGCGTTTTTGCGAACCCACGTTTTCGTATCAGGCGTAAGCACGATAGGTGCCCCATTTTCAACTCGAAATACATAAACAACATCATCGGAGAAGTACGCTGCGACAAGCGTGCCATCCGGCGAAAATGCGATAGATTTAGCCGATTCTTCCTCGGTAACAGACCAACGTAGTTCTTCAAGCGCGATGCCCCACAATTTAATATCCCGATCCTGATTGATACCGCCTGTTGCCAGAAGTTTACCGTCGGGTGAAAACGCGATGCAACGAATGCCACCCTCATTATAAGATGTGGTGTAACCGGACGGAAACGTGACAGATTTACGATAATCCGGGTGCCTAAAAGATCGGAGCTGCTTCCCAGTTTCAACGTCCCACAATTTCGTGGTTGCGTCCATACCGGCAGTAGCCAAGCGTCCACCCTCTGGCGAAAATAAGACAGCTCGGACAGCATCTTCATGTTTAAATGTGAAGCGGATTGCCTTATTAGCAACCTCCCATAATGTAGCACTATTGTCTGAGCTGCCTACTGCTAAAAGTTTGCCATTGGGTGAGAATTTAACGGAGGTCACAGCACCACTATGAAGAAAGATGGGAAGATCCGCCTCAACGTTTTCTATAAAAACGTTCCACAACGTTACACTACCGTCCCTATATCCGATAGCAACTTGGGTACTATCGGGTGAAAAGGTAACTGTTGACGGGATACGCTCACGTTCAGAGGTAAGCAACGCCAAAAATTCATCGGTGTAGGCGGAATAGAGCCATACACCAACGCTGGATGATACAGCCGTGAGACTTCCATCCGGTGACACTGCGACCTGGGAGCCGCTGCCTCTGCCGAATCGTGCAATTGCATCCGGTGGCAGAGCGACGGTGGTTTCTTTCGGATAGATATTTGCTAAAACTTTTGGCTCTATCTTTATTGGTTCAGTCTGCTCTTTCTCGTCAGCTAAAACTATTGAATAGGCAAAAAGCAGTGCGAGGATTGATAGTATATATTTAGACATCGGTGTATTTCCTTTTTTAACTTTAGCACTGCGGGCACGGTTTTAAACCCTGAAGAAATCCGCAGAAACACCCTATCAAACACCCCAAGCAAAACCGTGCAGTGGGAGCCGCGTAAGTCCTAAGTAATTGAGGGTTTTTCATAAATTATTGTGACCCCAACAATAGCAAGTCGTGCTGCGACTCGTAAAATCTAACGCTAAGACCTCTTTTGTACCACAATCTGTTAGATTGTGGTCTTTCAGGGATGTGCGTTATTCATTGTTCTCCGTTTATTGCCCGCAAACTCTCACTGCGAGGCAAGTTTACGGTACGAAACCGCCATGAATAATCATACACCCTCAAGTAATTATAAAGAGGTAGATTTTTAACAAAAAGGTTTAAAAATCAGTTCAATCACCGGTATTATTTTAACATATTTCAAAAAACAAGAAAACCTTTTGGCTTTGTGTGAAACTCGTTTAAACCTATTTCCGTTAATCCAGTCAAATATCCCTGTGTTCTTAAAATAACACATCAAAAATACACCAATAGATACGTTAAAATACTCAGGAGGAAATATGCGTTTAATTGAAGGGCTATCTATTGGGATCGCTGCGATTCGTGCGAACAAGATGCGTTCGTTACTGACGATGTTAGGCATTATCATCGGTATCGCGGCGGTCCTGGCAATGATAGCCATTGGTGACGGCGCGAAAGAAATTGTAATACAAGATGTACAAAAATTAGGCGGTGCAACTCGATTCACACTCTACCATACATCCTATAAACGCGAAAATAACAGATGGGTTCGCATCCGTAGCAGCGAATACATGGACTATGAAGATGTATTGGCAATTGAGGCAGAATGCCCATCCGTGAGTGCAGTCACACCTCGAATTGCCGACTGGAGAGGCGTTCTGTTTCAAGCACCAGATGGTAGTGAAATGCGTGCCGGTTATAACGGCGTAGACGCTACCTATACAACCGCAATGGATTGGGACGTCAAAACGGGACGCTTCATTACAGATGAGGATGTCGAAAACGCAGCCAGAGTCTGTGTGTTGGGTGATGAACTCGCGACCGAACTGTTCGGTAATACATCTCCCATCGGACAAGAAGTCAAAATTGTAAAAAGGATTCGTTACCGCGATCAATGGGGACGGCGGGCGAGAAGACGCTCCACTGAACGCCTCACGGTTGTCGGGACAATGGTGCAGAGAGGTACCAGTCTCCAGTTCGGCTGGTGCTACGATAATCTCGCGTTTATCCCTATATCAACCATCCAAGAACGTTTCACAGGTAACGATAGGATTGACGATATTATGGTTTTCGCCAACACGATTGACGTTATCCCGAAAGCCATTGACGAAGTAAGAACAGTCATCAAAAAACGACACAGAGACCAAGATGATTTCGTCAGAATTCGGGCGATGCGTTCAGGTATGGCACAATTAGAGAAAATCAGCAAGGTGATTAAAGTCGCCTTAGGGAGTATCGCCGGGTTTTCGCTTCTCGTCGGTGGCATCGGCATCATGAACATGATGTTAGTCGCTGTCAGTGAACGCACCCGAGAGATTGGTTTGCGGAAGGCACTCGGTGCGAAACCCTTCGATATTTTGGCACAGTTCCTAATGGAAGCCGTGGCGATGTGTGGTGTCGGCGGTGCAATCGGTGTCGGGTTAGGCATCTTTGCTGGCGAGGGGATGGCGATGATCGCTGTCAAAATCGCTAAAATTGTGCCCGAATGGCCCTCGGTTGTCTCTATGGAGTGGGTATTCATCTCGGTATCGTTCTCTGCGGCGATCGGTATCTCGTTTGGACTGTATCCCGCGATAAAAGCCTCTATGCTCCAGCCGAAGGAAGCACTCCGCACAGACTAAACTCAGATTGTTTATAGTGAAACCTAAAAATAAAGAGACACTTTCATTCCCCCGGTAGGTTCGGTTTTGCGGCGTACACGCCCCGGGGAATGCCACACGGAGAACCTTCATACCCGGTGAATGCCCATAAGGCATTCATACCGTTGATTCTGATTCATGCGATCTGCATTCCTAACCGAACCGGGGCGGAGTGTCCTATTAATTCTAAATTCTACTATAAATAACATCTGTTCTTGTAGGCGCGCTCGGAAAGCGCGCCTTATTTTTTAATTGTATTTAACTCCCTAAATCCCCCTTATCAGGAGGACTTGCAGAGGAAGAAACCCCCTAAATCCCCCTTATCAGGGGGACTTTAAGCCCAGAATCCACATTAATCTCAGAAGTTGAGAATAAACTTATTTTTTTTTATAGCGTCTAATTAGAGCAAGAGAATCAGAATAAATGCATAATCTCAAAGGCTTTGGAAACACTGTATGCGTCTAATTGAAGGGCTATCCATTGGAATTTCTGCAATCCGTGCGAACAAGATGCGTTCGTTGCTGACGATGCTCGGCATTATCATCGGTGTCGCCGCAGTACTCGCCATGATCGCAATCGGGGATGGCGCGAAGATAATCGTGCTAAAAGACGCAGAGAAATTAGGCGGTGCCAACCAGTTTACAATGTACCGCACCTCGTATAAACGAGAAGGCGGACGCTGGATTCGCATCCGTAGCAACGAATACTTGGAATATGAAGACGTACTCGCGATTGAAGCCGAATGCCCATCGGTAATCGCTGTCACGCCGCGAATCCCAGAATGGAGAGGTGCGCTCATCCAAGCCGCTGACGGTTCTGAAACCCGTGCCGGTTACAACGGCGTAGATGCCGCCTACCCGATTGCCATGGATTGGGCCATTCAAGAAGGACGTTTTATTACTGACGAAGATGTCGAAAACGCAACCAAAATCTGTGTGCTCGGCGAAGAAGTCGTTACTGAACTCTTCGGCGACAAGTCGCCTTTGGGGCAGGAGATCAAAATCGCAAAAGGAGGCGGTCGTTATGACCGATGGGGACGCAGAGACAGTAAACGCTCCACGGAACGCTTCACGGTTGTCGGAACAATGACGCCTCGCGGGCGAAGCCTCCGGTTCGGTTGGAGTTACGATAACCTCGTTTTCATACCTATCTCAACGGTCCAAGAACGTTTTACGGGCAATAACCGCATTCAGGATATCGTCATCTACGCGCATACCGTCGAAGATGTCCCGAAGGCAATTGAAGAGGTAAAAACGGTTATCAGAAAACGGCATAAAGGCGACGACAAGTTCGTCGGAATCTTCGAGATGCGTGCGGGCATGGCACAGTTAGAAAAAATCAGTAAGATGATTAAAATCGCTTTAGGCAGCATCGCCGGATTCTCGCTTCTCGTCGGTGGTATCGGTATTATGAATATGATGCTCGTCGCTGTAACCGAACGAACACGGGAAATTGGACTCCGAAAAGCACTCGGCGCGAAAAGCGTTAATATTCTCGTGCAATTCCTAATGGAAGCCGTTATCCTATGTGGCGTCGGCGGCGCGCTCGGTGTGGGGTTGGGTATCTTTGCTGGTGAAGGCATGGCGATCCTCGCCGTTAAAATCGCTAAAATTGTGCCCGAATGGCCCGCCGTTGTCTCCACACAATGGGTGTTAATTTCGGTATCGTTTTCGGCAGTCATCGGTATTTTGTTCGGATTATACCCAGCAGTAAAAGCGTCATCGCTCTCCCCAATTGAAGCACTCCGCACGGAATAACGCCGCCTGCCACGATCCGAAAACACTAAACTATTTTTAGGTAATTGCGTCTAAAAAAATAATAAGCGTCGCGATTCGGATGCGCACTGCGGGGTTTTTGCAGACGCTAAAATCCAATGCGAAGAAAGTATTTCTTCACGGTTTCAAACCATTTTCCTCGTATGACGGACTGCAGGCGGGGTTTCAAACCCCGCCTGCAAAGGGAGATGCGCCTGCGGGGAGGGATGCGCCTGCAAAAGGCATGCGTAAGTCCTAAGAAAATTGTTGCAAAAAAAAACGAACTTCATTTACCATTTCCGTGTCTAAGACTTAAGCATAGAAATACACTTAATTTGGAGGCACGAAATGCGTATATTTGAAGGGGTATCTGTTGGGGTCGCCGCGATTCGCAGCAATAAATTGCGCTCTTTGCTGACGATGCTCGGTATTATCATCGGTGTCGCCGCAGTACTCGCTATGATCGCAATCGGTGATGGTGCCAAGGCGATTGTGCTGCAAGATGCCCAGAAATTGGGCGGTGTGAACCAGTTCACGATGTACCGCAGCTCCTACAAACGCGTTGGGGGCCGTTGGATGCCGAATCGCAGCAACGAATACTTTGAATTTGAAGACGTCTTAGCAATCGAGGCGGAATGCCCATCTGTGAAGGTCGTTGTGCCGCGAATTCCAGAATGGAGAGGTGTGCTCGTCCAAGCCGCCGATGGTTCTGAAGCACGAACAGGTTACAACGGTGTAAACTACACGTTCGCGGAAGCGATGGATTGGGACATTGCGCAAGGTCGGTTCATCTCAGAAGAAGATATTGAAAACGAAACAAAAGTCTGTGCATTAGGAACAGAGGTCGCTATGACCTTATTCGGTAACGCCTCACCGATAGGTCAAGAAATTAAGATTAGCAGAGGCGGCGATCGGTATAGCCGGTACGGACGAAAGGAAGAAAATCGCTTAACAGAGCGGTTTACTGTCGTCGGAACGATGGCACCCCGAGGGCGAAGCCTGCGATTCGGGTGGAACTTGGATGACATGATCTTCCTACCGCTTACAACAACACAGGAACGTTTCACGGGCAATGATAGGATTATGATGCTCTCAGTCCACGCGAATACCGTTGAAGAGGTCCCACAAGCCATTGAAGAAGTGAAAGCCGTCATGCGGAAACGGCATAAGAATCAAGATGATTTCTTTTCGCTCAGAGATATGCGCGAAGGTATGGCACAATTGGAGAAAATCGGTAAAGTCATAAAAATTGCCCTCGGAAGTATCGCCGGATTTTCACTGCTGGTTGGTGGCATCGGCATTATGAATATGATGTTGGTCGCTGTAACCGAACGGACGCGTGAAATCGGACTCCGAAAAGCACTCGGCGCGAAACGTTCGGACATTCTAACCCAGTTCTTAATGGAAGCCGTTGCCATGTGTGCTGTCGGCGGTGCAATCGGTGTTCTGGTGGGCATGTTCGCTGGGGAAGGGATGGCACTGCTTGCTGTCAAAATCGTCCAGATTGTCCCCGAATGGCCCTCAGTTGTCTCAACGCAGTGGATACTGATTTCCGTATCATTTTCAGCGATAATCGGTATCTCCTTCGGGCTGTATCCGGCAATAAAAGCATCGTCACTCTCACCGATTGAAGCGCTCCGCACGGATTAGAAAGTAATTAAGAACTTCATTCGCAGGATGCACCTTACCGAACCGCGAGGAAATTTAAAAAAATGAATTTAATTGAATGTATCATTTTAGGCGTTTCGAGTCTGCGGCGAAATCCGCTCCGTTCCGGCTTGACAATTTTGGGAATTATTGTCGGTGTCGGATCAGTCGTCAGTATGGTATCCGTCGGTGACGGATCGAGTGCCATGGTCTTGCGCGAGATAGAGCGAACCGGTGGCACGAAAATTATTGAAATCTACAAAGACGATTGGGACAAACAGTCCGGAACGTTAAGCCGTGCGGCTGGAGAAGCGGTACGCGGCAGAGGCCGCTGGAAAAGAAACCGCGCCGAGGACTTAGAAACCGAAGACGCATTTGAGATTTTAAAGCATGCACGTGGTGTCGTTGATGTCGTCGCTGAGGACGATATGGGCGGATGGAACGTGAATTACAAAGGACGTTCCAAAGAATCGCGTATTGTTGCCTCAACGGCTGGGTACGATCGGTCGCATAACTGGTACACTTCGAGCGGTAGGTTCTTCTCCGCTGAAGAAGTTGAAGCCGCGAGCAGTGTCGCAGTCATCGGCTCGAAAATCGTCGAAGAGGTTTTCATCGACGAAGACCCAATAGGGAAAGAGATCAAAGCCTCACGTCCATCTTATTGGCGCGGAAGGAGCGGGCTTTATGAGGTACGCCTCAAAGTCATCGGTGTGATGGAAGAGAAAGGCGACGCGATGGACACCTCCGGTTGGGATGACCGGTTCATCATTCCGATAACGACGCTTCAACAGCGTTTCAAGGGACGGGAAGATGTCGAACGTATCCGCGTCGAAGCGACTGATATTGATACTATCCCTACGGCAATAGTGGATGCCAAAGATATATTAGGGAGACAGCACAACAACACAGGCGAAGAATATAACTATTGGACGGCTACAGAGGAATTAGCAACCGCCAATAAGGTCGGCTTAGTCATGAAAGCCTTGATGGGTGGCATCGCGGGTATCGCACTCATGGTCGCGGGTATCGGTGTAATGAACATCATGCTCGTCTCCGTCACCGATCGGACACGAGAAATTGGGTTGCGGAAAGCACTCGGTGCAACACGGAGCGATATTTTAGCCCAATTCTTGATTGAGGCGTCCGTGTTAACGCTCGCGGGTGGTATTCTCGGCGCGATCTTAGGGGTCTTTATGGGGCGCGGCACCGCTGCACTCATCTCTAAGTTTGTCTGGGAAGGCAGCAACTGGCCCTCCGTCATCTCATTTGGGACGATGGTCATTGCGCTACTCGTCTCTGTCGCCATTGGTGTCTTCTTCGGGTTATATCCTGCCAACAAAGCAGCGAAACTCACACCGGTTGAGGCACTTCGTTCCGATTAGGCTATCTGCAAATCAGGACTTACGCATTTTTTCATGATAACCAACCGTCCGACGCACTGCTGGCGGGGTTCCAAACCCCGCCAGCGAGGGGGATGCTGGTTGAAGTGCTTCGTTCCGATTAGTCAGAAGAATGGCTGTCAGCCGTCGGCTGTCAGCAGTCAGAAAGAGAACCTGATAGCCGAAGGCTGATGGCTGACGGCTACTATAGGAGGCATTAGTTTTGAGAAATCTAATTATTACCGTTGCCGTTGTTTTAGTCCTCGTTGTCGCAATCGGTTGGGTTGTGCTTGGACGCAGCAAAAACGGCCCCGATCCGGCTGCATTGAAGAAAGTCGAGGTTGCTGAACGCGGCGATTTCCAGATGAGTATCCGAGCTACGGGTAACCTCGAACCGCTTATCGACGTAGAAGTGAAATCCAACGTTGAAGGTGAGATCGTTAAACTTTACGTTCAAAATGGCGATTACGTAGAAGCGGGTCAAGACCTAATAGACCTGGACCCCGAACTCTACGTAGAAGAGAAAAAGCAGGCGGAAGCGGATGTCCGCGCGGCGAAAGCACAAGTCAGGCAGGCAGAACTCAATATTTTACTAAAAGAAGAACGCCTCGAAAGTCAGCTGGCACAAGCTCAGGCAGATTTGAAAATGGCGCAAGCGAGTTTCGAGACGACGCAAGCCACGACGATAACACAAATCAATCAAGCGGAAACAGAAATCCTGACGGCGCAAAACTCACTTGACCAAGATAATATTGCCTTGGAGCAAGCCCGCATCGCGCTGGGGCAGGCAAACATTACACTGTCTGAACAAGAGACATCGCTGAATTCATCCAAGATTTCCTTAGATAACGCGAAATCGGAACTCGACCGAAACACCGAGCTTTATGATAAGGAACTCGTTTCCAAAAAAGCGTTGGAAGATGCCGAGGCTCAGCACGTTAATGCCAAAGTCCAATATGAAAACGCCCAAAAACGGGTAGAATCACAGAAACAGACGATCCTTTCGCAGGAGAGAACCATTACAGTGCGTGAGACCTCCATTGCATCACGTGAGTTGACCTTGGAGAACCAGAAGAAGAACCTTGAAGACCTTAGAAAGATGCGGAAGAACTCAGAGGAAGAATCGCGACTTCGCGTCGAAAATTCCAGAACCCGTTTAGACGAATTGACACATAACCTTGAGAGTGAGAAATCTTTGACGGAGCAATCCAGAGTCAGTGCAGATGCGAACCAACTCCGACGCGAGAGTACGTTGAAGAACCAGAATGAACGGTTGGAGTGGACAAAGATCAAGGCACCTATGTCAGGTATCATCACACTTTTGGAACTCGAAGTGGGTGAAATCGTGACTTCCGGACGCTCAGCATTTTCGCAAAGTCCACCGCTCATGACCATCGTTGACCCCTCCAAAATGGTCGTCAAGACCTTCATCAACGAAGTTGATATGGAGCGGTTAGATGACGGACAGAAGGCGGACATCAAAGTTGATGCCTACCAGACCAAAACATACGAAGGTCAAGTCTATGAGATCTCACCGAGCGGGCAGCAACAGGACAATATCATCTCCTTTGAGGTGATGATAGAGGTCCTTGGATCGCCAGAGGAACTCAAGCCGGGTATGAGCACAGATGTTGACATCATCACCTACGAGGAAAAGAATGTACTGATGGT
>JAGFCB010000145.1 GCA_022394775.1 Candidatus Poribacteria bacterium
CTGCGGTTTGATGCCGAGTTTTTTCGACCCGATTATCTACAGGTTCAACGCCGACTTGCAGCGATTGGTTCGCACAGACTCATTGACTTCCAAGTCAACATCAGGCACCCGAAAGAGATAAAGCGAAATTACGTAGATAATGGCGTCCTGTTTTTAAGAGCACAAAACGTGCGTCCACTCTCCATTGATCTGACATCCAACCCTGTTTATATATCGGAAGAAGATGCAGAGCGTTTACAAGACAACACCATCCATTACAAAGATATTTTGATAACGCGATCAGGGGCAAATGCCGGTCAGTGTGCTATCTATCTTGAGGATAGGCACGCTATTTCATCTTCTCATACTTTTATTGTCCAAAGCGGCAACTTAAACCCTTTCTTTCTCGCTATTTTCCTTAATACGAAATACGGCACAGCATTAATAGAGAAGGGTAAGTACGGTAGTGCCCAACCTGAAGTTGCTCCGTACTTTTTATATCAAATTCCTATACCGAATTTGAATAACCTTCCATCTGTGATCGAAAAAACCTATCTCCGATCAAAAGAACTAACAGAATTATCAAAAACTCGGTACGCTGAAACCCAAACCCTTCTTCTGAGCGAACTTGGACTTACTGATTGGCAACCGAAGCACAGGTTAGCCTTTACCACGGATTATGAAAGCATGCAACAAGCAGAACGCATGGACGCGGATTACTTCCAGCCGAAATACGAGGAAATAGAAAAAGGGATAGAAAACTACTCAAATGGACATACGAGCATTAGAAATGAATTTGAGCAGAGCAAGAGCATTTTTGAAATAGAGTCGGAGAAGTTATATCGATATGTAGAAATTGGAAGCGTCAACGTTTCTACGGGAGAAGTAGTGGTAGAAGAAATTTTAGGTAAAGATCTCCCAGCAAATGCAAAGCGAGTGTTGAAAAAAGGCGATGTTATCGTCTCCAAAGTTAGAACCTACAGAGGCGCGATTACCACTATTCAAGAAGATGGGTACGTTGGAAGCGGTGCCTTCTGTGTACTGAGGGAAAACGGACGAATTAACAAAGAAACTTTGTTAGCCTGTTTACGGTCTAAACTTTTTCTAACATGGTCTTTGAAACCCAATACCGGAACCTCTTATCCTACCTTAGACGACGATGATATCCTGGATTTTCCTATTCCACTACTATCGGAAGACAAACAGGCTGAAATTCAACGGAAAGTCGTTGAATCCTTTAACTTACGGAATCACGCTAAAGGCCTTTTAGAACATGCCAAACGCACAGTCGAAATCGCTATTGAGCAAGACGAACAAACTGCTATCAATTGGTTGGAATCTGTTTCGCAGGTGACAGATGCTTAGCGTGTGCATCTTCAATCACTGGACGATGCTTAAGCGCGTTCAACAGAGAGCTGAACGTATCTAATAATTGTGTAGCATCCTCATTAGAGAACATATTTAAAAGCGTTTCGGTATCCATACCAGTTCGTTTGCAAATTTCAACAACTCCGCCTTGTGATTCTATAAAGAACCGAAGCTCCTTCAGGAAGAAGGGTAGATCGCCATCAGCCTGGTATTCCTCCAAGGTCAATTGGAGATAGTCAATCGCTGCCTCCGGATCATTAGCAAGTCTTTTAATTTGATACTCGCGCCAGTTCCCCATTTCTCTCATTGGTGTGTCTCCTTATATTCCCGCCAATAGGTTTTTGCGATTTCAATATCCGCTTGTTGTGATTTCTTATCTCCACCACGAAGCAGAAGGACGAGTGTATTTTCAATTTGACCAAAATAGATGCGATATCCTGGTCCAAAGTGGAAACGCAATTCAAAAACACCTCCACCGACAGATTGGCAATCACCAAAATTGCCATCTTCGAGCCTCGCAAGTCGTTTGTCAATTCTCTGTTGCGTGTTTCTATCTCGGATGGATTCAAACCATTCCGTGAAAGGTTGCCTGCCGTTTGGATCCCGGTAGTATTGTATTTCTATTGGTTGTCTGTTCTTATTGACAATCGTTCTACACGCACTATGGAATGAAAAATAAGCAGTTCGTTGATTGGTAATTGTACTTCATTTTCTATTGGAAATGCAAGGTATATTTGTAATTTCGGATTGTTCAGATAATTGCAGTTGACATGATCACGGTTTTCCAATAGAATATGTCTTATACAATTTGTAGAGACATTTTGAGAACTGGAGATTGATTTGTAGAGGAGATGAAAATATAAAATGGCTAACAATATTTTTCCACCGGTAGAGACGGCTTATCCGATCGGTGATGCACATGTTGACAGTTTAGAAGCATATCAGGCACAATACACAGAATCCATACAAGACCCAGAAGTGTTCTGGGCAACAGTTGCGGAACGGTTGACCTGGTATCAGAAATGGCACACGGTTCGCGATTACGATTTTGTAGAGGCTGACATCAAATGGTTTGAGGGCGGCACACTGAATGCCTGCTATAACTGTCTTGACCGCCATGTAGAGGCAGGACACGGTGATGCAACCGCGATTATCTGGGAAGGAAACGATCCGTCCGAAGATAAGACGTTCAGTTTCAGTGAACTTCTCGCCGAGGTCAAAAAGTTTGCGAATGTCTTGAAAGCACAAGGGATCGAAAAAGGCGACCGTGTCTGTCTCTACCTACAGATGGTGCCAGAATTGGCGATTGCGATGCTGGCGTGTGCAAGGATTGGTGCTGTCCATTCCATCGTCTTTGGAGCGTTTTCAGCGGATTCCCTCCGAGATAGGATCAATGACTCGGCGTGTAAGATGCTCATAACACAAGACACGGCAATGCGCGGCCCGCGTAGTGATATTCCGATGAAGGCAAACGCAGATGCAGCCGTAGCAGAATGTCCATCTATTGAAAAGGTGGTTGTGGTGGCGCGCACCGGAGATGCAGTTGATTTTGACGCATCGCGTGATATCTGGTGGCATGAAGCGATGGCAGCAGCTGACGCGGAATGTGAACCGACAGTGATGAACGCCGAAGATCCGCTTTTTATTTTGTACACCTCCGGATCAACAGGAAAACCGAAAGGGGTTTTGCATACGACAGGCGGCTATCTCGTTTATACCTCTTACACACACCAACAGGTCTTTGACTATCATGAAGGTGATGTCTACTGGTGCACCGCTGACATAGGCTGGATTACAGGGCATTCTTATATTATTTACGGACCTCTCGCAAACCGGGCGATTAGTGTGATGTTTGAAGGTGTCCCGAACTATCCAGACTTCGGACGCTTTTGGCAAGTCGTTGAAAAGCATCGTATCAATATCTTCTACACAGCTCCGACAGCCTTACGGGCGTTGATGAAAGAAGGCGATACATGGGTCGAGAAGTATGATAGATCCACACTCAGGTTGCTCGGCACAGTCGGTGAACCGATTAAAGAGCCGGAGTGGTTGTGGTATTACAACATCGTCGGTGAAAAACGGTGCCCGATTGTGGATACATGGTGGCAGACTGAAACGGGTGGGATCCTAATGACACCGCTGCCTGCTGCAACACCACTGAAACCGGGGTCCGCAACGTTCCCATTCTTTGGCATTGAGCCCGTGATATTAGATGAGGAAGGGAATGAAGTGGAAGGTAATCCTGCTACGGGGTACCTCTGTATTAAAACGGCGTGGCCCGGCGTTATGCGAACTGTCTATGGTGATCACGAGCGGTTTTTAGATACCTATTTCCGCCGATTTCCCGGTTATTACATGACAGGCGATGGGGTGCTACGCGATGAAGACGGTTACTATTGGATTACCGGACGCGTGGACGATGTTCTGAATGTCTCAGGACACCGATTAGGTACCGCCGAGGTTGAAGGCGCAATTGGGCAACACGGTGCAGTCGCGGAAGCAGCCGTCGTCGGCTACCCACACGATATCAAGGGACAAGGTATCTACGCCTATGTTACCCTCATGACAGGTGAATCTGCATCTGATGTTGTGGAAACAGGCATCAAACAGGCTGTCCGACAACAAATCGGTCCTATCGCTACCCCCGATAAGATTCAGTTTACGCCAGCACTACCCAAGACAAGATCCGGAAAGATTATGCGCCGCATTCTCCGTAAAATCGCTGAAGGCGACATTTCTGATCTTGGGGACACCTCGACGCTTGCCGATCCGACGGTCGTTGATGCGTTGGTTGAAGGTAGACAGTAGAATAGTTGTCAGTGAAGAAATTACCAGTTGCCAGTAACCAGTGAAAAAGTCTCTTTTACTGTAAACTGGCAACTGATAACTGAAAACTCTAAAAGTAGTAGGAGCACACATTGGCATCAGCTGAAAAGATTGTAGATGAATTAAAAAAACAAAAAATCACGCACGCCGTAGGTGTCCCTGACAACGGCAGCGCCCGAATTTACGAACTTTTGCGGACAGAACCAGAGATTGAGGTTATCACGGTAACCCGCGAAGGTGAAGCGTTTGCCGTTGCATCTGGGTTGTATGTGGGTGGCAAAAAGCCTGTGATAATCATCCAAAATACTGGGTTTCTGGAATCTGGCGATGCAATCCGTGGCACCGTGATCAACATGCGGGTGCCAGTGGTCGTATTCATTGGGTACCGCGGATATCACAACCGAGATGCTAACGGTCAATGGGTCGATTCCGTAGCCAGTTTCCTCGAACCAACACTGAAAGCATGGGATTTACCTTATGAGATGTTGGAAACAGATAGCGATATTCCCCGTATCAGCAGCGCATTTGAGAAAGCGGAAGCGACCTCATTGCCAGCAGCAGTACTACTGATTGGACATGCGACATAGCCGCGATTACATGTTTTAGGGTGTCTCAGTCAAGAATCCATTAACTTTCTCAAAATCACTATTATCCTTTTCCAATAAAGGCGATTGTTGCGTGGGCATCCTTGAAGAAAATAACGGCGTGCCTACATTTTTCTGTTGTTTTTATACAAAAATTATGCTAAAATACTTTGTTATATGGGTTTTTAGACTAAATTTGCGTTTTTTTTAAACATTTTACTTGACAAAACGTTTTAACATAATGTATCATTAACGTTTGTATTATTTTATTTTATTCCACAGAAGGAGAGGAGAACAATGGAAGCCGAGTTTTTCGGTGAAACCGCAAATATTGAGGGTGTTGATCCCTATATGGAGACAACATATCCCGCAGACGAAACAGAACCACCAGAGAGTTGTTACAAAGGAAGCGATCAGAGTGCTTTAACAAGTTGGCTCCGAAGTGTAGCAGGTCACCGCTTGCTAACACGCGAAGAAGAAGTTGACTTGGCGAAACGGATTGAAGCTGCTGAGGCAAAACCACTGGACGAACTACTACAAGTACTGGTGAAAAACGATTTATTATCTCCCGAGACGAAGGCGGAACTGGTGCCACAGATTGAGACCAGTGAAGACGAACCACGAGAAGCACTCGATAGACTATTGGAAGGATTAGGGCAAAATAACCTATTATCCAATGAGGTAATAAGAGAACTGGCAGAACGGATTGAACCGGGTGGAGATGACGCACGAAAAGCATTAGTAGATGAACTATTGAGCATTTTAGTGCAAGCTGACACATTACCGGACGAGGAAAAGAAAAGTCTGGTAAGACGGATTGAAATCGCGGAGGCGGAAGCACGAAGATCCAGAGATGAACTCGTTCAGGCGAACCTACGACTCGTTATTTCTATCGCTGTTAGGTACCAAGGGCACAACGTCCCCCTCGAAGATCTGATTCAAGAAGGGAACATCGGACTGATTAAAGCTGCAAGCAAGTTTGATTACCGGAAGGGTTTTAAATTTAGCACCTACGCTATCTGGTGGATCAAACAGGCAATTATGCGTACGCTTGACAACTTTTCTCGCTCAATTCGATTACCCTCCTACGTCGTCGCGAAAATGAATAAATTTGACTCTGTCTATGCGACACTGTGTCAAGAACTGCAACGCGAACCACGTCGCGAAGAAATCGCTGAAGCCTTAGACTTGTCACTCGTGCAGGTTGAAGAAATTTTGAACTTCAACGCCGATGCTATTTCAATGGATTTACAACTCAGTGACGAACGCGCTGCCGCAACGTTAGGTGATTTGATTGAGGATCCAGCGAATAGTGGAGAAGAAGGGCCTATCGCAGAAATGATCAACAAAGACTTGATCGCCCAATTTCTTGACAGATTACCGGATCGAGAACAGAAAGTACTGAAAATGCGTTTTGGACTCGAAGATGGAGAACGGAAAACGTTACGCGAAATCGGTGAAGCCTTGGAAGTCACCCGAGAACGGGTCCGGCAACTCGAGATAGAGGCAATTAAACGGTTGCGCGTCCTCTATGACGAAATGGGCGAATTCCAGCCAGATCAGGCTTGGGTAGGAAAAACAGCCGCATAAACACTACTCACGGAAAACAACTATGAAAAATTTATTAAAAAAGTTTTCTGGAAATGAAATTCCGTTGCTTGCAGTAACAGATGCCGCACAGGAGAAAATTCATGCGGTCATACAAGCCGAAGAGGTCGAAGTCGAAGGGCTTCGGATTAGTATCCAAGGCAAGACTGCTACCGCGTTCCAATATAGCCTCGGTTTGGCAACCGAAGCACAAGCGGATGATATTGTTGTTGAATGTGAGAATTTTAATATACTTGTCGATGCCGAAAGTGCCCCGAATCTCAAAGGGGCTGTGATTGACTATGTTGACGACCTAAATGCCAGCGGGTTCAATATCGAGAACCCGAACACGCCAGCCTGGGACAATCCAAAGGCACAACAGATTCAGGAACTCATTGATGAACGGATTAATCCGGCAGTCGCCGCACATGGTGGGCAGATAGAACTGCTGAATGTTGAAGAGGATTCTATCTACATTCACATGGGCGGTGGTTGTCAAGGATGTGGCATGGCGAGTGCTACTCTTAAACACGGTATCGAAGCAATGATTCAGGAAGTCTTTCCCGAAATCAAACATGTAATTGATACGACAGATCATGCGGCGGGGGATAATCCGTATTATTCCCCAAGCAAGGGGTAAAACAGAAGGGCGGATCGAACGATCCGTCCATTTTTATTTTAACTTCATACAACGTTCGCGCCAAGGTTATTCGCCTGTGTAATAAAACAGCTCCCACCGTTTGGCAACGTTTTCAGGAACGTTTCGGTTTCCGCTTTTAGCTTATTAACATCTTCGGCTATCGCACAGATCGCTGGTCCCCAACTACTAACGCCTGCGCCGAATGCCTCACTGTCGCGCAAATAGTCAAGCGTCAATTGAAGTTCAGAACCCTGTGCATCAATTTCGACTCGTTTCCATCCAAACGTCTGAATATCATTCAAGGCTTCACCAAAACTTTTCATATCCCCTTCAATAAGGGCAGGAAGTATTTGGAGCAGTAGAAGGTGCGAAAGCTTCTGCGCAACCCATTCTGGCTGTGGACATAGGGTACGAAAAAGTTCTATCTCCGCATCGCCATAAATTCTTGAACAGTTCGGCATCACAATTAACAGCGGTAATTCTGGAAATGAATAACGAAGTAAGATGGGCGGCGGTGGAATATCGCCAACGGCAGACGAAGGAAGGAAGGAAGCCTTCTGTTCTGGGTAGCGATGTCCACCATCTACGATGAACCCACCCGTTTCAAACGCCGCGATCCCAATACCTGAAGTGCCACCACGCCCGACAACCTGTGCTAACTCACGCACACTTAGCTCAAGCCGATATAACACATTGACTGCCTGGGCAATACCGAGTGAAAGTTGTGTCCCTGACCCGAATCCGCAATGCATCGGGATTTCAGATTCAAATGTTAACTTAAGACCGGGAAATGGATAGGCACGTCGCAATCGCTGAAGAACAGTAATCGCTCGTTCACGGTATACAGAATCGGCAACATCAATGCGCGTTGCCCGCTCAGCGATGATTTGGAAATTGGGCTCCGAAATCGTGAGACCGAACCCCCCATCAATTCGTCCCAATGCGCCGTTCAAATCAAGCAGCGAGAAGTGTAAACGGGACGGGGTAGTAATTTCGACATGGTGCATAACTGTGTCAGGCTACTTTAATTGTCTGGTGTGATCTATGGAATAGAACGCCTGTAGGGGAACACATCAGAAAATGGTGTAACAGTTTTTAGTGGGCATTCCTATCTACGACAAGTTCAAGGACACCGCTACCAAAGATAACGTAATTTGTTGATATCCTATCGCGATGCAATGTAGTCCGTCGGGTGTATCCATTTGCACCTACCTGCTTCGCTGAGTTCATCACAGATGTCACGGAAGTTGGAAGATCAGAGAATTCCTCACCTTGAACCGTCAATCCAGGTTGATTCAGGGAAAGTTCGAAAATAATATCTGTATTACTTTCACGCTGCTGCAAAATCTTAACAAGTTGATTGATGTTTTTCGGGCGAAAGTTAAACGGCGCACGTGAACGCTGCCACTGTTGATCAGTCGTTGCGTTCATTGCCAAAAGCGTAATCAATCCGTCAGGTGCATCGCTGGGAATCGTAATTGTACCAATTTGTGTTATGGGATTCTCAAGATGGGGTCGCAAAGTTAACACCACTTCAACTGTTTCGCCCGGACGATAGCGTTGTTTGTCAATCCAAAGTCCCTCAATCAAGGCAATTCGCCGTTTATCCTCTAATTTCAGATTAAGTGCCACCTTTTCAAATTCAACCGGGGTATAGGAATTATTGCTCAATTGTAAAAGAGGGGGTCTGAGGACATTCGTGACACCATACGTAGGTGAGCTGCCAGAATAAACGTTTTTATAAATGATTTCACGAGGTAAGAGTCCAGGTTGTTCTTTCAAAGTGATCGTCGCGTTGATCGTTAGCGTATAGTCCGCTACAGCAAATTCTAACGCTCGGACGAGGGACTCCGCCCCTGCCTCAATGTAGGTTGGCGTAAAACTACGATGTCGAATGACCTCATAAGACTTGTGATGGAGCACGCCATCGCTGGTTTCCATATTAAGGGTTATAGGAATGTATGACGGATGCGAACCGGTGATGCCTGCAATAGCTGCTTGCCGATCTTGCACTAAGGTGCCAATGATTTGGGTTGCGGAGGCTACTTTGGAGGACCTGTAACGACCCGGCATGATAAAGTGGACATAGCCACCGGAGATCGGCAGATTGATATTACCCTCTCCATTTCTTGAGTGTCCGTAGGCAAGGAGCTGATCTCCATCAATATAGGTAATTGTCCCATAGCCAAAAGCGGTATAATCACCTCGAGCGTACGCGATACCCACTATTTGTCCTTGCTCAACAGGTGATTTTTTAATCGGACTTCCACCACCAGGTGCCTCAAGCGGCATCAGGTTGAATTGGTCAAACAGCGGTTTATAGAACCGTATAGCCTCAGAATTAATCCCAGACATGGCAACCGGTACTTTTAGTTGTTCAGACAGACCATCGGGTTGAAAACTATCAATAGGCTGTTGTGGATATATATTGTTGTTATTCGGAAAGAGAGTCGAGAGCGTCTTGATGTCCGTTGCCACTGTTTGTGTGTCAAGATTAAACAGTCGCGTACCGTGATAGCTTAAATTCGGTTGCATCCCGTATTCAGTAACTTTTACCATAAACTCAATAGGAGTTATGCCGAACAGGTTTGCATGCTCACGCTGATTTCGATAACTTCGCGAGAGAGCACCCATGAGCCTACCATTAATATACGTTGGACTTCCACTCATCCCACCGGCAGAGCCCGTTTTTTTAAAGTTATCGCTCAGTCCTTTTGCCCATACGATATGCAAACCCGGAAAACGGTTGTAGTAAACGCTCACGACTTCAAAATCGAATTCCTCAACCGTTGTTCCAGAGAATACAGTGTAACCTTTACCTTTCATACCCGGTTGTACTTCAGACAGCGGCATGAATTTCTCGGCATCCCACGCAATCTGCGCTTGAATATGATAGACCGTGAGACAAAAAATGACGCAAGCAAACAGGGAAACCCTTCGCATTTATATTCCTCTTTAATTACTCAGCCGCGGCTTCTTCATGCCCATTCTGTCTGACATCCCGTTCAATTAAACCGTCGCGAATGTGAAGCACCCGTTTCGCATGTTCAGCGACTTCCGGTTCGTGTGTCACCATGATGATCGTATTGCCCTCATCATTCAACCGGTTGAAAATCGCCATAATCTCTTCACCCGAACGCGTATCTAAGTTTCCGGTCGGTTCATCGGCAAAAATCATTGAAGGACTATTAACTAACGCACGCGCAATCGCAACACGCTGAATTTGACCACCAGACAATTCGGTTGACTTGTGATCAACCCGATCTGCTAAACCGACGGCTTCCAGTGCCTCAAAAGCACGTCGTTTTCGCTCTTTTCTACCTAAACCAGCGTAAATCAGTGGCAACTCAACATTGTTAAGCGCGCTCGTACGCGGCAAGAGGTTGAACGATTGAAACACGAACCCGATCTTTTTATTCCGAATGTCCGCGAGACGATTATCGGAAAGTTGACCTACTTCTTCACCCTCAAGATGGTACTCGCCCGATGTCGGTGTTGCGAGACACCCAAGGATATCCATCATAGTGGATTTACCAGATCCGGACGGGCCCATAATGGCGATGAACTCACCCGCTGTTATGGAGAAACTCACACCCCGCAACGCATGTACCTGCACATCCCCCATCTGGTAGACTTTCGTCAAATCCCTTACATCTATTAACACAGCATTTCCTCCTCAACCTTAAGTTGATGAACGTAAAAATTAGTACTTCTATGCCAACAAACAGCACTTTTTATTTGTTTTCGTTCTCGTCTGATTTTTGTCCCTTCGTTAATTCCTGCATAGAAGGCACAAAAACACGATCACCTTCCTTCAAACCACCTGTAATTTGAAAGTGCGTGTTGTTGCGCTGCCCGATTGTAATATGGGTTTTAACGCCTTTTTCTTCTTTGTTCTTGTTCGGTTTACCAGTATCTAATTTGACAAAGTATTGTCGTTCACTACTAACTTCCGCTTCTATATCGGAAAGTACGTTTTGCTCAGAGATAACAACGCTAATCTCTATTGGACCTTTACGGAGACCCTTCTGATCACCTTCAAGCAGAATTTCGAGATTACCACGTGCTTTTTCCGAGTCAATTTTACCGACCTGTCCAGCGAATTCCTTTCCAATCAGATTCCGAATTTTGATCTGTTGACCTTCCTGAAATTGCCCAAGATCTGTCGAATTAATGTTGGCTTTTACCGTGAAAATTTCTGGACTCAGCACAGATGGGATCGGTAGTTGAAGAACATCCGATTCTTCAAACACAATAATATCGACATCTGCTGACATACCGGGCAGTAATTCAGGAGGGGAACCGATGACCTCTATATCTACCTCAAATGTGATGACGGAACTCTGATTTCCGGGACCGCGCCGCGTCGCGCTCGGTGAAATCTCGCTCACTCTCCCCGGAAAGACACGCCCGGGGTAGCTATCAACCGTGATTTCAGCACGTTGTGGTTTTTCTATTTTTCCAATCTCTACTTGGTTGATTTGGGTTCTGACAATCATCTGATCAAGGTCAGCGATACGCATGATCGCTTCGCCACGTGAAAACGCTGAACGCCCCGAGGTGATAATCTCGCCTTCTTCCACAATAAGCTGCGTAATTGTACCAGCCATAGGTGCGGTGACAGTTGTCCATTCGTAGCGTTCTTCCTGAGATTTCAGCTGGCTTTCCGCTTGAAGGAAGCTCGCCTGTGCGCTGACCTCTGAATGTACCGTCAACTCTTTTTCTTCTTCCGTTGTCTCTTCTATCTGCAAAAGTCGAGTTTGGGAATCCTCCAATTCTGCTTTATACTGTTTCCGTTGCGCTGCGAGAGATTTTTTAAGGGTCTCAACGTTCTTCTTATTCAGTTCAAGTGTCGATTTCCGGCTTTCGATCGCTGTTTTCCGGGCGTTGAGATTCTCGTCTTGAGATTTTATAGTCTCTTTTTGCGATTCAACTTCTTTGGTGGCGGAATCGTATTGGGACTTAGTAACTATAAGTTGGCGTTGAGAATCCTCTAATGCTTTCTTTGAAATGAGTTTTTTATCAAAAAGTTCTTTGTTACGTTCATGCTCTGCTTCTGCTGTTTCAAAGGATATTTTTGCTGATTTAACACTTTCCTGTGAGCGTTCAAGGGTGAGTTGTGCTTGTCCTAACGCAATTTCCGCCTGCTTCAACGCTATATTATCCTGATCCAGGGAGTTCTGTGTCGTTGCGACCAATGTTTCTGCCTCGGTTATCCGTTGTTGTGTGTTTGCGACAAACGAATCCAAGGTCGCTTGTGCTTTTAAGACAGAATTTTGTGCCTGTGCGAGATTACTTTCTTGCTGTTTCTCAGTAATCTTAATGCGGAGTTGTGCGCGCTTCAATTCTGCTTTGCGCGCATTAAGGTTCGCCTCCGCCTGCTTTTTTTGCTCCAGAATTTGCTTTTCATCAATGCGAAGGAGCGGTTGGTCGACCTCAACTTTTTGTCCTTCATCAACGAGAATTTTAACGATCTCACCTTCCACGTTTGAGCGAACATCCACCTCTATAAAAGATCGGAGGTTACCAGACTCACGTACACGCACAACGAATTCACCCCTGCGGACGACTTCCTGTTTGGCCTCCG
>JAGFCB010000084.1 GCA_022394775.1 Candidatus Poribacteria bacterium
GTAACGCACGATGGTGCGTTACAGGTGCTGGTCTGCTTGGGACGTGTTATTAAAATAGACACAAGTGACGAAGCGGATCAGGTATTGTCTTTCCGTATTCTCTCCGGGCAATTTCGTGGGGAGGTCGTTCAGGTCAACAACGTCTGGACGGGACGCGCCTTCGGTGATCGCGTGTTACATAAAGGCGATGTGCTGTTCCTTGATATTCCGCTCAGGGATCCGAAAAACCCGAGAATTGAACGGGTGTCAATGCGAGAGTATTTCCGGACACCGTTCCTGTTATATCTGGCGGGTACGTTGGGTGTGTTGATGATCCTTGTCGCTGGGATGAAAGGTGTTCGCGCGATTTTGACGCTGTTTGTCACTGCCCTTGCTGTGTTGTATCTACTGGTTCCGCTGACGATTAGTGGTTACAACCCGATTGGCGTCGCGCTTTTAATTGCTGCCCTCCTCACGTTAGTGACTTTTCTTTTTATTACCGGGTTTAGTTTCAAGGTTATCTCTGGTGTGATAGGTACACTCGGCGGTTTAGCCGCTGTTGGTGTTTTGTCGATCATCAGTCAACACGCGATGGCACTGACAGGGTTAGCGCAAGAGTTCGGGTTCCTTGAGCTCGGAATTGCGTTGTGGCGGACACCCGCCTCACATCACTGGGATTTCACAGGGATCCTGACTGCGGGCATTATCTTGGGGGCTGTCGGTGCGATGATGGATGTGAGTATGTCTATCTCCTCAAGTGTGCATGAAGTCAAGCAGGTGAACCCGAATATCACCGTGCGACAGGCGATCCGTGCGGGTCTGAATGTGGGACGCGACATTATGGGGACGATGGCGGATACGCTTATCTTTGCCTATCTCGGCGCGCACATGATGACGATGCTGCTCCCGCGCATCGAATTCCCTGAAGTCGGTTACCTCTATCCATTTCTCCGTCTCGTCAACGATGAAGCGACAGCGGTTGCGATTATTCAAGCGGTGGTTGGTACCATCGGATTGGTGTTGACGGTTCCGATTGCGGCATCCGTTGCGGGGTTCCTGACGCAATACGCGAAGGTAGACAGATCCGAAATTCACGAGGACCTGCCTTCAGAGGAAGAGTTAGAAGAGTTGTTCCGTGCCGATCCGCCACGTAGCAAGGCGCGTATCGCTGTGCCTATTGCGATGGCTGTCGTTTTGGTTGGCACAATCTTTGTGTATCACCGAACACACGGACTCTCGGCTGCAATCTCGGAGCAGTCGGAATACGCGAAGGGTAGAGTTACCCAACTGCTTGAGTCGAACGGCAATTTCCTTTTTGATATTGATAGCAGTGCTATAAGCGATCTGGACAATGCGGTTGTTCCTGTTGCATTGCGTGAGGCGTTCGGTGCCCAAAACATTCCGCTCTCTGATGAAGTTACCATCGCCGTCAAACCGTGGAAGGATAGTCGCTGGCTCCTTTCGGATGTTAAATATGAACAGACCTATAGTATTCGTGAGACGGATCAGGGAGAGAAGACAGTCCTGAGTGTCTTTGAATCCAAGAGCGAGAATCATATCCTTGAGGTGGAGATGCTGAGCGGGATGTATAAAGGCAGACGCTTGGTGTTGCGGAATATTGTGAACCACAATATGCCGTTGCTGAGTATTCCGGCAGAACCTGGTGACGTTATTCTCTGCCGTG
This sequence comes from Candidatus Poribacteria bacterium, assembly GCA_022394775.1. Classification (GTDB taxonomy): domain Bacteria; phylum Poribacteria; class WGA-4E; order WGA-4E; family WGA-3G; genus WGA-3G. The sequence continues at coordinate 1,664 of JAGFCB010000084.1, forward strand.
TTGCCGGGGATCCTGATCAGGTGAGTCTTGTTAACATCGTCCAAGATTACGGTAGAGACCGGTTCTTGGTTTGGATGGTCGGCGGGATGCTGCTCCTGATTATCCTCGTCGGTCGGATTGAAGGCATCCGTACGGCGTGTGCGATGCTGATCTCTGCTGCTGTTATCTATTTCTTCATGCTGCCGTTGATTTCGGGAGGTGCGAATGCCGTGTTCATCGTGACGCTGACTTCAGGTGTGGTCGCGTTTGTGTCGCTGGTGTTTGTTATCGGTCCGAGTCGAAAGACGTTTTCAGCTGTGTTGGGGACGATGGGAGGCATCTTGGTCGCCGGTCTGATTGTCCTGTTTGCGCAGCAACATCTCCATTTCTCTGGGTTAGAGAATGCGATTTCGGCGGACATTATAGAGGCGACGCGTACGCCACCCTTCGATTTCGTGCAGATCCTCTTGGCGGGGATGTTGATGGGGGTGTTAGGTGTCGCAGTTGACGGCGCGATTGAGGTGGCCTCAAGTATGGAAGAAATTCGCCGAGCGAACCCAAATATGCCGACATGGCGACTTATCGCTTCCGGTCTCAACGTCGGGACGGACATCCTCGGAACGATGGTGAATACGCTGGTTTTTGCCTATCTCGGTGTGGAGTTGCTCCTTGTTGTCACGGTTATAGCGCCGGATCTGAACTTCTTCAAATCGCCGCCTGCGCAGTTATTGAGCATCGGTGTTGTCTCCGCGGAGATTGTGCGGTTGCTGGCTGGCACGCTCGGCTTGGTGCTTGCGATTCCGATTACGGCAGTGATTTGTGCGTTCTGGAATCCGAAGCAGAAGGTATAGTTGGCTGTCAGTACTCAGTTATCTGAATCAGGATTTGCAGAATTCAAGGATTTTCAGGCTGAGAGACGCGTCTTGATTGTCAATTGTTCTTCATAGAATTATTGGAATATTTTCGCAAACTTCATACTTTTCCACCTATAAAGTTCTCATTACAACTCCACTTCATTTCTACCTTTAATGTGAGTTTGATAAAAGTACATTGTAGCGCAAACTTCCGAGTTTGCGCACACAGCACACAAACTGGGAAGTTTGTGCTACTACAAGGGGCGCGAGTTGGTTCTCGGGAGAAAAGACCTGTTATGGAACTCACACTATCTATTATCAAACTGGCGTTACCTTTAAGCGAAGAATCGAATTGAAAACCGCGCCTGCTAACTCATGTTTCCTTTTGAAAAATTGTTGACATTCTCCGAATGTTCAGGTACCCTTAACTTACGAATATGGGGAATTATACGGGTAAAAAATGTAGATCAATTGTGAACTACTCTTTGTGATTGGGACATGTTAGCAGCAGAAAAAGGAGATAAGATTGAATGGGACTGATTAAGAAACAACAGATTTTTATTTACTTACTCGTCTTTGGTGCGTGTGCGACACTGTTCTTTGTGTTTCCGCTGAAGACAATAGCACAGACCGTCAACATTCCTGATACAAATCTTCGCGAAGCGATTAATGAGGCACTCGGTAAGGCACTGGATGCCCGGATTACGGTGGAGGAAATGGAAACGTTGACCCGCCTTGATGCTAATAACAGAGGCATTAGCGATTTGACGGGGCTTGAAACGGCAATAAATCTTGACGACCTGAGACTTAACCATAATTTGCTATTCGACATATCGCCGCTTGCGGAATTGCTTAGATTGCATCACATAGAATTGGAAGATAATACCATATCCGATATATCACCTCTTAAAGGGTTAATCAACTTAGGTGGATTACATATGTCGCATAACTTGATATCTGATATATCACCGGTTGCGGGGTTAGTTAACTTACGGTGGGTAAATTTTGGACATAACATTGTAGACGACTGGTCTCCGCTTGCGGGTTTAGTGAAACTTGATGGGATAAATATGAGCCACAATCCTGTGGCTGATCTGTCGCCACTTACAGGACTCATCAGTCTGAGGTACTTTCATTCTTGGGGTACGCGGATATTAGACCTCGCTCCTTTGACGGAATCACCAAAGATGCAAGAGATAAGCATTTGCGGTGGAGAAATATCGGATCTCTCGTCGTTGGAGGGGTTAACGAGTCTGAAAGCGCTCTACCTCCCTGGCAATGAAGTTGCCGATATCTCTGCCTTGGCGAGTTTAACGGGGTTGACACGCCTCGGTCTTGAGGGTAATGAAATATCGGATATATCGCCTCTTGAGGAATTAAACGGGTTGACTTGGATTGACCTGCACCACAATACGATTTCAGATGTCTCTCCGCTTTCAACGTTATCTAACCTGACTTGGTTAGACCTGAGTCAGAATCGGATAACGGATGTATCCTCGCTCACATCCTTGTCCAACTTGGCATGGATGGGACTTACTGAAAATCCAATATCGGATGTATCGAGTTTAGAAAAATTCCGTGAGAGCACATCAATCTCGCACTCGGATTTCATTAATTCCGCTTTCCCAGAAGCCGGTCCGAAAATAGAGGGACCTTGGTTATGGGTGATTGTCCCTGGGGCACGCCTTGACCACACGGATCTGTTAGCGAAAGCGAGTAAAGGCGCGGCTACGGAGGTGAAGGTGGCTACCTTTGGCGCGACGGAAGGAAAGTCTGTGGGAAGTAGTGTCTGGGAGGTACATACCCTCGCCTCCACGGGTGGGGATAACCTCAATGAGATGACAGATGCCCTCGGTTGGGGATCGGGTTCTGCAATCTATGACCATGTTGTTTACGGTTCTGTCACGTTGAATTCCCCGCGTAAGCAGGAGACGACGATGCTTGCTGGGAGCGATGATGAGGTAAAGGTGTGGCTTAACGGTGAATTGGTTCACTACAACCCCGTGCTTCGGGGTGCTGGCGATTTCCAAGATGCGTTCCCTGCTACGCTGAAAAAAGGCGTAAATGTGTTATTAGTCGCTGTTTGCAATCGGGGACATGGGGCTTTTAGCGGGTTTTTTGGTTTTGCCAAAGATGCAGAATATACGGTGAACCACCCCGATAAAAAAGTCTCGATTGACGTTCCCGCTTATGATGTGAATAGAGATGGGATCACAAACATTCTGGATCTGATTCTGATAGGACAAGACATCGGAAAAGCGAAACCCACCAACATAGGGACGGACGTAAACGGGGATGGAAAGGTCAACATCTCAGACCTTATTCTTGTGGCACAACACCTCGGCGAACTCAGCGGGATTTCTGCTGCACCCCCTGTCCTTGCTATGGGTGATATGAAATTAGATCCAGCGAGGATACGGGACTGGATCGCACAAGCACGAGCAGAAAATGATGGATCGTTGGCATTCCAGCGCGGCATTACAAATCTCCAACGGCTTTTAGTGTTGTTGATGCCAGAGGAGACTGCATTGCTTGCGAACTATCCGAATCCATTTAATCCTGAGACATGGATCCCGTATCAACTCGCTGCACCTGCTAAAGTCACTCTACGGATTTTTGCGGTGAACGGTGCATTGGTTCGGATTTTAGACTTAGGACACCAACCCGCGGGCGTATATCAACAACGGACGCGTGCGGTGTATTGGGACGGTCGCAATCAACTGGGTGAGTCTGTTGCGAGTGGTGTCTATTTCTATTCACTCACCGCAGACGATTTCACTGCCACGCGGAAAATGCTGATAAGGAAATAGTATCAAATGACCATAGGATAGTTGAAACGCTGATGTTTATTAGCTTCCCACCCTCCTTGTAGGAGCGAGTTTTACTCGCGATCCCTGATTTATACCCGAAAACAATCGCCAGCACAGCTCGTTCCTACAAAAAACACACCATGCCGTTGGGTGCCAAGAAGTCTCTTTGCTCCAGCGGCGAGGGACGTATCATCGTCAAAGAGATACTTGGCATTTACGCCGTTGGGTGCCAAGAAGTCTCTTTGCTCCAGCGGAGCAATATATCTATAGAAAAGCGGGCTGAAGCGACCGCACTCCAGCGGAGTGCTATGTAAACACATCTAACAGCAGTATCCTTTTCGCGTTTCATAGTGCCCTCTATGAAGAGCGTGTTGGGGATGCAAATACATCTATCTGTTAGGTTAACGCATACGATGAGTTTAACTCATGAAGTCATTTGATACAAACTATAAGTAAGTTATCACTATGCTTTCGGTGAGGTTTGATGCAGCTTAAGAGTTTAATGATATAGTTAGCGGACGTGCGATAAATAGCACTACTACAAGCAGCCCGTTTGCAGTAGGGCGATTCATCGCCTGTTGGAGGAGATTGATGATTATGAAGGTAAGCAAGTATCTTTTTTTTGTTATCTTAACATTCGTTGTGCTGGGATTTGGAACCGCGCAGGCGCAAGAAAACCTTGCGCAAGAGGCATACACTATTATTCAAAGCAACTGCTCGGTATGCCACGGAGAACACGGTCACTTTAGCGAGGATTTGAGCATTGAGTGGACATCGCTTATTGCAACCAGAACCGTTATCCCTGGCAATCCCAATGCTTCCGAGTTCTACAAGCGTTTAATTGAGGACACACCCGAAAGACCGAGAATGCCGTCCGGGAGACCTGCTCTATCGGTTGAGGCTCTTGGGACGATTCGCCGGTGGATTGAAGTCGGGGCACCGAATTGGGAAGTGCAATATGATGTCAACTTCATTACCACCGATGCGATGCTTACGGTGATTGAAGATCATGTTCAGTCGTTACCTGCCTTTGATCGTTCGTCCGCTCGCTACTTTACGCTGACGCATCTCTATAACGCTGGCGAAAGCCCGGAGGCACTGCGTGCCTATCAGCGGGCACTCTCAAAGCTGATAAACAGTCTGTCTTGGGAGTTTGATGTCATCAATCCAACGCCGATTGATGAGCGAGAGACGATTTTTTATATTGATCTGCGCCGTTATGAGTGGGATAGAAATGAGGCGTGGACACAGATTGAACCGGAGTACCCGTATCAGATTGAGTTTGATCCAGAAACCCAAGCCGGTCTCCACACAAAACTGGCGAATTTGCGTTCAGAAATGGACTGTCAGGTGCCGTTTGTGCATGCCGATTGGTTTCTTGCGACTGCGTCGTTACCCCCATTGTATCACGATATTCTTGGGCTTCCGGATACAGATCGGGCGTTAGAGGAACGCTTGGAAGTTAATGTTGCGGGAAATCTTCAAAGCGCGCCTGGTCTTCGCGTCTGGCGTGCAGGTTTCAACGAATCTGGGGTGTCAAATAATAACCGCGTCGTGGAGCGGCATACCTCCCGATATGGTGCGTATTGGAAAAGTTACGACTTTGCGGGCAGTTCCGGTGTGCAGGATGTTCTGACCCATCCGTTGACTTTCAAGCATGACGGTGGCGAAGTCGTCTTCAATCTCCCCAACGGTTTGCAGGGATATTATATCTCCGATGCGTCAGGGAATCGGATAGATGCGGCGCCGATAAAAATCGTGCGGAACTTGGCGGCGAGTGATCCGGTGGTGCGGAACGGTCTCTCCTGCATCGGTTGCCACACAAAAGGGATGCAGACGTTTGAGGATGAGGTGCGTGCAGTTGTTTTGAGGCAACCCGACACGCCTGCGAAGGCTCAAGCGTTACGGCTGTATGTAGAACAATCAGAGATGGATGCACTTGTGGCGGAGGACACAGAACGTTATAGGGAGGCTTTGGAAGAGACAGGTGGTGTCTTTGGCGGCATTGAGCCGGTGCATCGGTTCTACGAGGCGTTTCAGGGACCTTTAGATGCGGCGCACGCTGCCGCTGCTGTCGGTATGGAAACGGAGATGTTCCTTAAGAAGATTCGTGAGAATCCGGGTTTGCGGGGTTTAGGGTTGTCTGCGTTAGAGAGTGAAGGCGGGAATGTGAAGCGCGATGCGTGGACCTCCAATTTTGATGGTGTGGTTGCTGCGCTGCATTCGCCGGACGATACGACAATACAGCCTGTTGATCCGGGGGTTGACTATCGCCCTGGTGATCTGGTTTCTATCCCGGATCCGAACCTCCGCGCTGTCATTGAGGAGAGACTCGGTAAATCCCCCGGGGCGGTGATTACAGCGGGCGACATGGCAAGGTTAGAGCGAATTGAGGCGGATGATGCTGGGATTAGCAATTTAACGGGGCTGGAGGCTGCGACGCAGTTGGAACGGATAGAATTTCGGCGTAATTCTATATCCGACTTATCTCCGCTTAGAAACTTAATCCGACTCAATAACATTAAGCTGCGCGGAAATCGGATAACCGATGTCTCGCCGCTTGCGGGTTTAATCAACGTAGACTGGTTGGGACTTGAGGAGAACGAGATAAGGGACCTATCTCCGCTGAAAGGCTTAACCAAGTTAAACGGGATAGGGATTGCAAACAATCCGGTATCGGATGTGTCGTCCCTTTCAAGTCTCAGAAGTTTGGAAGGTATCGAAGCCCGGAACACGTTTATCGCTGACTTTTCACCTTTGGCAAAATTACCAGGGCTCCGATGGATAGAATTCGGTCACGATAAAAGGATAGATGCGCTACCCTCTCTGAAGGGGTTAGAAAATTTGAAACGATTGGTAATCAACCACACTGGTATTTCAGATATTTCTGGTTTGGCAGAGCTCACGCAACTGCAATCTTTAACGTTGCATGATAACTTAATATCGGATGTGTCACCTCTGACCTCTTTAAAAAGTTTAACACATCTAAATCTTGATGGCAACGTCATATCAAATATATCTTCTTTAGCCGGGTTGAAGAGTTTGAAAGAGTTGTACCTTCAAAACAACGTCATCTCGGATGTATCACCGCTGGCAGGGTTAACCAACTTGGAGCAGTTAGACCTTCGTAACAACGCCGTATCTGACTTTTCACCTTTGGAAGGGTTGTCCGAGAAGACGGTTATTAGGTTTCAAGGCAACTCAAGTGCGCTCCTGCAAGGAGGTCCGAAAATAGTAGGACCGTGGTTGTGGGTGGTACTTCCGGGAGAAGGTTTTCACAATGGCAGGGATCTGCTGGCACAATCAAGCGGAGGTAAAGTGACGGAGCTAAGTGTTGCTACTAAAGGAGCAACGGAGGGTGAACCCGTCGGAAATAATGTGTGGACTTCCCAAAAAATTGATGCTCATGGCGAGAATACAATAAAATTGGTGAGAGCTCTTGGTATTGATGACAGCCTCCGGCGAAGAGTTATGTACGGCTCTATTATCTTGCATTCACACAGAGAACAGCAGACAACGATGTTTGCTGGCAGCAATGATGCTCACAAGGTTTGGCTTAACGGAAAATTGATCAACGAGAAATATCACGGGTGGGATAACGATTACGAAGTATTCTTCCCCGTCACATTGAAACAAGGCAAAAATGTTTTGTTAGTCGCAGTTTTTGACTCTCAAGGCGGGTGGGCGGGAGCTGCCCATTTCGGATTTGCCCCTGATGCTGAATATACAGTATTATCGCCCGGTGACAGGTTTTCCTTTTCCACAGCGGCGACACAGGTTCAGGTTGGCGATAGGTTCACTGTTCAACTCAAAGCGGAAAATATCTCCGACTTAGCAGGATGGCAAGGTGATATCGTATTTGATCCGGCGGTGCTAAAAGTCAACAACATAAGCGAGGGCAATTTTCTGAAGCAGAGTGGTGGACGTACCCACTTTTTGAAAGGCACGATTGATAATACAACCGGTAGAATCGACGGTATAGGTGCGGCACGGATTTCCGAAGGTGGGGTTGGTGGTGAAGGCACACTGTTGTCAGTCACGTTCACAGCAAAGGTGAATGGGGAGAGTCGGTTGGCACTACGGAAGTTTCAAGCCGGTTCCAGTACGGGTGAGACAATTGCTTCTCGTCCACCTGATATGATTATTACTGTGGGTGATCCGTTGCCCTTAGATGTGAGTGATGGACCCTTCTCCCTTTCTACGGATGTAACACCTGTTCACCTCGGCGATACCTTCAACCTCCTTCTCAATGCGAATGGTGTTACGGATTTAGCGGGGTGGCAGACTGATATTGCCTTTGACTCGGATGTTCTTGAGTCGGTTGAGGTAAGCCAAGGCGATTTTCTGAATGTGAAAATTGGAGATACTTTCTTTCTGCAAGGCGAAATTGATAACACAGCGGGTAAAATTACCGGTATTAGCACGGCGAAGCTTAAGGGCGGTGGTAGTGGTACAGGTACGCTGCTATTGGTAACGTTCAAAGCGAAGGCTGTCGGAGAAACCCGTGTAACGTTTAACAATTTCTTTGCTGGTGCCAGTAGCGGTGAAGCGATCCTTTCAGAAGTTCCTGAAATTGTTATCACCATAGAAGGCCGCAAGTATCCGGCTTCGGATGTCAATCAGGACGGTCTGGTAAATGTTCTGGATCTGATTCTGGTGGCAGGACACTTGGGTTCTGATGCATCTGTCAACCGCCAATCGGACGTGAACGGCGATGGCACTATTAACGTTTTGGACCTCATCATTGTTGCCCAAAATTTCGGCGGATCGACGGCGGCTGCGCCTTCCAATGTTACTGTTATAGACAATTCGGAATTGGATCCGGCAATGGTTCAGGCATGGATCGCGCAGGCATCGGTTGAAAATGACGGGTCGCTCGTTTTCCGACAGGGCATCGAAAACCTCCAACGACTTTTAGCATCGTTACTTCCAGAAAAGACGGCGTTGCTTGCGAACTATCCGAATCCGTTCAATCCTGAAACGTGGATCCCGTATCACCTTGCGGCACCTGCGGAGGTCACGGTGCATATTTATGCTGCCGATGGTGCGTTGGTTCGGATGTTAGTGTTCGGACATCAGGTTGCTGGCATCTATGAGCGTCGGAACCGTGCAGCGTATTGGGATGGCAAAAATGAGTCAGGGGAATCTGTCGCGAGTGGTTTGTATTTTTATACGCTCACTGCAGGAGATTTCACTGCTACAAGAAAAATGTTGATAGTGAAATAGTATCAAATGACCATAGGATGGTTGGAATGCTGATGTTTATTAGCTTCCCACCCTCCTTGTAGGAGCGAGTTTTACTCGCGATATCTGATTTATACCCCAAAACACTCGCGAGCACAGCTCGCTCCTACAAAAAACACACCACGCCCTTCGGTGCCAAGAAGTCTCTTTGCTCCAGCGGAGCAATATATCTATAGAAAAGCGGGCTGAAGCGACCGCACTCCAGCGGAGTGCTA
>JAGFCB010000172.1 GCA_022394775.1 Candidatus Poribacteria bacterium
CTGAACGGATGACTATTGTAGCATGGATTAACGTTGAAGCCGTTGCTGATATGGCAATCTTCAACGCCCGCGCTGGCGACAGCACATGGCTTGTCCACCCTGAAGCACGGGGCGGTGGAAACTATCGTTGGCTCAATCGGAGTCCTGGCGGTGCAACTATCTTTGACATTCGCGCTGGCGACAACAAAGACAATGAATGGCAGCATTACGCTGGCACATTCAGTCGTGCTGATGGATTAGCCGTGCTTTACATCAATGGCAAAAATGCAGGTGAGGAAAAGGCACGCGTCGGTACACCTATCGCAGCCGACTGGGATCAAGGCGCACGCGTCGGCTATAACATCGACAATAACCGTCCTTTTGCGGGACTCATGGACGATCTTAACATCTGGAAACGTGGTTTGACAGAAGAAGAAGTCAATATGATTATGAACGACGGTGTTGACGCTTTCCTTGCTGTCGAAGCACAAGGGAAACTCGCGACCACTTGGGGAAAACTTAAGACCTCAAAATAAAAGGAAGAGTTCATCTATAAGGAGGACCCCGAAAGATGAAACGGAATCTAAGATTTATAAACCCGATTTGCAGACTAAACCCTTACTTGACGTGCCTATTTCTAATAGGTATGCTTTGTGTACTTACGGCAGTAGTAATCCAAGATACGTCCGCTGAAGCTTTAGACCCGGATTTGGTCATATATTTTGATTACGAAGACTTCAAAGGTAAAACCGTCCTTGAAAAATCCGGACGTGGCTACGACGGTGAGATCAATGGGGATATCACACAATCCGATGACGGGAAGTTCGGAAAAGCTGCGCATTTTGAAGCCAACAGCTTCCTCGATTTAGATGGTCCCAATGTTGACCCTGATGATATTCCTATCGAGGGCATGAGTATCGTGGCTTGGATTAATGTTGAATCCATCTCAGATATGGCTATTTTCAACGCCCGCGCAGCCGATGGCACTTGGCTTGTACACCCAGAAGCACGGGGCGACGGAAATTATCGTTGGCTCAATCGGGGACCAAACCCCGGGCGGACGATATTTGATATCCGCGCAGGCGAAAACAAAGCCGATCAATGGCAGCATTACGCTGGCACCTACAGTCGCGCTGACGCAAAAGCCGTGCTCTACATCAACGGCAAACAAGTCGGTGCAGAAGATGCTCGCCTCGATACGCCTATCGCCGACAACTGGGGCCAAGGCGCGCGTGTCGGCTTCAACATCGATAACAAGCGTCCTTTCACTGGACTGATGGATGACCTCAACGTCTGGAAACGTGGCTTAACAAAGGAAGAGGTTAATATGATTATGGACGATGGTGTCGACGCGTTTCTCGCTGTCGAAGCACAAGGGAAACTCGCAACGACCTGGGGAAAACTCAAGACGTCGAAATAAGATGAAAACGGAATGGTTCATCTAAGGAGAAAACAATGAAACGAAATCTTATGCTAACCCCTTATCTAATGTGCTTATTTCTCATAGGCACGCTCTGTATGCTTACGGCAGAAATTCAGGATGCATCCGCGCAAATTTTAGATCCGGATCTGGTCCTGTATTTCGACTACGAAGACTTTGATGGAAACACTGTCCTTGAGAAATCTGGACGCGGTTACGATGGCGAAATTAATGGCGATGTCACACAATCCAATGATGGAAAATTCGGCAAAGCCGGACATTTCGCAGCCAACAGCTTCCTCGATTTAGACGGTCCCAATGTTAAGGCTGAAGACATCCCCACCGAAGGCATGAGTCTCCTCGCATGGATTAACGTTGAATCCGTATCGGATATGGCACTTTTCAATGCCCGCGCAACCGATGGCACGTGGGTTGTACACCCAGAAGCACGCGGCGATGGAAACTTTCGTTGGCTCAATCGGGGACCAAACCCCGGGCGGACAATATTTGATATCCGCGCAGGTGAAAACAAAGCCAATCAATGGCAGCATTACGCTGGCACGTACAGCCACGCTGACGCATTAGCCGTGCTCTACATCAACGGTGAAAAGGTCGGTGAAGAAGCAGCTCGCCTTGACACGCTTATCGCCGACAATTGGGGGCAGGGCGCGCGCGTCGGTTTCAACATCGACAACCAACGTTCTTTCACCGGACTGATGGATGACTTTAACCTCTGGAAACGCGGTCTGACTGAGGAAGAAGTCCTTGATATCATGAACAATGGGCTTGGCGCAACGCTCACCGCAGTAGAAGCAGAAGGGAAACTCGCTACTACTTGGGGCAAGTTGAAAGCAAACTAACGGAAATGGGAAGAATTCAAACTATTTTCCGGTAGGCGCGCTGCACCAGCGCGCCTATCAAATTTGTATAAGTCCTAAGGAAATGGAAGAATAAGTTATGGATCGGATGGCTTGGACGGTGGATCCGCTCCCTGAGCGTCAGGCTCCGTGGTAGTCTCTGAAAGCGAAAACGCGTTTAGGAGTTCGGTGAGATAATCCCCTTGTGTGAGCAATTCCTGATTGGCACAGATACTCGCTTCATGAAACCAATAGACTTTGCCACGTTGATAATAACACTGCAGATGCTCAGCGTTGACTGCCCATTTGAGAACTGCGGGTGAGATATTGAGCATCGCCGCCGCTTCCGCTAAATTATACTCAACCACGGCATTGCGTATCTGCATCTTTTTATCTCCAATCTGATATTGCAAGGTAGAATTTTTTGCTTCGCGAAATTATAGGAGACACAACGTCATAGGTCAAGGGAATTTCATCATGCAGTATAGATATGTTAGTTACGCCTTCGCGAGATACTTCAAACCGTGGTTTATATGCAGTCTGATCCTTTGTACTTTTATAACAGGTTTAGATGCTGATGCTGAAAATTTCTTGTCGCGCTGGGACCAAACACTTTTCGATAGTATCTACGATGCACC
>JAGFCB010000015.1 GCA_022394775.1 Candidatus Poribacteria bacterium
ACCATCAACGGCACAACGAACTTTGTCATCAGCAGTTGCATGCTCGCCATGTTGATGCTCGCCATGCTTTTTGTGTGCGTCCTCTGCATTAATCGAAAAAATTGAGAGCAGTAGCACAGCTGTAATTGCCAAGAAAGATGCGACAATTCGCCGCGTCAATTTCGTTTTCATCTTTTTCTCCTTTTTCGTTTTGCCTGACTGGCTGTTCAGCGTTATTCCTCTATTAAAGCACTGTAGGCGGGGTGTTTCCCTAAAAACCCTGCAGAAATACTTTTTCGCATTGGATTTTAGCGTTTGCAAAACCCTACAAACGAGGCTGCGTAAGTCCTATCTCTATTCGCACTGCAGGCGGGGTTTTAAACCCCGCCTGCAAATGGGACTACGTAAGTCCCATTTCCATTAAAATGGATAAGACGTAGCCACAGAAACTAAAGTCCCGAATTCGATTGCATCGCCTGCATCATAAAGCGTCTCTTGCGTCAACGGAAACATAACATTAGCAGACACGGAAATATCGTTTAGCGTTACCACAGACATACCCAGTGCTGTCATGCTATAACGCAGCCCAGTATTAATATCACGTTCGCCATCCCAGGCGGCAGCGGATTGATAAAATCCGAGATAGTTTCCGTTAAATGAAAGCCAATCAAAGAAACGATACGTAAAACCAGCGGTATAACTCAACTCCACTGGACCTCGATAAGTCTTACTGTTTTCATAGAATGGAAACATTCCACGCCCTGAAGCCGTGATCATCAAACCCCGATAGAGAGGCGCGCTGTACCGCAAATTGGTAATCGGGTTAAAGGTACCGCTCCCGAATTGGATATGGAGGTGTTCAATACCTGCATCTCCAAGTTTCCACGGATTCTCTTCGGTTTTGCCGGTTGGAATCGTTGTACCCAACTGAGCAGACAGAACATCACCAGTTCTAAAGAGTCCACGCATCTTATACCCTAAGAACAGATCAGAATCCGATAATCCAGTATAGGTCTCATTTCGATGATGGATATCTCGACTCCGTAAAATCGCAGTCCTCTCTTCAGGACTGACCGGATCAATCCATTCGATACTCGCTTCCTGGTTTTTGACTGCATACGGAATGTTTGCTTGCAACGTCCATTGATCGTTAAGCAGGTATTGTAATCCAACATCCATCCGGTACGTACTCAACGCGACACGGTGCCTATGCGAAGGAACGGGTATTACTTCTCCTGTTGGTGAAAGTCCTTCTGATGAAAGATGACCTCCTTGGGCATCAGGGGATACTAACATATTGACATTTACTTGAAATTGATCTATCTCTTTTGAAGCCAAACTGACTTCACTCATCATACCGCTGGGCGGTAAGACGGGGTTGCTTCAAGCGGGGCAACTCTCTTGTGCGAATCCGAAAGAAATAAACACCCAATTGAGCAACATCGTGTAAAAAAACAAACGCATTTTCATAATTTGTGATTTATACCATCCGAAAAGTATTGTAGCACAGCGAGGCGCAAGACCTCGCGCTACAGGTCTATTGACAGTTTTCCAGAGCAACTTAGGACTTACGCATTTCCTCTCAAAGTCCCCTGATAAGGGGATTTAGGGGGTTAAAATGCTGAAATTGCTGCTTTTTGCGTAAATCCTAACAACTTTCAGAAAAAGAAGCCGGAAAAACAATCTTGTAAAAGTATTGGAAGAAAAAAATAAGGGAGTACTTAAAGAATTCCTTGTGGAACTCACTTAGCACTGAAGAAACGGGGGACCTCTACGGGACAGAGAATTGTCGGGGAAAAACGCGGAGGTTAAAGGTTCGGAAAGAACTTGGAACGATGCCTGCCGGGAAACAGACAAAGTTGTTGAGATTGGAAGGACCGATACAAGGCTCTGCTCGATCAATTCACGGGATTCGTGGACGTTGTGCCTGTCATCTGGAAAAACCAGTTCTAAGTCGGCAGAACAACACAGTTTACGACTCTCTGATGGACTTTCGGCTTCATCGGTTGTCCCTGTCTTGGTAGCTTGGCAGCAAGTTGAACGAGTTCTGGTATCTCCACTCAGCAATTTTTGAGACGTGTCGTGGCAGAACTTCTGTTCAAAAGTTGCACAGAGGAATGGGCACACCGAATAGATGTACAATAACCCCACAATCAAGATAAGGACCTGACGATGTTTTTGCAACATTGTCTAATAAACTCCGTTGTTTTATCAGAAAATAGAAATCGAACAAAAAACTTTCAAAGTATTATACACCAAAATCTCAAAAAGTTGCAAAAAAAAATGATCTCCCCATATTATACACCAAAAATTTTGAAAAGTTGCGCATAGCAAAGTATTTGACGTTAACTTTTCAATATCAAATCGCTATCGTCAACTCGGTTAAAATCAATATCGCTCTTATAAGACAAATACGTCTTGGTTGAGAGTCGTTTTTTCCAATAAAATCAAAGCAAATTTCAACAAACATATAAAGAATTTAGAACCGGTAAGGTTTGTGGTAAGTCAACTGGACGTATCAAGCAAGTCGGAGTTTAAGTTGCATTTCAGATGTAAATCGGATATACTATTTGACAGACTATTGTGTTAGATTTGCGGTATTCTGAGGTGTCGCTCTCCGTCTTCTACGAAAAATAAAGAAGACGATTAAATCGAATTGCAGCGGAGGAAAATCCCATGGCATATATTAAGATCCCAAAAGGGTGGGAAATCCCTGAAAATAAGGTAACATCCGAATCAGACTACATCAATCGCCGGAAGTTCATCAAAAATCTGGGTTTAGGGAGTGCGGGTACTTTACTGTTCTCTAC
>JAGFCB010000315.1 GCA_022394775.1 Candidatus Poribacteria bacterium
TACTGTAGTTTAGACAATTTGTATTGGCTTCATGCATGTTTGTCACAGGTCTGTTGCATATTGGGCGATTTAGTTTTTTTAGAAGTTGTCGCAGAAAATAGTCTGCTGACCATTAAAGCGCGTAGATAGCGCAGCATCAACCCGCGTGTCAACTTCTTAGGTCGATACCAATCAATGCCCAATTCCTGACACACGCGCTCAACGGTTATTGGCTGGGTTGTGTTAGCAATGACGGTAAAGACCCATTGGGTCAGACACACAGCGACAAAACTGAGTTGTACCCATTGACTGATGCTTTTTTTGGATTTGACCCGATAGGTGTCAAACCCGAAGTGTTGTTTAACGTCGCGAAAAGCGGTCTCAATCGTCCATCTTTTCTGATAATATCGCACAATCCGAGGTAAATCCAGATTCAAGTCAGTGGTGTACACACAGAAGTATCGAAACGTCTTTGCCTTTTTGGGTTGGGTTCGCATCACGACCAGCCGCACCGGCTGTGGACACATTTTGGTAAGTGCGACGACCGATGCAATGGCATACCGTTTGTTGTCAATGTCAATCGGTGCATACCGTAGATATGGCAGGTGTAGCCGTTTGCCATACTTCTTGGGGCGTCCCCGTTTGGGACACTTAGCGACATCAGCCAACCGGTAGAAGACCGCGTTGGACTTGGCACGACACAACAGATGATGTTTGGCTTTAAGCACACAGTCAAACACTTTGCGCCGATTGAACCCCCGGTCAAAGATAATCAGTCCACAGGGAATATGCGTACATATCCGCTTCAGCACAGCGTTGCTACTATCTTGCTTTGTCTTGGGACATATCAGTTTGACCCAAACCGGAAACAGTATCGTCTCAGTCACCGTGCTACAAAGCAACCCCAACGCGCCAAACTGATGGCCTGAGTGAAACTTCGATTGATTTCTATTGCGCTTGTGGTAGCGATGATTTCTAAAAAAGTGAACTCCAAATTGCTTGTCGGAGGTCTTTATCGCTTGGGTCTCATCGTAAACGTAGACCCAATTGTCAAACCACTCTTGCAGTAACTTAATCAGATGTTGAGCAACCGCATCGGTATCCCACTTGCCACGGGAGAGGAACTTCACCAAAGAGTGGTAACCGGTTTGCGGTCGAGCTGCTTGATAAATGTCAGTCACCGTCTCACTGCGGGGAGCGGTGATAAACCCTACAATAAATGTGCTAAACAGGGTGAAGTTTTGACGGTTGAATAACGGACGAAAATCAGTTAAAATATGGCTGAGGCAGAATATGAGGGGCATTATTTCTCCTTTCAAAATTGTGGTGATTTCTGAAAGGATAACCTCTGTTCTGCCTCGTTGCACGTAAAATTGTCCAAACTTTAGTAGAAGTTAGTAACAGAAGTTGACGAAAGGGGTAGATATATGGCAAAGGCATCTTCTTACACAGCGAAAAATATCCAAGTACTTAAAGGATTGGAAGCTGTTCGTAAACGTCCTAGTATGTACATCGGTAGTACCGGACCTACAGGGCTGCATCACCTGATCAAAGAGTTAGTCGATAACTCAATTGACGAGATCTCTGCCGGCTATGGATCGATGGTTGAAGTTACCCTCCATACCGATGGCAGCGCAAC
>JAGFCB010000099.1 GCA_022394775.1 Candidatus Poribacteria bacterium
CGTAAAGTTAAGGGCTCTAATAATTGGTGGCGTGCCATCCGTGAACTTGCACGATTGTATCGACATATCAGCAACCAACGCCGAGATTGGCATTTCAAACTTGCGACAGACTTGTGCCGCAGGTTTGACGTTATCGCGACGGAGACGCTAAACCTTAACGGCATGAAACGGCTCTGGGGCCGGAAGGTCTCCGACCTTTCCTTTGGACAGTTTGTCGAGATATTGGCGTTCAAGTGTTTCAAACATAATCGTGAGTTCGCTCAAGCCGGACCTTGGACAGCCACAACCAAACCGTGTTCAGTCTGCGGGCATCACAACGAAAATCTTACACTTTCCGATAGACAGTGGAGGTGTCCTGAATGTGGTTCCGACCACGACAGAGACATCAACGCTGCGATCAACATTTTGCGGGCTGCCTGTGATCCCGTTGTGGAGCAGACGTAAGACGTTTCCGAGGAAACGCGAACTGCTACGAAGCACAAGCCCCCTACTTCAGTGGGGGGTGCCTTGACAATACAAAACCTAAAAATGTTACACTTGTGTAACATTGAGCGTATAATCGGTATCGGCGTAACCATAATGTCTGCAAGGGTTCATAGACTTTTTTCCTAATTTTTTTCTACGAAAAAAAGGTAAAAAGTGTAACATTTTACTTGGACAATGGCGGGGTTACAAACCCCGCCTGCAGTAAATAGCCGGGTTACAAACCCCGCAGAAATGCCCAAGCAAAACCCTGCAGTAGCGGATAGCGTGCTATACCCGGAAATCGTGCTACTCGTAGAGTTCCGTCGCGGTTTCACCGCGTGCGAAACGGTGCGCCGTCTGGACAGCGGAATCGTTTCCAGCATTTCTGCGGATATCGGTTGCCCAGCGTGCTAACCCGACTATCAACTGATTTCTGGCAGGATGTGACGCACACGTCTTCCACTCATCAGACACAATATAGATTGAACTGAGGAGATCGTCGCCGTTATCATCCTTGAGGATACACAGTCCTATTTCAGCCATTAATCGTTCTGCTGAATACCCGGCATTCAAATACTCACGCGTACGCCGCCCAATTTCTTGGATGCGGACAGATTCAATGCCATCCAAAATTTCGGCGATTGCCGTGTCTTCATCCAGTGCTATAGAGGTTGTAGACGTTCTCACCTCTGTGATCGGTTGATGTCGAATGTTGAGCCATCGGTTGTTGAAGAACCGCCACGCGGCATGGTAAAGTGCCTTCGCAGCGACTTTGGTACCACCATACCGGAGCACCTTTCTCACAGTTGATCCCAACTCCATTTCATCTTTCAGGTCCCACCACCCCGGACTCATATTCACAGGCGTCCGCGCCATCCTATCCCCTGCTGTCATAACCATAGTTGTCGCGAGCGCGTTAATCGGGACTCCTGCGGTCAGATTTTCCGTTACAGCATCAAAAACTTCGTCAAGATCACCACTCACGAGTGCTGCGGAAAATTTGTCTTCGTCGTAATCAACAGCAGTCTCGGCTGATTTTTCCTGTGGCAGCTCATCAAAGATAGGGTCAATTTCTTCCATCTTTTGGATGGCTTCACGGTGAAGTTCACCCGGTCTACCCCGTCCTTGCCCAAGAGTTTTTGCACCGAGGCTACAGACTAATTCGCCGGTTAACTCCCATCCGAATTGTTCTTGCAACTCAGCCAAGTGTGCAAGATTGATGAGATTATTAGAATGATTGAGAAAGAAAGACTCAACCGCACATTCAAAGAAAAGTGGGATAATCTTCTCATCGTGTCCACCCAAATGTCGCGCGGTGATCAGACATTTTTCGATACCTTCCCACTCTTTATCGGTGGTAAAGACTCTAATCCAGCTTTCGAGTCTTTCCCAGTCAACAGGGGGCGGCAGCGGTTGACGGTCAGGTCGATCACCGAGACTCCCTGCAGCACCGGAGGCAGACATCATCAGCGGAATGAGTCGGTCTTCGGGCTGATACATGTGAGCGACCTTAAGCCCGTTCATCATCATTGCTAACTTTCTACCACCATTGAAGGCATCTTCATCTGTAGAGATATGGCGCCCCATGTGCTTGACCATGATCTCCAACGTCTCTGCTTCCGAAACGCCTCTCGCTAACATAATGGCAATAGCCTTAGAAAGCGTCCAGCTGTCATGCGATAGCAAGCCCTCTTTCAATAAAAGAAAATGCGCATCGTCGCGTTTCTTTCCACCGCTGCCGACATCTACATAGATATCACCGTCGCGAACCTCAACAGGAAATGTGGCAAGGTCATCACAACCGCCAGTGAAACATCCGCCACCTTCCATGTCGTAACTCCAACCGTGCCAATCACACGATAAAACACCTTTCCTGACGCGACCTCTCACCAATGGATATCCCATGTGCGGACACTGGTTATCTGTCGCGTAAACATTGCCTTCATGCTGAAAGAGGGCAATGCTATGCCCTTCAACTCTGACTGCTCTCGGTTTCCCTTCTGTGACTTCACTGAGGGCAGCGACTTTGACGAAATTTCCATTTTCTAATGACACGATATTTTCTCCTATTATACTTAGGACTTACGCAGCCCCCCTTGCCGGGTTTTTGCAAACGCTAAAATCCAATGCGAAGAAAGTGTTTCTTCGGGGTTTTAAACCCCACCTGCAGTGCGTAATACGTAGTTATCATAGAAAAATGCGTAAGTCCTGATACTAATGAATTAATTTTGTTAGAAATGTTGCAACCGATTTCCGTTTCGCTTTCTTGGCGTAATCCAACGGTGTTTGTCCGGTATCATCACGTGCGTTTAGATCCGCGCCGTGTTCAATCAACAATTCCGCTTGGTTTTTACCGACACCTTTCTGAGCGATGAAATGTAGCGGCGTTTGCCCTTTATCATCCGTTACATTGGGGTCAGCACCGTTCGCTAACAAACAGGCGACACCGTTTGTCAAACCGCGTTGTGCAACCCAATGGAGAGGTGTCCACATCCCACGCCGATGCTTCTGACGCGCGTTGATGTCCCAACCTTTGGCAAGAAACCGTTTCACCAACGCATCAAACCGCTTCGGTCCCTGTCCAACAAGCACATACCAATCTCGTAAATTAATCTCATAACCTAAGTCAATGAGCAAATCAACGATCGCCGACTGCTTGGATTGAAGTGCTATCTCAAGCAGCGGCATGGTGGGTCCGACCTGATACGCATAGACATGTCCACCCGGAACTTCGGACGTTTGCTGGCTCGAATTCGACGTTGGTATCACATAGCCTTTCGCGGATTTTACATTAATCCTGAGATTGAGGAGCTCTGGATTTTTTTCGACTTCCGCCTTCGCGCGTTCAACATCACCCATCACACAATAGAGGACAACATCGGCTTCGGCACCGCGTTCAAGGAGATAACGACACACTTCAGGTCGTCTTCGCATCGTCCACTGTGCTGCTGTGCCGTAATGGTCTCGATCGCGTAGATTTATGTCCGCGCCATGCTTGAGGAGCAGTTCAGCAATTCCGGGTGTCGCCGCGAAATGAAGAGGTGACATACCATCGCATCCGGGCGCGTTCACAACGTCTGGATTTTCACGAATTAGCGTCTCAAGCGTTTCAACCATATCCAATCCCGCTGCAGCGTGTGCATCAATCGTTGCGCCGCGTTCAATGAGATACGCAGCTAATTCCGTATCGTATGCAAGCATCGAACCCGCTGCATGCTGGAGTGCTGATGTACCACCAGCCCACCAAGAACTCTTCGTATTGATGTCTGCTCCAGCATCAAGCAGCACTTCTACGAGCCGGCGGTTGACCATTGAAGCCGCAAACACAATCGCCGGAGCATCAAAGGCGAACCAAGGCGCATCAATGTACTCGATGCATTTGGCACTATCTGCTAACAAGGATTTGACGCTGTCCGCGTCCCCTTTATTCACAGCCTCAATATATTCTGTACGTGGAAAGTGCCAACCGTTCTGGTCCATTAGATATTACTCCTCAAAGACCTCAATTGTTGTTCTGCCTTCAGCAAACCGCATTGCGGTCGTCGCCGCAGATTTGTTATCCGTATTCGATCGGATATCTGTAACATAGCGAGCCAATCCGACCAGCAGCTGAAACTGTGCTGGATGTCCATCAGCGCGCTTCCATTCGTCAAATACAGTGCGTAGCGTCGGTAGGACTTCACTTCCCGTATCATCCCACAACACCGTATGACCGATCTCTTCTATTAATCGTTCAGCAGAATAACTCGCATTTAGGTAACCCAGTACTTTTGGTCCGACACCTTGAACGTCGAGCGTCTCAATTGTATCAATAATATCTTTGAGTCCCTCTGCCTCATCCGCGACATCCAGTTTTTCCTCACTTAAGGGTTCGCTGAGTGCCCGCGAGGGAATGTTTATCCAGCGATCCGCAAAGATTTGCCACGCAGCGTGGAAAATACCTTTCGCTGCAACAAGATTACCGCCAACCTGTTGGGCGCTCCGCAATGACGCCGCGAGGTTGAGTTCCATCGTTAAATTTTCCCAACCCGCATCCACATTTACAGGGGTGTTTGCCATACGGTCTGCTGCAAGCAAGACCAGTGTTGTAATAACGCTGTCTAACTTTACACCATCAACCAAGGCTGCCTGTACTGCCGCAAACGATCGCTGGAGATTGACACTGGTCAGTGCAGCAACGAAAGCATCCTCGTCAAATTTATCGTTTTCGTCTAAAGTCGCGCCTTCAACGGTAGGGAGGATCTCGCGCATCAGTTGAATCGCGTCCCTACGATACCGTTCTGGATCACCTGGACGATGCCCGACAAGTTCCGCGCCGAGATAGAAGAACAACTCCGAGGCGTGTTCCCATCCAAATTCCTCAACCACTTCAGCAAGATAACTGACATAGAGCGGAATAACGGGGGCATCAATAAAATGCGGTTCAACTGCACACTCAAAAAGTAACGGACAGAGTTTATCTGCATCCCCTTTGTGATAGGCAGTGAACAAGCATCGCTCAATGCGTCCCGACTGTCCTTCATAAGAAAAATTACGCACCCAACGACTGATCTTCTCCCACGCAACCGGCTCCGGTAACGGCACAACCTCAAGGCGTTCCGATGCGGGACCTGCAGCGGAACACGCCGCAGTTGTAACAGCGATGAGTCTATCAGCACCATTGTATTTACGTCCAACTTTGAGTCCATTGATAAGCCTGGAGACATCGCTACCACCCTCTGCGCCGTGAGAGGTTGCGATATGCCGACTGACGTGTTCCAGAATTGAACTCATGACTTCCGCTTCCTGCACACCACCTTTGAGTAACAGCGCAATCGCTTTGGACATTGTCCATCGGTCTTCGCTCAATAAACCTTCTCGGAGCAGTTGTTTATGCTCCTCCGCGCGGCGGTAGGCCATATCTCCAGGTTCTATCCAAATTTCGTCATCTCGGACTTCTACCGGAAAGACGCGTAGATCGTCGCATTCAACATGGAAGCAGCCACCCCCTTCCAAATCGAAGCTGCGGCGGTGCCAGTCGCATGTTAAGACCCCGTTTCGGATCGTTCCACGTGTGAGCGGGTATCCCATGTGCGGACACTGATTATCCGTCGCGTAAATCTTTCCATCAACATTGAAAAGCGCAATGCTACGCCCTTCTCCCATCTGAATCGCTTTCGGTTGTCCTTCAGGAACTTCACTTAACTCGGCGACTTTCACCCAGTTTTGCGTTTGGTGTCCCATAATATTCCATTCCTCCAAATTGTGTTTCATAATTGTGTTTCATATACCGTAACCGAAAATAAAAAGCACGAACCTAAACTTAACGACTATAAAGTATTATACCACAATAAACTTGAAATGTCAATAGGAAATAAATAATAATTAAAAACAAAATAGTGTTTGAAAGGCGAATTTTGGGATGGCACTTTTCATTGAAATACACGAAAAAATTAGGTAAGCGTTACAAAATATTCCGTTAGAATTTGTCCCTCAAAAACACCAATCTATTCGCCCTAATACCTTCCTTTAGCATATATATTTTTGCTAAATCTGTATTAATTATTATACTACATATATTATTAAATGTCAAGTAAAACCGATAAAAATAATTCTCTAATTATGATGTCCGTCTTTGTTCGGGACATTCCATCCGCTTGTAAGCACTGCTCAAATCCGACATCTCTGCTGTAGAAGCGACCTCTTGGGCGCGATTCCCGCCGAAACAGGTCTTCATCTCGATAAAAAAAGTTTGACTCCAAGCGCAGCCCTAAGTTAAAATGAATGCCATAGGATTAACCATGGACGACAACTCGGAGGAAAGCACAATGAAGAATTTCAAATCCGCAATGTATTGTAGCGTGAACACCAAACTTGTTCTCATTTTTTATTTTCTTAGTTTAGTGCTATTCAATTGGGGCAGTTACTGTACGTGGGCAGAAGCACCGGAAACGCCAAAAATCTTATTTACCTCTTGGCGTGATGGCAACGGGGAAATTTATACGATGAATCCCGACGGAAGTGAACAGGTTCGGTTGACTTGGCACCGCGCGAACGATACTTCCGCTGTCTGGTCCCCGACGGGAGACCAAATCTTGTTCGTCTCTGACCGAGATGAAGGGTTTCCTGATCTTTTTTTCATGGACGCTGACGGCGCAAACGTACAGAAGATTTTTGACCGTTCAGTCCGTAGGAGCCACCCGACTTTTTCTGCAAATGGAAAAGAAATCGCATACCTTGAATATTTCGATGAAGCCGTTTACAAGGCAACGATAGATGGCGAAAAAGAGAGACGGATCGTACGGGTCAACAAATATGGCGGTGATCCGGACTGGTCTCCAACCGGGACAGAGATTGTGTTCATCTTCGCAGATTGGCTTGACAGAAAACTCTCCGTTCTAAATTTAAAGACAAACAAAAAAGATACATTCAAACTTTTCAATCCCGCCGGAGGCGCACGTCCGCTACGGCCCAATTACGCAGCATGGGCACCAAGCGGCGATAAAATCGCTTTTTCCACACTACCCCCCGATGCCGACCTAGCTGATCAGGGAACAATCTACATTCTAAACAGAGATGGGACGCGGATTAAGCAGATTGTCAGCAAAAAAGGGCTCAGAGCCTATCTGCCGGTCTGGGCTCCGGATGAAAACGAACTTGCCTATACACAAGGTATAGGCAAGACCCAACAAATCTTCAAGATCCATATCAACAGTCGTGCGGTCAAACAACTGACACATCATGGGAATAATCATGCAAGTGATTGGTTTGATCCGGCAGCGTTACCCGTTCAACCTAACACAGCATTGCTCACAACGATGTGGAGCAAATTGAAACAGGAGTAGGATTTTATGAAAAATACGAGCTTGTTCCTTTTATGTGGTTTGATTTTCAATCTGTTGTGTATAAGTACCTGCCTCGTCTTCGCTCAGGCACCCGGAGTATCTAAAATTGCATTCACATCCGACCCAGAGGGCAATCGGGACATCCATCTGATGAACCCTAATGGGAGCCGACAAATCAATTTAACCCACCACCCCGCGCAGGACTACATGCCTGCCTTCTCGCCCACAGGCACACAAATTCTTTTTGTCTCCAGTCGCGATGGAGTCCCTGACCTCTATCTCATGGACACGGATGGCACAAATGTGCAACGCGTCTTTGACGCGGAAGCACATAGACACGATCCGACGTGGTCGCCGGACGGAAAATGGATTGCTTATCACAGAGGACCTTGGCACGACAATTCGGAACTTTATATTGCATCCATAGATGAGCGGGTTGAACATCGAATCGCTTGGGTGGGCCACGCGGAGGCGGCACCAAGCTGGTCCCCTGGAGGTACCGAGGTAGCTTTTGTTGTGAACGTGCCATTTATAAACGGGATTGGCCCGTTGACGAATACCAAAATTGTTTTTGTTGACGTACAGACCCGTGTCGAAGAGACGTTTTTGCCCGAAAAACTACCCTTAATGGAATCCCCTGCCTGGTCGCCAATAGCAGATATCATCGCCTTCTCTTGGAGAAAATTGGGACTTGGGCAGCGCAGCGCACTTTTCATTTCGAATCGCGATGGGGAAGGTGTGGCGCGTATTGTGGCACCAACTTGGGACCCGGCTGTGTCGGAAGTCAATCCGGTGTGGTCTCCGGATGGCAGCGAACTTATCTACGAACATAGCGTTGAAAAACCGCCAAGAGAGGGACGGGCAATTCGAGACATACAACTTTACAAAACCGATCTAAACGGTGGTGATCCAAAACAACTGACACGGCATGGGACAAATAAAGATCCGGATTGGTTTGATCCAGCGTTTGCCTTGTCTGTCCAACCACAACCCTATTTGTTAACAACAATATGGGGAAAATTGAAACAGAAATAGTCCACTTCTAGAGCGAAAAACAATCCGTGCCCTTTCAAGCAATTCGGCGCGGTTTTAAGCAATATTAAATAACCCTGACTAATTTCTGTTTCTTCTTGATAACCAATCTCCTGTGACCTCTTCAAACGGCGCAACAGGTTCAAACGCCTCATCATAATCCCCACCCTTATGACTCACCTTACAAGAGTCGAGCCATTGATGCAGGGACTTGCGGGTTTGACTTAATCGCTGGCGTTGCTCGTCTGCCAAGTTGACGGTTTCTGCGCGGTCTTCAATCATATCAAAACACAAATCTTCGCTGCCATCGTTTGACAGATTGGTCAAGCATTTATAGCGATTATCCATCATAGCAAGGGTCGGTGCGTGAAACATCGCGTCTTTTCCACTATTGAACCGATACGGAATCGGGATCGGACGTTCTGTCATGTTTCCTTCAAGGATCGGTAGCAGACTGATACCATCAATCGGACGATTATCGGGCATTTCAAATTGCAGGGCTTCGGCGATTGTCGGGAAATAATCCAGGGTGCTGCACGGCATTTCGACAACACGTCCGGGGCCCGCATGACCCGGCCAGTGCAAGAGTGCAGGCACGCCGACACCGCCGTCAAACAAAGAACGTTTTCGTCCGCGCAAGCCACCTGTTGAGCCTCGGTTACGACCTTCCTGACCTGTGCGTCCTTCGGGTCCGTTGTCCGAACAGAACCAGATCATCGTGTTTTGGGATACGCCCGATGCTGCCAAAGTGTGATACAACCGTCCGACCTGATCGTCTATTGCGGTAATACAGCCGTAATAGTGTTGCTCATTTTCGCTGTATTCGGCGTACATTTTGCGGTATTCCGGTCCGGCAAAGACCGGGGTATGCGGTGCGTGAAACCAGATTGTCGTAAAGAACGGTTCACCCTTTTCAAGCGTCTGTTCAATAAACGCAATTGCGCGATCCATCAACACCCGGGAATCGCATCCTTTTAGATTCTCCGTAGCCAGTTTTCCATTCTCGTAGTAAGGCGATGCACACGAGCGGTCCGAACGTCTGCCGCCACTCTCGACACCGACTGCGGGATCCCAAGTTGGCACTGCATACTCCGTGGCAAAAGACGCATCATAATCCCGCTCCCACGGCGGCGCGTAATTACGCGCAGGATCACGATTAGGTTTCCCCGAATAATTCGGATCCAGCGTTCCAAGATGCCATTTTCCAAAATGTCCGGTTGCATAGCCAAACGATTTTAGCATTCGCGCCAGTGTCATTTCCTGTGCGGGTAGATGCCCACGATTGGCATGTGTGATGCCGTATCGAAAATAATGTCTCCCGGTCAAACACGTCCCCCGCGTTGGGGAACAGACCGGTCCGCCTGCATAAAACCGCGTAAATCGGATTCCATGACTCGCCAGCTTGTCCAAATTCGGCGTTTTGATAATCTTATTTCCGTTAAACCCGACATCGCCATATCCAAGGTCGTCGCACATCATTAAAATTATATTAGGTGACCGCATTTTTACCTCCATTCCGTTCTACTATTCCATCTCCTAAGATTATCAAATCTGCCGTTTTATCTCTAACTTTTGTTAGCAATCACAGCATTTATTTTCGGTGCTATTTTTTTTACCTCGTAAACATTATGTAGTTCTGATGCGTTTCATGTAATATCTTCAAGGGTACCCTCTTTTCTATTTTATGTATCGTCCAAACTATAGTAAATAAAGGAGATTTCATGAACACTCTTAGCTTTTTGGGTGTCCGTGCTTTTTTCATACTTGCAGTTCTCGTCAGCTCACTCTCCTTTGGCGGATGTGGCGAAGCGGCAGATGAAGAAGACATGTTATCAATAGATCATATCCTGGAGGGAGAATTCCAATGGCCCTCTGGAGCAACGGGTGAATTCTGGGAACTCACAGATACCGATATTGCAGAACTCATGGCGATAAACCCACCGCCAGATTGGTACAAGACGGAGGATCCCGAGTTACAAAACAAATATTATTTTGCGCAACTTCTGAAGCAATTTGGCGATATTCCCGAACTGCGCTACATTATAGCATTTCTGCGGAAACCTGGGAAAAGTATAACGCGAGATCAAGCCATCGCGTATTCTGAAGCCCAGTACCGTCTTTTCCCGAATGAAAAAAATCTTGAGGCACTCTTAGAAATCTCATCATTGCCAACGAAACCTCAGATATCACCCTACAGAGATGGACATCAATGGATGAAAGAAGATCCGGAAGGATACATGGTCGTCGCGGAACGAGAACTTCTACGTCGATACGGAGATATTCCAGAGGTCCATACCTATGTGCGTCTGGAACTCAAAAGATTGTTAGGTAAAAAACTAACGGATGCGGAACGGGCGGCGAAGAATGCCGCAGCCTTACATCTTAAGAATCTTGACGAACAACGTGAGGATAATGATAACTAATACCATTTCTAAATAATGTTATCACATTATCGGTTTTTGTGATATGTGTAGCGATGCGGAACAAACTAACAAGTTCTACACAAATACCGTCCCCTACGGGACTAAAGAGGTTTTTGGAGTCTTCAAGGTTTCCGCGTAGTATCCAGTTATGTTAGGAATGCACGTCGCAAATGTAAGACTAAGACAAATTTTGCCGCGTGCGGGCAAAATTTGGGCGTGTACGCCGCAAAACCGAACCTACCGGGTCGGGGGTGAAGGCGGTTATTTTTTTAAATTGACACTTATGGTGCTATTTTTTTTAAACTCGTAAACATCTGTGGCTCTGATGCGTTTCATGTAGTATCTTCAAGGATACCCGCTTTTCTGCTTTATGTAAGGAAAAAACAAAAATTGTCCAAACTATAGGAAATAAAGGAGGCTTCATGAAAACTCTTAACTTTTTTCGTGTCCGTGTTTTTTTTATACTTGCAGTTCTCGTCGGTTTACTCTTCTTTGGGGGGTGTGGCGACAGCGAAGACACCCCCATCAATCCAACAAGTGCCTTTGTATCCGAATTCAAATGGCCCCCCGGAGCCACAGGTGAACTGTGGGAACTCACAGATGCGGAGGTCGCTGAACTGTTAGCGTTGAACCCACCGTCAGACTGGTACGAAACAGAAGACTCCGAGTTGCGTAACAAATATTATTTTGCCCAACTCCTCAAGCAGTTCGGGGACATTCCCGAGCTCCGCTACATTATAGTATTTGATCTAAAACCCAAGGATAATATCACACTCGAGCAAGCCATCGCTTGGTCTGAAGCTATGTACCGCCTCTTCCCAAGTACAGAAAACCTAAAAGCATTGCGAGACATCCAAGCAGTGCCTCCCGATGGGTATGTACTACCACAAGACGAACCGAAAAATGAAATAGAGGCATGGATAAAGAAGGATCCTGAGGGAGTCATCGAGACCCAGCGGTTATTATATGTGGAAAAATACGGAGACATCCCAGAGGTCCACATTTATCTGAATCTCCTACGAAAACAGTTGTTGGGAGAAAGACTCACAGAGGCGGAACGTCAGGAAATGAACGCTGCACTTTTACATCTTCAGCAACTTCGAGCACAAGATGAGAATAAGCAGGATGATGATAACGATAACTAAAACTCACATCCACAAAGCAGATCACCAGCTCCCTTTAGTTTCCGGTTTTCTGTCGGTTCCAAGGAAGAAGTCGCGATTCGGAGATCGTTCATCCCGCGTGGGAGTCGGAAATCGGAGTGTCTTGCTTGGGTGTTTCCCTTCTGATTTCTCACTTGACAACCTTTCCTAAATCTGTTATTTTCTTCACGCAAGCAATTCAATACAACGGAGACCCGAATGAAAAGCATCCTTATTTTATTTATAAGTCTTCTCAGCCTCTCTATTTTTTATAATTGTGGAGATACCGAGGACGCGGACGTTCTGAAGCCGATCGCAGAAACAGAAGTTGAGGTACACATTCCTGATAATCCCCCTGATGAGACATGGATCGTCCTGACAGACGCGTATGTCGCAGAACTTATGGAACTGGAGATTCCTCCAAACTTCATGGAACTAAAGGACCTCGATTTACGCGAAAAATACCATCACGCCCTAATCCTCAAACAGTTCGGAGACATCCCACAGGTTCGCACCGTTATAGAACATGAGATAAATAAACCTAATACTGGGCATACGGTTACGCTTACACCGCTTGATAAAGAAAGTATCGCTTATCTTGAGAGAGAGATCATCTATCTTGAAGCAATGATATTCCTCTGGCCGTCTGAAGACACAAAGGAAGCGTTAGAACACACCAAAAGAACGAAGCGACGCTTCTCAGTAGATATGAATAAACTCAGAACGGAAGACCCAGAGTTATACGTCGAAATCGAGCGCGAGGGACTCATTGAAACGTTTGGGGATATTCCAGAGGTCCACACCTATACAAAGATTCTACTGAAAATACTGCAGCAGGAACCTTTAACTGACCAAGAAATACGTGATTTTGACGAGGCAATGGACCATCTCTGGCCAGACCGAAAACAATAGCGCAGATACAACCAGATCACAGTTTCTGTGGTTAGAGAAGGAACGATTTCTAATCGACAGTAAACTGGATGGTATCAAAACGACGCGCGACTTCTGCAACTTTCGGTTTGAGTGCTTCAGGAGTCGCACCAGAGAGTGCCGAGACAATACATTCCGCGATAGCCGGGGCATCCGCCGGTGTCATCCCCCATCGGGTGACTTCTTGAACACCGATCCGCAACCCAGACGTTCCAACTTCAGGCGAAAGTCCTGCCGCGCCCGTAATAATATGGCACGCTTCCAAATGATTTGCAAGTGCCCCGCCTTCTCCATACTTATCTACAATCAGTATCAAGGTATGCGACTCGGTGAAGCCGAGATCCGCACCGAGCATCGGAACACCCCGTTCTGCCAACGCTTGACCGAGTGCTTTTGCGTTCGCAACAATCGCATCGGCTTGTGCCTCACCACACTCCATCCACTCTATAAACGTTCCTGCTAACGCCGGAAGTCGATTTAGATGGTGATTGCTCATCAGCAACGGATAGACGCCCCTCGCAACCCGCTCAGCAATAGATGCATCATTCATCAAAACCATCCCACCCTGCGGTCCGGCAAGGGTTTTATGCGTGCTGGAGATAATGACATCTGCACCCTCTTCAAACGGGGATTGAAACCGCTTACCCGCGATGAGTCCAATGACGTGTGAAGCATCGTAGATGAGGTAGGCATCTGGATTTGCTTGGCACATCGCCGCTTTCAACGCTCGGACAGGTTGTGGGAAAAGAAATATACCCGAACCAACATTGACGATACTGGGTTTGTGTTTCGCAATCAGTTCAAGCGTTGCGTCGAGGTCAATGTTTGAACGCTGTCCATCCCACGGAATCGGAATCGACTCCAGTTCTATCTTGAGCGGTGAGGAGAGTAGTTTTTGGGCATAGTGGTGTCCGTTATGAACTTCTAACGCCGTATCGCCCGGTTTTGCTAATGCAAACGTCGTTGCAATCCCTGCGATGTTCCCTGATAACGGGCGGAAATCAACATGCGCTGCGCCGAAAAGTTCCCTTGCTAACGCCTGCGTGTATCCCTCTATTTCGGCAATATAGCGATTGCCCTTATAATTCCGTTGGTAAATGTCAACGCCGGAGTAATTCCCATACCGCCGCGCCAATCGTTCGTCAAAAAGTTCTTCCACCAACGGCGAAGGCGTGTTCTCCGAAGCAATAAGATTGAGGCAGGTATCGCGATATGTTTGATGCTTATCCAGAAGCGAAGTGAGTTTTTGGACTTTTGTGTTATGCGTCATTGAAAGAAACCTCCATTTGGTTGTAGCACAAGGGACAGAGAAATTGCTTGACGTGCCATAGAAAATCAATTACTATGAAAGCAAACATATATTGCAATGAGGGAACTATGTCAAAACCGACAGATATCCGCATCCTTGACGTTCATTACGATTTTGAAGAACACCAATACCGCACCCCACTCAAGTTCGGCGGCGTGCCGACAGATCACTGCGTCCTGTTTAACGTCCGTATGCAAGTCCAGACGCGCGACGGAAAAGAAGCAGAAGGTAAAGGTTCTATGCCGCTTGGTAACGTCTGGGCATTCCCGCCGCGCTATGTGCCTTTTGACCAGAGCCTCGCAGCGATGAAAAAACTCGCCGAATTAGCAGTAGCAGCAACACAAGATTGCGAATTATGCGCGCATCCCCTTGAACTCTCCGAAGTGCTTGAACCCGAATTTTTACGGATTGCCGACGCGTTATCCGACGCTATGCAACTCGCGTCGCCGATCCCCAAACTTTGTACCGTCGTTACGACAAGCCCGATTGATGCTGCGATTCACGATGCTTTTGGAAAAGCAAACAATATCAATAGCTACGATGGATTAAGTGCAGACTTCATTCAGGCGGATATATCACACTTTTTGAATGAGCAGTTCACCGGTAAATATCTGGACCAATATACTTCGCGTCAACCGAAGCCTAACATGCCGCTTTATCATCTTATCGGCGCATTGGATCCACTCACCGATGCCGACATCAC
The DNA here is from genome assembly GCA_022394775.1 of Candidatus Poribacteria bacterium. Taxonomy (GTDB): domain Bacteria; phylum Poribacteria; class WGA-4E; order WGA-4E; family WGA-3G; genus WGA-3G. Next base: position 14,829 of record JAGFCB010000099.1, read on the forward strand.
AGAACGTCTCAACGACGGTCTGCCGGAAACGCTCCCCGAATGGATTGTCGCTGACGGGTTGACGCACCTGAAAATTAAACTCAACGGCGACGATCTGGATTGGGATGTCGCACGCGTCCTCGCGATTGATACAGTCACGGCAGAAACACAAGCAAAACGCGGGATTGATACTTGGCACTACTCAGCTGATTTTAACGAAACCTGTCAAAACGTCGAATACCTACTGGAATTTCTCCGTCGGATCCAAGAAACAGAACCTAACGCCTTCCAACGCCTCGCCTACATCGAGCAACCGACCGACCGGGACCTGAAGGCGCACCCGGAAAATAAGATGCACAAAGCCGCCAAGATAAAACCCGTAGTGATAGACGAATCGCTTACGGACTTTGAAACTTTTCTATTGGCACGTGACCAGGGATATTCTGGTGTCGCACTCAAGGCATGTAAAGGACAGTCTCAAGCATTGTTGATGGGTGCAGCTGCCGCAGAATACGACATGTTCCTCGCTGTACAGGATCTGACGTGCCCGGGGGCATCGTTTTTACATTCCGCTGGACTCGCTGCACGTATTCCGGGTGTAACGGCTATTGAAGGCAACTCACGCCAATTCTGCCCGGGTGCCAACGATGGCTGGCAAGACGAGTTTCCGTCCATTTTCAATATCACCGACGGTACAGTAGGAACACACATCCTTACTGCATCGGGGCTTGGGCATTAGTCTCTGTTTCGCTGTCGGCGATAGTAATATTGGTGACAACGTTCCGTTGCTCAGGCAGTCGGACCGGGAAATCTTTAATCGCGTCGTCAATCAATTTTTTCACCATCGCTTTGACCGAGTCGAACGGTATACATTCAAGGACGATAATGGCACGATGTTTTGATGGCGCGATGTTATAAGTCAACCCATACTGGAGTCCCAATTGCATCAACTCCGGTTCAACACTGATAGAAATCTGCCGACACTCCTCCGGCGTGATGTAAAAACTATCAACGATGAAATGCGTGTGAATCCACGCTTCTCTCTCTTCAACAATCTTCATATTTTAATTTTACCTTGCGGTTCGGTCAGGTGGGTTAAGAATTTCACGTTCCTTTTCGTATATCTGAAAAAATCCGCAGAAACCCCAAGCAAAACACCCCGCCACTACGTTACGGGCTACACACTTTGGATCTTAAAAAAATAGTCATCTCTTAATTCCACCGTATCATCCATTGTAGTATCAACAGCGAAAAGTGTCAATGCTGCGAAAATGTTATAGACTGACGAATCGGTACTTCACCGAATTGCTGAACCTCGCCATTGTGCCAGCGAATATTGAGACGCTCTACACGTGAGGCATCGCCCAACCCGAAGAAGAGGCGAAGGTCATTCCCTGAAAGATAACTCGCGCCGCAAACGATCTCTCTTAAAAACGTCCTCCGATCTGCAACCAATTGAACTCGCGCACCAATCGCATCGGTGTTGCCATCTGTACCGACCAATTTCACTGTCAGCCACGCGTTCGCATTGCCAATCTCGTTGCGCAAGATAGCCACCGGACGGTTTGATTGACACAGCACAACATCAACATCGCCATCCATATCTATATCCCCGAAAAGCATGCCGCGCACCACATAAGGCGTTTCATGCAACCCTGCTTCAGTGGTGATTTCATTGAAAACTACACCGTCCTCCGATGTGCCGCCTCGGTTATGAAAAAGTTGTACAGGTTGCGCGTAACGCATTTTCGCGTCAATCTGCTCCACATTGTCCCAGATATGCCCGTTCCCGACGAGTATATCCAACCAACCGTCATTATCAAAATCGATAAAACGGGTGCCGAAGCCGAGTGAATAGAAAGATGGATCGGCAAGGTTGGTGTCAAACGTCACATCCTCAAAATAACCGTCTCCATCGTTCTGCATTAGGCAATTCGCTTCCAACGAAAAATTCGATACCCAGAGATCAATATCACCGTCGTTATCATAGTCTCCAGCGTCTATACCCATTGACCCATTTGCCAAACCATCGCCGTTATAGGCAACACCGCGAAGTACACCTTCTTCCTGAAAAGTGCCATCGCCCTGATTCATAAAAAGCGTATTCGGGGACATATCGTTTGCGACGTAGATGTCCAACCATCCATCGTTGTTCACATCCGTAAAGACAACGCCTAACCCACGCGTCGTCGGTTCATAAACACCGGCGGACTCGGTAATATCTGTAAACGTGCCGTCGCCGTTATTGCGATACAACACATCGGCGATGCCGTGATATTCATTCGGACCGCAGTAGATACGCAAGGTGTTTTTGTAATAGCATGGAATGTCGGTTTCGAGGGCGTATTCAACGTAGTTGCAGACATAGAGATCCAAGTCCCCGTCCCTATCAATATCAGCGAACGCGGCACTCGCACTTAGTAGTGGACAATCTACCTGTGCCTGCTCGGTTACATCAGTAAACGTGCCATCGCCGTTGTTGCGATAAAGCACATTTTTCCCTAAGTTCGTTACGTATAGGTCGCGGTATCCATCAGAATTGTAATCCGCAGCGACAGCACCGAGTCCGTAGCCTGTATCGCCGACGTTCGCAGTTTCTGTGATGTCAACGAAGACACCTGCGTCGTTGCGATAAAGCCGATTTTGGGGTTGGGGTTCCCCTGATGGAGAAAGGGAATTGCCTTGAACGAGGTAGAGATCCAAGTCTTCGTCGTTATCGAAGTCAAAAAGCGCACCGCCGCTGCCCATCGTTTCAACAAGTCGTCGTTCTGCGGAAAAGCCGTTGATATGCTTAAACTCAAGCCCCATAGCAGTGGTTACATCTCGGAAGTAAGGTTCGGCACTGCCGAGTCGTGAAAGTATGAGAAGGAAAAAGATTGTCAGTATGCGAACCAACAAATGGAACTGGTAGTATTTTCGTTGGAACATGGTAATAGGAAGGTTATGGTTTTATTTCTGGGCGCGGACGAACAACCCGGAACCCAATCGTATGTGTTGAATCCAGCGGATAAAATTTGAACCGCAAACTTGAACGGAGGAACGCTCGCCCGACATCCCACGCGCCCCCTCGAATAACTCTTGAGCGAAGTACATCCCGAAAACGGAGATTCAGCGGATTGTGTGGCACGCCTTCCCCGTTTCGCTGATAGGCTGTCGGGTTGTATTCATCAAGACACCATTCCCACACATTACCAGCGAGATCCGCGATACCGTCCGGCGATTCACCTTTCGGAAATTGACCCACCGGTATCGGACGGTTGTAGCGGCGTGCGAAGTTGGCGTGCTGGCGTGCTTTTGGCGGTGTGTTTCCCCACGGATATATGCGTGCCTCTGTGCCGCGTGCCGCGCGCTCCCACTGTGCCTCCGTCGGCAGACTGCCACCGACCCACTCCGCGAACGCTTGCGCGTCAAACCAAGTCACACCGACAACGGGTTGTGTATCGCCGTTGAGCGTCTCATCTTCCCATGTCTTTTCGCTGTTGTGTCCGCGAGGTGTAGGACGGTTCGTCGCTTCAATAAAGGCGCGATATTGCGCGTTAGTGATTTCATATCGTGAGATTTCGTAAGCACTCAGATAGACCTGATGTTGGGGGAGCTCGGCATCAAAGGTATGCTGCTCCAGCATAGAACTCCGCAATTTCGCGTCCTCATAAGCAGTACTTGCTTCTTCGGGTGTTGACCCCATGAGAAAAATGCCTTCGGGAACGGAAACCCATTCTATAGTCGTAAGAACTTCCTGAGCTGCCTTGTCCACTTCAGCAATCACGAAATCACTATAACAGGCAAGGATAAAGATAAAAATGGCGAAACAGAGAAGTTTCATTTCCACGCAAGATCCTTTTCCCCCGAACTCATGCTAATACTACCGACGCTCTGGTACGCTATGTCGGCGTTTTAGGTCGCCCCAAGCAATCGGTAATTTCGCACGCGGTGAAACATCAAACGGCACGAGAAGGTCTTCAAAGTACTCATACTGCGCAATCTGTTTGCCTTTACCGTCGCAGATACCGACGTAAATGCCAACTTCAAGCGGTTCATCGAACTCCTGTTCCGTCTCACCGACATCAATCCATTTGTCGTTGGCTTTCCGTTTCCACCACGCTGTGAAGGCATCACCCTCACGACGAAGCCGCATGTAAAGATCCATTTCACCTGCAGGATCTTGGAAACCCGGAACCACACCTACGAGTCCCTCACCACCATCAAACTGTCGTTTCTGATACTGGATAACGGCATTGTTATCGTTCGCGGGACCTCGGCCCCAGAGTTTAAGCGTCACCCATTCACCTTCACGACCTTGACGATCCTTCGTTGTTGAGGAATAGGCAGCAATTCCGGCAACGACACAGGCATCTTCGTAATCCATATAGAGATGTGTCTCTACATCAAAATCCCCTTCATGCTCCTGATAGAGCCGATTCGTCGTGTCCGAGGGCCAGAGATTCCGATTCAGTTCACCGGTGACGTGAAGCCATCCGGCTTTCGTCTTGCCCATGTCCCAATCTTTTGGTTCAACGCCTTCTTCGTCAGAAGTTTTCCACTTCCAATTCGGGTTCTTCAAAGTGTTCCCATCAAACGGATCCCCCAGAGAAGGTGCTGCCGCAACGGAGAAAACACCAAAAACCGTAACAATGCCAATAAGCAATAAAGTAACTACTACTTTCAAATCTTACCTCCATAAAAATGCTGGCGGTATCTGATACCGCCAGCGATTCAGAGAAACTATAATCCGTATTCACTATTACTGATTTTTCAATTCACCCCATGTAACCGCAAGTCGATCGCGCGGGTCAACAGGCGTTACGGGACTTGAGGCTTCCCGAAAATAGTCAAACGTAACCGTCATTCTGCCGGCATCACTTGCACCTTCACAGATGCCGACATAAACGCCAACTTCAAGCGGATCCGCGAGTTCGTTGGTCACTGTACCGACAGAAACCCAGTCGCCTTCTGCATTCGGCTTGAACCATGATTCATATTCATCGCCATTGCGCTTGACACGCAATTCAACCGGAATAACGCCTTGTGCGGGGTTATAGTCGGGTTGTGTACCGACATATCCCAAAGCGGCATCATCATTTTGACGACGTTGGTATTGGAGCACCGCATTATTGTCTTGCGCAGCACCGCGTCCCCACAACTTCAGTGTCACCCACTGACCATCACGGTCCTGGTGATCTTTTGTTGTCGCAGAATACACGATGATGCCAGCAACAGTGCAAGCATCCCCATAATCGACAGTCATTGCCGTTTCAATGTCAAACTCCGCTTGATCCGTGATCTGATAAAAACGTGTGCTGGTATCATCACCCCACACATTCTGATCGAAACCTGCCTCAGCGGAGAGCATACCACCCTTCAGTTCCCACGGGCTTTTGTCGCCATCCTTGACTTGCCAGAAGGATTGAAGGTCTTGACCACTGCCGTCGAATTCATCGCTCATCAACGTTTGCGCGAAAACGCCGGGGATAAGGCACATAGTGAAAAACAAAATTGCAACTATACACGTAATCTGTTTCATTACATAATCCTCTTTATTTTTTCGTACAGGACTGTCCATGTCTATTTTGAGTGAACATCTTTTTCTCTCAAATAATTTTTGGTTTCGTCCGTACAAGTGATTAATTGTATATATATTAGCACATTAATAGGAAAAATTCAACTTTTTTCCTGCAATTCCGTACTTAAAACAATGAATTAAAAAAAGATTGCAGATCGCCTTGCAATGCGTATGATGAATATGTTAAAATTCAGAATTAATCGAAATTCAGTCTCAATTGTAGCTTATTTATTTCCTTTGGGAGGCAAATTATGAAGGTTGGTATTCGGGATGGTATGCTACCCGTTTCCTTTGAAGAATCGTTTCAGAAAGCAAAAGATATTGGGTTTGATGGTATTGAGGTTTGCATGGGTGCTAATTACCGCGAACATACCCTTTGGCAAGACGGCGGAATTGATAAGGTCAACAGTTTAGCTGAAGCCGCAGGCATTGAGGTGCCCTCATTGTCCCCAGGCGGTTTCACTGCCTTTTCGTTCATGCATCCGACTGACAGCACACGGACTGAAGGGATTGCGAAATTGCAATATCTCGCAGAAACAGCACCCCAACTCGGGGCAAAAGTAATTCTCGTACCCTTTTTCGGAGGCGGTCAGATTCAAGAGGATCACATTAACGCACCCCGGTTCATTGACGGTTTGAAAGCCGCCGCGGAAACCGCCGAAAAACACGGCGTTTTTCTTGCAATCGAATCAACGTTGAGTGCAGAACAACACCAGCAGATTATTGATAACGTCGGTTCATCAGCCGTTGGTGTCTATTACGATATGGGTAACGCAACTGGATTTGGCTACGATTCGCCGTCTGAGATTCGGAGTTTAGGAAACGCGATTACGCAGATGCACATTAAAGACACCGGTGGCAACCACGCTGGCGAAGGTGATGTCGATTTTCCTGCAGTCTTTGATGCCGCACACGCTGTCGGATACGACAGTTGGTTCGTACTCGAAACGCCCAGTAAGGACGACCCCGTTGCCTCCGCTGCAAAGAACCTCAATTTCGTAAGGAACAACTTTTGAGGCAATCGCAAAAATGCTATCTGTTACTGGAGATTTATAGGCGCGATACCGAAACTTGTTCTACATGGAGGAGTCGGCATGAATAGCCCCAAAACGATAGTTCCACGCTCCGAAAGTGAGAAGCTGCTATCCCTACCGACGCGTGAAGCAGAACAACTCTTTCAAAGCTACGAAAAGCAATACCAATTAGAGATTCTCAGTGCAACCCGTAACCCAAAATCACGCGAGCAACTTTATTATCTTGTACCCGATTGCACAGAACTTATTCAGGAAAGCCCAACTGAAGATGTCCTCCAAGTCTTGGATACAATGCTCGGCACCGGACTCGCCTCAGCACTCTTACCGTGCCTCTCAAATGATCAATTTGAGGAACTATTAGACATTGCTGTCTGGCGCGACGGGCAACTGGATGAAGCGTCATTGAACCTCTGGCTTTTTGAACTCGCTGAATGTGATCGAGACGATCTCGGACGGTTCCTCAGAGAATTAGACCTCCGTCTGCTCGCAGCACTCCTCCATGGACGCATCAAAATCCAAGATGAACACGTCGGATTGCTTCTTGAAGCCGGACTTTTAGACCCGACTTCACCCGTCCTTGATTACGCCGACGAACGCTCCCGGGCAATCTCCGACGCTATCTGGGAAGCGGATCATGAGATATTTGAAATGCTTATCAGCGAACTCTTCGCAATCGATACAGAGGGCGATGTGGAAGCAGAACTCACCGCTATTTTCAGTGCCGCACAAGCAGACAGAACCGAACGTGTCGTCGAACGCGATAAAGCGGCTGGCATTGACATCACCGAAGCTGATCTTATGGAAAAAGTTGACTTGGACCTGATCACATTTGATGAGGACGAGGAGGACCATGACGAGCAAGACGAATAAGTTTTCCCTTGTCGCTGAGGCAAGTCTCGATGGACGACTCTTCCTCGCACGCGCATTCCTACACGCGGATACGCTCGACCGTATTTCTCGGGAACGGATGGATACCCTCTACCAGAATATCGCCGCTATTGCACATAAACTCATTACAATGAAAACAACAGACCTGTCCGATGAATCAGCACTCCGGACGCATATTCAAACTGCCTTCACACTCACCAGTCTTGGGTTAGAATACGGCAGTAAGGGAGACCTCGATAGAGCCGTTCAACTCCTTCATAAAACTCGGATCGTTAAGTTCTTCCAAATCGGCAATACCTTAATGGAGAAATTGCTGGACAGGGCACGCCATCTTTTAGAACATGCCGTGATTCTGCCACCGAGTCCGGATGAAGAACGCCCGCTTGGTGTCAACTACACGGACTTGGAAACCGAAGGGATCCAAATTTATACGCAAGCCGAACTCGAATTTCTAAAGGCGTTGTTGATATATCGGACAACCGTCCAGACACTTCAACTCACAATCAGAGATACCGAGACCCCACGCCCGCTCCTTCATTTGGCTGAGGTCGAGATGGTTGACCGACAATTGGCATGTATCGAGCAGCGCTGCGATTACGTCAAAGCCTTGCCGTTAGATGATCTATTCACACTGGATCCACCGCTGAGTATTTTCCCGAACCCAATTGAACGTCTCACCCTCGGATTAATGGTTAATCTGCTGCTGTATCGTCAGGTCGATTTCCAATTAGACGAGGACGCTCGGCAGGATTTCCACCAATTGGCTTATGTTGATGGTAAGGTCCGAGAATCATTCAGGCAACAGTTGATTGACTGGATTACGCAGTATCTCGAACAGGCACAACACCCTGAATCCGTAAAAATGTACGCTGCTTCTTATTGGGAGGATTGTCTTCAAATGGAGAGTCAACAGGTTTCGCCTGAATAGTCTCAGCGATCAGCCAACACCTTCTTGGCATCCACAATCGCCTTCCGTGCCTGTGGGGTACCAATATCGTTCAAAGCGCGTTCTGCCATACGTCGGAGATCTGCGTTTGGCGAGTTCAAAGCCTTAATGAGCGGTTCGACTGCGGGGACACCTATTGTAACCAAAGCGCGTACAACAAGGCGGCGGACGTTCCATTCTGGATCTGTCAGTGTTCTGATGAGTGCAGGTAAAATTGTGTCAATCGGTTCGCCAATTTCGCCCAAGACATAAGCGGCATTCAACCGAATCTCTGCTGCGTCTGCTGTTAGCGCATCAATGAGATACGGCACGGCAGGCTCACCCAGACTCTGTAGGGCAACAGAACCGATAACACGGATATTTTCGTCCGGGTCGGTAAGTACTGAAATAAGCGCAGGCACAACACGGGCAGCGGGGGTTTTGATCTCGCTAAGCACCCACGCAGACATCTCACGAATCTGTGGATTTTCATCGGATACCCCTCGGATGAGCGCATCAATCGCCTCGGATCCCATTGCGGCTAAAGCTTTCGCGGCTTCAGCACGGCGAGTTGCCTCTATCGCACCGAGTTGGGTAACAAGTGCTGTTGCCCGTTGTTCCGGCGACTGACACGCTACCAAGCAGAGAAATATCGGAATTAAGAGAAAGCGTTTCATAGAACTATGGTGAATTATAAAAATATATTGACATCTACGAGTGAGCAACCATCAAATTCCCCATGATAAGGGGGTGTTTTTGCTGGGGTGTTTCCCCTAGGGGGGTTTGTACTCGCAGAAGTTGGATAAGTAATTCCATAATCTACCATAAATATAGCACAGTTCCACAATTTTTTAAAGGAGAAGCACGGTATTCGTTATAAAGCGAACCGTAAAGAAAAAATGAAATTAGAGACAGCGACATTCGGGGCAGGCTGTTTTTGGTGTGTTGAGGCAGTCTTTCAGCAATTAGAAGGGGTGCACGAGGTTATATCCGGATACACCGGTGGAACAACCGTTAACCCAACCTATCAAGCCGTCTGTATGGGGATGACAGGACACGCCGAAGTGGTTCAGATCCAATTCGATCCGACAGTCATCTCTTACGAAGAATTATTGGAAGTGCTTTGGCACACACACGACGCAACAACTTTAAATCAGCAAGGGGCTGATGTCGGTACCCAATACCGCTCCGCAATTTTCTACCATACAGAAGAACAACGGCAAATTGCTGAACAATCTAAAGCAGAGATGGATAAATCCAATATGTGGGATGATCCGATTGTCACAGAGATTACGCCAAGTGACACCTTCTATCCCGCCGAAGATTACCACCAAAACTATTTTCAACTGAACGCAACACAGCCGTATTGTCAATTTGTGGTCCACCCGAAGATGCGAAAATTCACAAAAGATTTCAAGGATAAACTCAAAAATGATTAATAAACATACTTTAAAAAACCTGTCCCTATGGCTTTTCGTTATCATCTGTTGTTTCGGCACCAACACGGTGATGGCGCAAAAGGCAGCAGCACCCGTAACTGTATCGGTGGCAACACCGAGGCGTGGGACGTTTGTCTCGGCGAAAGATTACACTGGACACCTACAGCCTAACGCCGAAGTAAAGGTATTTGCCAATGTTTCGGGCGAAATTGTCTCACTTGATGCAAAAGTCGGGCAAAGCATCTCGAAAGGCGACGCACTCGCACAGAGCAGCTCCAAAGAAGCCGCACTCGCTGTGATACGCGCCGAATCCGCATTAAGCAGGGCAGAATCCCAACTCACAACGACGGAAGCAAGCGCGCAAGCACGCATCGAATCTCAGTTAGCAGTCGCACAGGAAGCGTTGATGGCAGCACAAGGGAAACTCGTAGAGACAAACTCTCTCGCCGAAATACGTATCCGTAACCAACTCACACAGGCAGAAACAGCATATCAGGCAGCTATAGCAACAATCGAACGTTCAAAAATAAATGCTGAACAGGGATTGGAACGCGCGAAAGTGGAACTCGATAAAAATAAACTGGAGTTCGAGCGGAATAAGATACTGCACGAGAAGCAACATATTAGCGACAGTAACTTTGAGACGGTCGAACGCAGCTTTAAGGTCTCACAAACCCGTTATGAAGAGGCTGTCGCGACCGCGGAACAGTTTAAAGAAGGCGCGATACACCCTTCTGTGGAAAAGGCAAAAGCAGATTTGGCGGTTACGCAAAAAATAGTCGAAAGCCGAGGGTGGGAACGCGAAATCGCGTCAGCAGAATCGAAAGTCACCCAAGCACAAGCCAGCCTCAACACGGCGCAGAAACTGGTCGAAGCGAAGTCTTGGGAACACGAGATCGCCATCGCAAGAGCCGCGGTAACGCAAGCCAATGAACAGCTCAAACTGGCGCGCGAGCAGCTCAGCGACGCCACGATTAAATCTCCGATTGACGGCGTTGTGGCAACCCAACATCTGAACGTTGGGGATCACGCACTACTCGCCGCATCCCCTACAAGCAAACCGGTGTTCACAGTCGTTTCCGTAGATACGCTCAAAGCGGTTTGGAACATACCGACCGGCGACGCGCGCCGCATTAATAACGGCGACCTCGTCCTAATCTCTACGGATTCTGGTATCCGGAATATTGTCGGCACGGTTGCTTTCATCAGTCCGACAGTTAAGGACAACACCGTGCTTGTTCACGCAACAGTGCAGAATTTGAAAAACGGACTTAAACCCGGCACTGCTATCACTATTTCTATTAAAACCGGCGAACGAAAAAACGTGCAACTACTTCCCTTGCGGTCAGTATTGAACATCCAAAACGGGAGTGGCACTATTTTTGTTATTGAAGGGAACGTAGCACGCACAAAACAGGTAAGCATCGGCGGCGTTTATAGCGGTGAAATTGAGGTCACCTCACAACTCGCCAGCGGCACACAAGTCATTGTAGACAATCAACACCACTTACAGAACGGAACGCGGGTGTCTATTGCCCAAGATTAGTTTTAAGGAGGACGAACATTGTCGAAGCATAATCAATCGAAAGCGTTAGGATCCGTGACCGACTTCTCCGGGAGTCCAAACACGCCAAAAGTGGACCCCTTAGAAACACGGGTCGCCAATCTCGAACGCGCCGTGAACGAAATTCTATTCCAACTCTCGGACATTTCTGAACAGCTCGATCAACCCGTCCGCAATCAGGATTTGGGTAAAGGCACGGCACAGAAACCACCGAAGCCGCAGAAGCCGAAGCCGCCCGCACCCGAACCCGAAGAAATGACGGAGGCTGAAGTCGCAGCACTCGCAGACCGCGTTTTTGACCTGCTCTCAGATGGCACACCGCGATCGAAGAAGGCAATCATTAAAGCCCTGGAATGCCAATCCTATCAATACCAGAAAGCACGCCTCCATCTCATTGACACAGAGCGGATGCCGACGGGAGACCTCAATGATTTGATCGCCGGTCAAATATGCAATGTCCCCGGCGGTTTAGCGATTTGGAGCCAGGAACAGATAGACGCAGAACTTGCGAGACGCAAAGCGAGAGACGAAGCACGCGAAGCCGAGGGTTCCACCGACGCAGAGGAACCGTAAGCCGGTAGTTGAAGTTACCTCACAACTCACCAACGGCACACAAGTCATTGTAGACAATCAACACCGCTTACAAGATGGAACGCGAGTGTCCGCTGCACAAGATTATAGTGAAGATGACCCTCTCACCCAGCTAAAGCAAGGGTGTTCCTTTGTTGGAACTCCCAAGCGGTTCTTTCGGCTGGGCACCGCAACTGCCACGCGCAGTTCTACGATGTTTGCATCTCTTACAACCTATTTCTCTCTCACGAGAGCATTGGTTGATTGCTCAAGTCTTTTATGAGCCAACATGCTTGCGAAAGCACGGCGCGGGGCATAGGGCACACTACGGAAATAGTCTTGAACCTATTGACTACGACCGATACTTCCGACAGGTATTTCCTGTTTCGGAACTGGATTTATGATCAATCAGGCGATACGCTATCAAAGTGCGTAGTGTTAGAGCCTGAAGAAGTTATCCGTTTTTTGTAGTTTCTTGGTTTTCTACGTCTACGCAACCCCCTGCGAAGGGGTGGTTAGGATCAATCGGTGTGACCGAAAGTCGCATATCCTAACCCGTAGATACCAATATGATACAACATTTTAGACCAAAAGTCAAGTCTTTTTTCAATAGAGACTCGGGGTCTAATTCAACAGGGCGGTTCTGTATCCCCCACTGAAGTAGAGGGTTTTAGAACTGAAAACTTTGATAAAAATAAAAAGACACTTTTATCCCTTGGTAGGTTCGGTTTCCTAACCGAACCTACACAGAGTGTCCTATTATAGTAAATCCGAAAAATAAATATACACTTTCAACCGCTGGTAGGTGCGGTTTCCTAACCGCACCGATGCTAAGTGTATAAATAATTGCAGGATCTACTATAATTCTAAACTTTACTATAGACGTGTAGGCACAAATTCTATCCCGTAAAAAGTGTGTAACGACTCGGGAAAGGTTTGTTCTCAGGCCAGTACTTCTTGAAAGTTCTTATATCTACGTTGAGGGCTTCAGCGACTTCAGCATGGTTCGCATACAAGTAGGATGCCCGGCAGTAAATATTCCATTCGATTCTCGGAAAGGTCATTCCGCCGAAATATGGACAGCCGTGGTCTCCAGATAGACGCTTAGATAGCACTTTCAAAGCGAGGTGGACAGTCCGTATCTGACCATTCACGTTTTTGTTCCGCCATTCTGCACGTGAGAAATTCTCCCAAATGAAATGCTTGATCGGTTCTGTAAGCAGTCTTATGGTTTCGTCAATAGGAAACCGTTCGAGCCGGCGCGAAGGCTGTATAGCGGTTTGAAGTGAATTGTTCGGGTCATTTCCATCATCTTCTGTACAATGCGCAAGATAGGACTCAAGCTGTGCAAGAGAAATACGCAATTCTTTCGCTGCTTTTTCTTTGTTCCTACCATGTTCCTTGACGATTTCGTGTAGAATCGCAGCCAGGCTACCTTTGAGTGTATTTCCGATGATACTCACCGGCTCAGTTGCCTCTACGGGTTCGGGGTCCATGCTACGCCGGAAATTCGATAATACAGAAATAGCATCGTCAATCACCTCCTTAATACGTTCCGATAAATCAACAAACGAAAAATCCGGGCCGCTCCAGTCGAGTTCCCAATCTTTAATTTTGCGTTCGGCTCTATAGGCACGGTCGCGCCCATCATTAGAGAACTCTTCCCACCACAGCACGATTTGGCTATCAGGGACATCTGATCTTGCATCAGAGATAAACCGACAGAACACCGCAACCGGCAAATCAAGCAAGTTTCTATATCTCGGCGTGTTTGCCGTCGCCGAAGCTCGCGTTTCTGGCACTCCTCCCTCGGAACCTTCATCTCCTCCCTTGGAACCTTCATCTCCATTAACCATCTGTATGGCTTCGGGGAGGTCCTTGGGCAAAATTACATTGCCTTGGGAATTCATTGCCGCTCTTTTGAGGCAGTTATATAACTCGCGAACGTTGCCCGGCCAGCTATACGCTTGGAACAATGCCATCACTTCTTCAGATACACTGAGCGTTGGTCTCCCATTTTCTTTCTCAATGCGCTGCAGAAAGTGCGTGGTCAATAACCCAATATCATCCTCTATCCGCTCTCGCAAAGGCGGTACAGAGATCTTATAGTCGCAGAGACGGTAGTACAAATCCTTCCGAAATTCACCTGTCTCCACCATTGCCTCCAAGTTCTGATTCGTGGCACTGATGACACGTACAGCCACGCTACGTGCCCGGGTCCCACCTACGCGTTGGAATTCTCTTTCTTGCAGCACGTTGAGGAGTGTCCCTTGTAGGGCCGGGGTCATATTGCCAATTTCATCAAGGAAAAGGGTTCCACCATCAGCCTGTTCAAACGCGCCAAGACGGTTAGAGGTCGCATCTGTGAATGCCCCTTTTTCATGACCAAATAGATCACTGCCACGGAGGGTATCAATCACAGCACCACAATCAATTGGGATAAACGGTACCTTTACACTTTCATTTCCTTCCTCATCTTCGTGAGTTAAGCGGTGAATTAAGCGCGCAACCACCCCTTTCCCCGTGCCTGTTTCACCCTCAAGCAGCACTGAAACTTTAAAACTGGCTGCAAGTCCAATTTTTTTATTAATGGCACGCATAGGTGCGCTCTTTCCAACGAGAGGAGACTGTTCCTCAGGTGTTGCGCCCTCAGGCATCGAGAATGTATTGCCTCGGTTAGATAGCAGGACAAATGCCCGATCCAGTTCCTCACGGAGCTCTTCCATATCAAGCGGACTCAGCAAAACCTCTAATGCCCCCAGACGCGTTGCCCGCCTTATTGTTTGGATGCCCGCTCTGATCACAATTATAATCACTTCTGGGTATTTGCCTTTAATCCTCTGCAACGCCTTCAAACCATCCCGCGATGACACCGCCACACTGAGCAAGACAACTTCCATATTCTCGGATTCACTAAGAATTCGCAAGCCATCGTCAACGGTGTCAACGATGATAGAGGAATAGCCCTTATCCGTTAGGAAATTCCCCAATATAGAAGAACTTTCATTGTCATCAATTATCAATACTTCTCCCATGACTTCGCCTCCTGTTGATAAAATGCCTTACATCCAACTTCCTCTGCAAAACCTATGCTGATTTTTACAAAACTCGTGCCGATTTTTACAAAAACTGTGCTGAAATCTCCGTTTTCGCGCCTAATATTGCCCAAACTGGCTTGGCACAAATCTTGCTAATACATTTTATGTTATGCGCGAGTTCAACAACAAAACGCAAGACAACATCCAGAAAGCGCGGAGGAATATTCATGAACCCTCAAAATTTGTTAGATGGCGACTGGAATTCGCACAAAAATTGGGTTAAAATCAAAAAATTGTTGTATTTTATTTTCTTTTTTGCTATAATCTATTTTGGCATCCGTAAAATCCCTTACAGGTGGTTCGGCGAGAGGGTCAGTCTCCCGAACCACGGCACTGCCAAGCGTAGATTGCCAGTGCGGGTTTAATTATATCACAGATCATAATTGATTTGTCTGATATTTTTAGCCAGCATCGTAAATTTTACTCGGTTTTTTTCGGAAGGCCTTGTATCCTTACGGATGGACCTTGGAGACGGATTACTGGGGTAGCTCCCTCTACCTCCCGTCTCCACCCAACTGGCAATTGGGTGTATGCGTCTGAAAATACAACGTCCAAATTCCACGATTTTTTTATCTTAGCCATCAGCACAGCAACCAGTCATTATAACCCGCAAGAGAACACTGCGGCAGTTCCGCATATTTTATATACTACACACCGGCAGAAACGAAAAAAGAGCCCGGAATCGGAGTATTTTGCTTGGGTGTTTCCGTTTCCCGACAGAAGCCTTGGTTCTACGCCGGTTTGTTGGCGATGCCTTGGCTATCAGCACTTGTAGGGAAAAACCGAATTACGCAGCACCCCGTACGCTCACCGCGTGTGCAAGTAACGACGCGCCTTACCATAATATTTCCCAGCTTATGCGACGCAAAAAGAGGATTCTCAAAATGAAAAAAATACTGTTTTCGATAGTTTTGACGTTTATTTTCGTTTCAACTTTTTTTCTCCCAATCACCTTTGCCCAAGATTACCAAACCTGGGGACTACCCGACGGTGCCAAAGCACGCCTCGGTAAAGGCTGGATTTCTGATATTGCGTATTCACCCGACGGCACCCGGCTTGCAGTCGCAAGTTCCATCGGTATCTGGATATATGATACAGAGACGTTTACGGAAATCGCTTTGCTCACTGGGCATACCGGTTACGTCAACGCTCTGGTGTATTCTCCAGACCCAGACAGGAAAATACTTATCAGTGGCGGAGCCGATAGCACCGTTCGGGTCTGGAATACCGACACAGGCGAACTCTTGCGTACCCTTGAAGAGCCTAATGACAGTGTCATAGATGTAGCGTTCTCTCCTGATGGCAAGATATTTGGAGGTGTTATGGAAGAAGGGTATGATCATACACTGCAATTATGGGATGCTCATACACTGCAACCCCTGCTCAGCTTCCAGTTTGATCGCACTGCCACTTGCCTTGCTTTTTCATCCGATAGCAAACGGATTGCTGTTGGGCGTGAGGGTTTTACGTGGGCTGACATGTATATTCTGGATGTCAGTACTGGAGAAATTGTGAGAACCATACCCAGTAGTGGTGTTAGATCAATTGCGTTTTCCTCCGATGGCATCACACTTGCCACTGGTAGTCAGTTTTCGCGTGTAGAATTGTGGGGAGCACGCACATTTAAACATTGGCAGACACTCGGCTCCCACCACAATGGTGTGAACGCTGTCGCCTTCTTGCCGGATGGTGAAATCCTCGCGAGTGCCGGTAATGACAATTTAATCCAACTTTGGAATACGTTTATTGGAGAAAACCTGCGAACTCTTGAGGGACATACGGAACCCGTTTTGAGTGTGTCTTTCAATCCCAATGGAAACACCCTCGCAAGTGCAAGTCGGACAGAGATAATATTTTGGGATGTAGACACAGGTGAACAACAGCAAATCATCACAGGGCATACGCATAGTGTCCATAGTATAGCACTTTCTAACGATGGTGTCACCTTGGCAAGTGGATATTCCGATGGCACGGTTCAGCTTTGGGATGTCAATCGCCAAGCAAAGCAACAATTGACGACAGTCGATTCGGAGACTCCAATCACCGGTCTATCATTCAGTCCAGATGGAACAATGTTGGCAATTGGCAATGGAGGCATCTATATGTGGAATCCTACCTCAAAAGAACAATTATGGGGTTTTAAGAGGCACGGGCCCGCAGATCTCACCAGCATAACATTTAGTCCAGACGGAACAACACTGGCGATCATACTGGCGACCATAGTTAGTTCGGTAATTTTGCTATTCGATGTCGAGACAGGAGAACGCACACAACAGTATGATGGGGGGCATGATATATCATTCAGTCCTGACAGTCAGTTTTTAGCCGTTGCGTCTCCTGGTGGCATTAATATCTTGCATTTACGGACCAAACGCAAGATAAGGACCCTCGGTGGGGGTCGGATGTATTCTGCGGCATACGCCCCTGATGGTAATACCATCGCTGGAGGTGTTCGCAACGTGGTTTTCTTTTGGAATGTCCGTTCTGGAGAAATCTTGGAAAAAAAACTCACGGGACATGTGGGGGAGGATCCGCGGGGGCAGGAGCCTTATGTTCATACCGTAGCGTACAGTTCAAATGGCAAGACGTTGATGAGTGCGAGTACCGACGGGTCCATCTGTCTATGGGATGTTGACACCGGAGAACGCAAAGACATATTCATGGGACATACAGGACGGCTCGTGGACGCGGCGTACAGCCCGAATGGCAAGACACTGGCGAGTGGAAGTGATGACGGGACAGTACTCCTTTGGAAATTCACACATCCCGAATCTCCGCAACATTCTGTAGATGTCAACGGAGACGGAGTCGTCAATATTTTAGACTTGACACTCGTCGCATCTAACTTCGGTAAACAAGGCGAAAATGCTTCAGATGTCAACGGAGATGGTGTCGTCAACATTCTTGACTTGACACTCGTCGCTGCGGCATTCGGAGATACCGCTGCTGCCCCTGAAATATCGAGTCTAAATCTGGAGAACATGCCGACAAGGGCAGATGTAGCCACATGGCTGCAGCACGCACGGCAAGTGAACTTGCCAAACCCCGCCTTTCAACGTGGGATTCTCATCTTAGAACAACTCCTCGCAACGCTAACGCCTCAAGAGACGATATTGCTTGCGAACTATCCGAACCCGTTCAACCCGGAGACGTGGATACCCTATCAGTTGGCAAAATCTGCGGATGTTTCACTGACGATCTACGACATCCAAGGGCGCGTTGCGCGGGATTTGGATTTAGGACATCAGCGCGCAGGGATGTATCACAGCCCAGCGCGGGCGGCATATTGGGATGGCAAAAACGCTGTGGGTGAACCTGTGGCGAGTGGCGTGTATTTCTATACACTCAAAGCAGGCGATTTCAACGCTACACGGAAAATGTTAATACGAAAATAGGATAGTTGATTGACAGCGCGGACTATAGGTTGGACGGTTTCCGAACCGCCCAACCTATTACAAAAAGGAGTATTTTATCATGAAAACGACTTTGGTTTTTACACTGATATTATTTACATTATCACTTTCCATATTGTTACCGCACGTTGCTTTTGCACAGGCACAACAAGATGAGAGACCTATCGTCCGGCTCATCTACTTTCGTCCCAGCGACCGTGCCACCCACCCTGATATCGACGCAAAAGTGGATGCACTGATTCAGGACGTACAACGGTTCTTCGCCGACCAAATGGAAACACACGGATTCAGCAGAAAGACATTCTTGTATAAGACCCACGCGAACGGAAAAGCGGTGGTACATCATGTGACTGGACGATACACGGACGCATATTATACAGGGTTTGCTTTCGGAACAGGCATGTGGGGTGAAATTGACCACCTACATAGGTTTAGCGAAACAAAAGACATTTATCTCGTTTTGACAGATATGAGCTCTGAAACGTATCCCACGTTCATCTGCGGCTCTGAAGCGGGTGAGGCGTGCGGTGTCGCTGTGGGTGTCGAATCGGCAAATACATCCGGCCATGCCCTCGTCCCGATTGGTCGATGTTTTAACATTCGGGTCATTGCGCATGAGTTGGGGCATGTCTTTGGATTGGTACACGATTTTCGCAATAATGCCTTCCTGATGTCTCATGGAACAAACCCAAACGACCAAAACCAATTGTCCTATTGTGCTGCAGAATGGTTGGACGTCCACCCGGCTTTTAACCCCGGTGGAATTTTCCGCCCGTCAAATACCACCGTAAAACTATCTGCCAGCCTTGCTTCTCAAGGAGATGCGATTCATCTCCGCTTTGAAATAACTGACCCCGATGGACTACATCAAGTCCAATTAATACATAACAGAGGCGGGGATGCTGCGGATGTGCTGCGTGATTTTAAGGGATTAAATGGTGCCACAAACAGCATCGTTGAATTCATCTCTACTGAAACTGCATTGGTAAATTCTCGTTCTTTTCAAATCCAGTGCGTTGATATCAACGGAAGTTACTTAAGAGACAGGTATACAGGTCCTACCGCTGCTTGGTCTTCCCAAAATGACTCCGCGGAATTTTATTTACAGCACGCTAAAACAGGGAACGTGCAGCAGCCGCAAAGTTTTGTTGATAAAATGAGTCTGCCGGAAGGTGCCAAACTGCGCTTGGGTAAAGGCGCCTTAAGAGACGTAACATATTCCCCCGACGGCACCCGGCTTGCGGTTGTGAGTTCTATCGGTATCAGAATCTATGATGCGGATACTTATCAGGAGCTCTCTCTCCTTGCAGGACATCAGTTCGATGCTGGACAGGCAATGTTTAGTCCAGATGGAAAAATGCTCGTAACCGGAAGCAACTATTTCACCAATCGCCTCTATCTCTGGGATGTTGAGACGGGAAGCCTCCTTCACACCTTCAACGGGCCCTATAATGTTAACGCGCGGGCTATATACGTAGCGTTTGATGGTCAGACGCTCATCAGTGCATGGAAAGATGACACTCTCCGTTTCTGGGATATCGGCACAGGCACGCTCACACACACTGTGAGTATCCCTAATGCGAATCACAGTGCTATGACACTTATTCCAAATAAGCGGATACTCGCAAAGGCAGATACCCAATCAGATGAAACCTCCCTCTATAATATTGACACAGGTGCGCGCATACGTTCCCTTAAGGGAACCAGTCTTAAGAATAAAGGCGTAGTTAGTGACGGGCAGATACTTGCCGTATTGGGTACGAAGCTGACTGGTGGTGAGCTCGTCCGCAAGGCTAAAACGGCCAGTGTTGACTTATGGGATGTTGATACAGGTAACCTCATCCGCACGGTTGATATAACTCAGTCAGATAACATTGCCTTGAGTCCAGATGGGCAGATACTTGCAATTGGATATGGAAGGACCGTAGAGTTACAGGATATTGACACGGGGCGCGTTCTTCAGGCATTCACCTTGCATAATAGGCGCTGGTATTCCGGTAGCATCCATATTGTTAAATTTAGTCCGGATGGCCAAAGCATCATTTGTGGTGGGGTGAGTGATATCCTTACTTCATGGGATGTTAGCACGGGCGACCACCTTCACACTTTTCCAGGATATACGTCAGCGATCACAAGCCTCGCGTTTTCTCCCGATGGCCAGAAACTCGCAAGCACCAGCTTGGATGAGAACATCCATTTATGGGATGTAAATACAGGTCATCTCACCCGCGTCCTTGAAAACTCTACCCAAGCCATGGACATTGCCTTCAGTCCAGATGGGCAGATACTCGCAAGCCCGGGGGCAATTGGCGATATCTATTTCTGGGATACCGAAACGGGGCAGCTTTCCGAAGTGCTAAGAAAACACCGAATAGTGGTACGTAGCCTTGCGTTCAGTTCAGATGGACAAACGCTTGTAAGCGGGGATTACAGCGGTGCCATCGCCGTGTGGGATGTTAGGACCAAAACCTTTCGCTTAGGGATCGTAGCGCATCCAGGAGAAATTGAGAGCGTAGCATTTTCTCCAGATGGTAAAACAATCGCGAGCCAGATGGTATATCGGGAGGGGGCTCCCATCCGTTTATGGAACGCT
This sequence comes from Candidatus Poribacteria bacterium, assembly GCA_022394775.1. Taxonomy (GTDB): domain Bacteria; phylum Poribacteria; class WGA-4E; order WGA-4E; family WGA-3G; genus WGA-3G. The sequence continues at coordinate 35,892 of JAGFCB010000099.1, forward strand.
GCGACGGGCCACCTCATCCAGGAATTGGATAAGGTGGTGTCTGGCATCTCCTTCAGTCCGGTTGGAAATACGCTCCTCCTCGCGCGCGGAGGGCCAACCCCTTTATGGGATGGAACAGATGGACACCTCACTCCAAGGGATACGGTGCAATTCGATGGCTGGCCGGAAGTCGCGAAATTCAGTCCGGATGGCAAAACAATAGCAACTATTGAAGATGGATTAGGTAACGAAGGCAGCACGATTGCCTTATGGGATGTTGACACGGGCAACCGTCTCCGCACATTCGCAGGGCATAGTAGTTCCGCCAGTGGTTACTATAGTAGTCTCGCCTTCGGTCCGGATGGAAACACGCTCGCAAGTGCAAGTTGGGATGGCACGATCCTCCTGTGGGAACTTGCACCTTCTTCTGCTGAACCACCAGAGCTACCCGCTGATGTCAATGGTGATGGTGAAATCAACATCCAAGACCTTGTTTTGGTATCGTCCAGCCTTGGTCAGGTAGACGAAACCGCTGCCGATGTCAACGGCGATGGTGAGGTCAATATCCAAGACCTTGTCGCCGTCGCAGCTGCTATCGGACAAGACACAGCCGCACCTGCCGCCCTCCGCCAACAAGCCACAGGACATCTGACAACCGCAGACGTGCAGCACTGGATCGAACTGGCACAACAGCTCGACCTTACGGCACCGAGAACACAACGCGGTCTCCTGTTCCTTCAATACCTTTTGGCGGCGCTCACGCCTCAAGAGACGATATTACTTGCGAACTATCCGAACCCGTTCAACCCGGAGACGTGGATACCCTATCAGTTGGCAAAACCTGCCGATGTTACACTGACCATCTATGATATCCAAGGGCGCGTCGTGCGGGATTTGAATTTAGGGCATCAGCGCGCAGGTGTCTATCAAGCTAAAAGCAGGGCAGCGTATTGGGATGGTAAAAATGCAGTCGGTGAACCTGTCGCAAGCGGCGTGTATTTTTATACACTCACCGCAGGCGATTTCAACGCTACACGGAAAATGTTAATACGCAAGTAGGTTGACCATACTGTAAGGTATAAGGAGTTTTTTTAATGTTTCCTTTTTCTATACTACCAAAAGATTCAAAAGCAAGTCCGAAGCGTGTTTCTGTGATACTGACGAGCCTTTTTCTTTTTCTCAGTTTCACCGCGAACGTTTTAGCAATCACCGCGCAGGAAGTCATGGAAAATGCTTTAAACGTTTACGAGGATATTGATAATTACAAAGCAGTTGCCCAGACGTATGAAACGGATTCAATGGAGGCATCCGGGCGTATTTTTGAGGTCCAGCAGCCCATAATATCCTTTAATCTGTTTTTTCGGAAACCCAACGAACATGCCGTTGAACAGATCGGCAAATCACGCCACGGAATATTCCGTGTTGAGGTGTTAAGTACACTCGGACAATTGCGGGATATAACCTTGGAGCTGGAAGGAAGGGAACACCTGCTTGGACAGAATTGTTATGTATTGGCGTGTACCTCGCCAGAGGAGCCGGGAACCGTCATAAAACTTTGGATTTCTCCAAGGGATTGGACGGTTCAACAATTTACACTCATTATGAAGTCTTTGACGTTGACGAATACACAGTTTAAGTATCCACCGGGCGGAAATAGACGTGTCCGATTTCTCCCAATGGAAACGCGGAGTTTTTTTCCGCTCTCTAAAAAAGTGTTGATTAATCGTATTACAAATTATCAAGTCAATACGAGTTTACCCTCAGAAATCTTTGAAAAAGCGAAAAAATGAGCACAATCCAGGTAATAAACGGAGGCTAAAGAATGCGTAATTTCAAAAAAATCACTTTCGGAATTTTCATACTACCTCTACTGTTGATTTTCCAGTCTATGAGTTACGCGGAAACGCTTACTAAATCCGTAACTTATCATTATAAATTGGCACCATTTGGCGAAGGTGTTGATTGGGAAAAGTACCTACCAAGTGAGGACGCATCTCTCAGCGTTTACTTTGAGTTTCAGGTGGCACCGCCACAATTAGACGGAGAGATCAACGGAGCAATAACCTTTGATCCTGAAAATCAGACGCTTAGCGTGCAACCTAAACCTGTAACGAAAACGGATGAGCACGGGAACGAAGAAACGTTTGTCGGTAAGTTTAGCAGTAAAGGCGGTATAATAATTAGGGGAGATATAGTCCTTAATCTTGATTTTGACCTCCCTTTTTTTGTCGATAATATAGAAGAAATTAAAGACCACCGGATACCGATTTTTGGGAATGCCGCGTTAGAGTATGCCGATTTGATCCCGATAATTGGAAAGACAATGGCTAATCTAAAAAATATTGATAAAGGCTGGGATGTGGAAGAACACTTTCAGTCTTTACTCCTTGAACCAGATGACGCTATTCAATTAGAGGTAGGGATACGAAACCTTTTCTCAAAGAAAAAGAAGTATATAGGAAAAAATAAAAAAGATAAAGATACTTCGACCGAAAACGATTCTGACGACGATGAAGAAGCCTTGCTTGAGATTTCTTTGGAAGACGCAATTCAGGCTGCAATAGCCGGTATAGGAACAGGAGGAACTGGCGGAACTGGAACACCAGCAGCAATTGTAATTGCAAAAAACGCAGCAGAGGGTATCGCGGAGGCTTTCGGGAACGCAAGGCTTAAGCTCACTATGGGGCTCATAAGTCCACTGGAATTTTCCGGTGCTGGTGTCTACTTAGACAGCATGTTTGCTACGGGCGAAGGTCAGCCCGTTAAAGCGTGTGGTTTAGATCCAGAACTGGGGTATTACGGTTTAGATCCAAAAACGGAGCATTATTCGTTCTCCACAAACTATATCGGAAACCTCTCAATGGGACTTGATCTACTTTTTGGTTTGCACGCTTTTTTTCAATTTAACCCCCTCGGAATTACGTTGTGGGATTATTCAAACGAAATTGCTGCGCAATCAATCCCCATTATTCGCGACAGAAATTTCGCTCTGAATTTTGAAACAGACCCTCCAATTACATTTCCGGTAGATGTAGATAAGATCCTGGAATCAGATTCTGAATTCGCACGAGAGTTCCAGCGTTCACCACAATGGCACTTAACGGACGGTGCCAAAGCACGCCTCGGTGGCGGTGCCATAACTGCAATCGCGTACGCTCCAGATGGTTGTCAACTTGCCGTTGGCGGTAGTAACGGGTCTATCTCGTTATATAACAGCAATCTCGGCTCTGGTGAAAAGCGGGAATTCCTCTGGGCAAACGCGGTGGGGCCCTATGGTATCCAGAGTTTAAGTTTCAATCGGGATGGCACAATCCTCGCAAGTGGTGGGGCTGCTGTGATGTTATGGGATGTCGCGACGGGGTTAATAATAACCGAACTACCTCACGGTAATGATGTCCGGAGTGTGCATTTCAGTCCTGATGGCACAATCCTCGCAAGCGGCAGTGGAAAATCCGGCGTGAAGTTATGGGATGTCACTACCGGAACAGAAATCGCCACACTACCTCACGGTAATTGGCGTGTGCGTTTCAGTCCCGATGGCAAAACACTCGCTACCGCTGCCAATTCCAGCCGGGGCCGTCGCGGTAGCGTGAAGTTATGGAATATCGTCGATGGCACCCCAGGGCAAGAAATAACCTTACCCATGGGCGAGCACGCACTTTCTGTTACAGGTATCGCTTTTAGTCCGGACAGCACAATTCTCGCTACTGCCGACAATTACGATAATGGCGGTGACTTCCTTACTGGTGGCATCGGAGGCGGGAGAGTGAGGTTATGGGATGCCGACACCGGAACAGAAATAGCGACCTTGTTGCAGGACGAGGACTTCAGTGACACAGTCTTAAGCGTTGCTTTCAGTCCGGATGGCAAAACACTCGCTGCTGGCGGGAACAATTTGTATTTGTGGAATGTCGAGACGCGAACAGAAATTGCCCGGCTGCCTATCGTTGGTGAACCCCTTCGGGATATCACTTTCACCCCAGATGGTACAACCCTCTCTGGTGTTATTGTTAATTCTTGGAGGATGCGTTCGTGGGGTGTCTATAGGACACCGGAAAAAGCGATCCTCACAGAAATAACTACCCTGGGACAGGCTAGAGGTCATACCAAGCGTGTGCGTTTCGGTCCGGATAGCAAAACACTCGTAAGTTTCGATAACAAGGGTGCACGTTTGTGGGATACTGACACAGGAAAAGAAATTAGGACCCTATTTCACACCGAGAGTGAATCCCTGGCCGGGGATCTTGGTGATTTTAGTCCAGATGGCACAACATTCGCTCTTGTTTTCTCAACGAACTACCTGCATGACCGCAACCCAGAAATTGGCAACTTGGAGTTATGGGATGCCGAGACGCGGACACGCAAAAGGACGTTAGGATCCCCCACGCTTCCTGTCGAAAGTGTAGCTTTCAGCAAGAATGGTAAAAGGATCGCTGGTGGCAGAAGAGACGGGGTAGTCGTATGGGATGTTGAGACGGGGGAAGAAATCGCTACACTCCCATACGACCATCCTGTCCGTAGCGTTGCTCTCAGCCCGAATGGCAAAATACTTGCAGGCGGTGATAGCAACGGAATAGTGAAGTTGTGGGATGTTGAAACAGAGGAAGAAATCGCCACACTCCCGTTTAAAACAGATGCTCGTTTTGGTGCCGCAAGTTTGAGTTTCGATCCAGATAACAAAATGCTTGCTGTTGGTGGTAGCCACAATTTCAACCGATCTTTGTCTTTGTGGGAGGCTGAGACAGGTAAGCACATAACTACGTTGGATACGTTGGAAGGGGATATAATTCTTAGTGTTGCTTTCAGCCCGGATGGTAAAACTCTCGCTAGCAGTAATAGAGACGGGGTTGTGGAGTTATGGGATGTCGCTACGGAGGCACACAAAACGACGTTCTGGGCCAGTCCCGAAATCCGTGAAGGTGTCCAGAGTGTGCATTTCAGTCCGGATGGAAAAACTCTCGCAACTGCAGCAGGACATGGAACCGTGCTGCTGTGGGATCTCACGCTTATCAACACAGGCACCGAAATCGCTACATTTACCTCAGATAGACAGTGGACCGAGGATGTTGATTTTAGTCCCGATAGCAAAACCCTCGCTACTGCTGGGGAGGGTGATGTGTATTTGTGGAACATCGTCGATAAACTGACACTCGAAACCACAATACAGGGCGTCGGTGCTAAGCGTGTCCGTTTCAGTCCGGATGGTGAAACACTCGCAATTGGCGGGGGTGCCCTGAAGTTGTGGAACATCGCCACAAATACAGAAATCGCCACCCTGACCGGGCATACGCATGTGATTAACAGTGTTGCTTTTAGTCCACCAGACGGCAAAACCCTCGCAAGTGGCAGCAGCGACGGCACTGTCCGCTTGTGGGACGTTGACAGCCGAACCCTCAAAGCCACCCTGACAGGACATACGCATGTGATTAACAGTGTTGCTTTTAGTCGGGATGGTAAAACTCTCGCAAGTGGCAGCGACGACGGCACTGTCCGCTTGTGGGATATCACCAGCGAAACAGAAATCGCTACGCTAACAGAAATCTCTACGTTTGTCGGATACGGTGAAAGGGTCTTTAGCGTTGCTTTTGGTCGGGATGGTAAAACCCTCGCAAGCGGCAGCGGCCTCAGCACTGTCCGCTTGTGGGATGTTGCCAGTCGAACAGTCAAAGTTAGATTAAAGCATAATTATAGTGGTGCGCAGTACACCACTGTCCGGTTCAGTCCGGATGGCAAAACCCTGGCAAGTAGTCTGGAGCGGAATGTGGTTTTGTGGGATGTCACCACGGGTGCAGTCAAAGCAAACCTCACAGCGGATACGGCGACATGGCTCAGTATCTGTTTCAGTCCGGATGGTAAAATGCTTGCAAGCGGCGGGGTTGGCTATACAAGTGGCACGGGAGGCCATATAAAGTTGTGGGACATCACGTCCGCAGTGGGATCCACGACTGCACCACCGCTCCTCGTCGCTGATGTCAACGGCGATGGTGTGGTTAACATTGCAGACCTCGTCGCCATTAATAGCGCATTATTGACTGAAGCGAGTGGGAACAACGCTGATGTCAATCAAGACGGCATCATCAACATTGCCGATCTCATCTTGGTCGCAGCAGCAATAGCAACTTCCGAAGCGGCTGTAACGGCTGCACCTGCCGTTCTCGCAGATCAAGCCGCAGAGCAACTGACTCCGGCAGACGTGCAACGATGGCTCATACAAGCACACGCAGCGAAACTCACGGCTGCGACTGCCAAACGCGGCATTCTGTTTTTAGAACACCTTTTGTCAGTGCTAACGCCTCAAAAAACCGCCCTGTTGCCGAATTATCCAAACCCATTCAATCCGGAGACGTGGATTCCGTATCAGCTCTCCGAACCTGTGGATGTGACGCTGAAGATATACGACATCCAAGGGCACGTCGTCCGCGATTTGGATTTAGGGCATCAGCGTGCGGGGATGTATCAGCATCGGAGTCGTGCGGCATATTGGGATGGCAAAAACGCAGTCGGTGAACCCGTCGCTAGCGGTGTGTATTTCTATATGCTCAAAGCAGGCACTTTCACCGCAACACGCAAGATGTTAATCCTGAAATAAGGAACAATAGGTTTTACACAACCGCGCCATTTAACCCGGAACATTTCAAACATTTCAAGGAGTATCGACGCATGAAAAAGAGACGCGTCCTTTCACTATTCAGTCTATTGTTGGTTTCGTTACTTTTTTCACCCCATACGTTCTCACAAGAGACACCGGAGACAGTTGTACGTGTCGCGCCGCGTCCGTTGTCTGATAACGACTCACACCTCAAAGTAGATATTGTTATTGAAAATGGGCAAGCCGTTACGGGATATCAAGTCATGCTGCAGTATGACAGTGATTATATTGAATATGTTGGTATTGATCATGGGAACTATTTGCAGGGCAAGGTGTTTTTCGGAGACGCTCAAATTAGAGATACCGATCCTAACGATGCGTTTAAGGCGATACTTTTCACTGCTATCGCTTTCCCAAACCGAAGCGAAGGTGATGGTGTTCTGGCGACACTTACGTTTAAGACGATAATCGACGAATCCTCTGATCTTACCTTACTTGACGTAACGCGTCTGTCTCATGATGTGGTCGATAATACGGTCACTGTATCGTCTCCACAGCTTAAAAATTCAAGAACACATGTTGCAATATTGTCACGACAACTGAGCAACCCTCCTGTGATGGAAGTTGTTCAGGCGACTTATTCTCATGAAGGTGTTTTTCTATTTCTTGAGGATCCTGAACCGATTACCACACTCGAAGAGATGGTTGAAGGCAGAGAGTCGGACGACCTGCGCTACGATCTTGATGGAGATAGAAAAATCACAGAGACTGACCTCGCATGGATGCGTTTTGCGTTGAGGTTAGATGTCAATGATGATGAAAAAATCAATACGCAAGACCTAAATGCTGTCAAGGTAGTTTTCAATAAAACAGGCATCCGGCCAGAGGATGTCAATGGTGATGGGGTTGTGGACTTTGATGATGTCGCCTTATTACTTGATGCGAAACATGCAGTTGAAAACTTGTTACTACAATCGATAAAGTCTCCTATGAAGGAAGTTGCTCAGGCGACTTATTCTACTGAAGGTGATTTTATATTTCATATTATACCCCAGGATCCTGAACCGATTGTCACACTCGAAGAGATGGTGGAAGGCAGAAAGCTGGACGACCTGCGCTACGATCTTGATAGGGATGAAGACATCACAACGACTGACCTTGCATGGATGATTTTTGCGTTGAGGTTAGATGTCAATAATGATAAAAAAATCAATACGCAAGACCTAAATGCTGTCAAGGCAGCTTTGGGTGAAACAGGCAGCCTGCAAGAGGATATCAATGGTGATGGGGTTGTGAACAGTGACGATATGTCCATCGTCCGTGATGTGCTACAGTACCGCCCTGTTGTGCATGTGATTTGGTATCATCCTAATGATGTGGCACCCTATGACAAGGATAGTGGATGGAAGGTAAATACAGATACTATGCCGGCGATATTGAAGGATGTAGAAAATTTTTATAATCATCAGTTAGGTCATTCCGCCTCTCTCCATAACACTTATGTCATCAATACCGCTTTGCATGTTATAGCGTCCGAACATAAGCATGCAGAATTGGTTGAGTTCGTTGACACGCAACTTTTAGATTTAGAGGTATTCTATGACATAACAGACAAATGGGAAGCAATGGGTCAAACGGACATGAAACACACCCGGGACATTTATCTTGTTGTCGTTCAATCAGACGCAAGAAGAGTTGAAGGCGGTGCTAGGGGAATGGCAACCAATATGTTGGATTGTTGTCCTACCAACTTATATCGATTCTCCATCGTAAGTACAGGGAATTTCGGGTACGGCATTCGCTCTTGGGAGTGGTTTGAGGACGAGAGTAAGCCGCCGGACGTGATAGCACAGATTATCGCACATGAACTCGGACACAACTTTGGGCTAGCCCACACATTTAAGAAAAATTACATCATGGGATATTGTCGCGCAGACAAATTGGACGACAACGACTTTACGAATTCCCAAAAGGCGTGGCTAAGGCTTCACCCTGCTTTTAACTATCCCATGATCCGGGGGAAACAAGACGCAGTGTTTTCTTTTTTTAATCATAATGCAAATGACCAGACCTTAGAAATAAAAGTAACAACTCAGAACGGCCACGCAAATGATAGTGTCAGTCAATTTATTGTTCAAGATCCGCCAAAAGCCAGCTTCGGCTCGGAATGTCCGATTGGGAAGGGAGAGAGTGTGGTAATGTGGCAAGGCACGAAGACAGAGCAGATTTCTTATGCCGACTGGATAGGCAACACAGCAGACACCACAATTGTCAGCATATCAACGATTGATGCACATGGATATATCTCAATGTGGTCTGGCACACTCCAAAATCTAATCGACCAAGCAGGGACAGCTGCTCCCGCACCTCTCCACGTCTCCTTACTCCCGGAACAGACGGGGCTTTTACCGAACTACCCAAACCCGTTCAACCCAGAGACCTGGATACCGTATCAGTTGGCAACCCCTGCGGATGTTTCACTGACGATCTATGACATCCAAGGTGGCGTTGTACGGGATTTGGATTTAGGGCATCAGCGCGCAGGGATGTATCACAGCCGAGCGCGAGCGGCGTTCTGGGACGGCAGAAACGCTGTCGGTGAACCCGTCGCAAGCGGCGTGTATTTCTACACATTAACCACTGGCGATTTCAACGCTACACGGAAAATGTTAATCCGCAAGTAAGAATAGTCCTCTAAGTCCGTTAGATGCGTTTTCTAACCGCACCTAACCTATTCCGAAAAGGAACGGTTTATTATGAAAACGATTTTGATTTCCACATTTGTATTTTTTACGCTTTCTGCCTTTATTTTTCTCCCGCACACCGCTGCGGAAGATATGACAAAATTGGGCTTACCAGAGGCGGCAGTAGCCCGCTTCGGCAAAGGTCATATTAACGATATAAAGTATTCGCCGGATGGGATGCATTTGGCAGTTGCTGGCAGCGTTGGTGTCTGGATTTACGATGCACAGACCGGCGAGGAACTGAACTTACACACGGGTGAAGATATCGGCGCGGTCAATAGCATCTCATTCAATTCGGATGGACAACTGTTGGCGATTGGAAGCCATAACGGAAACATCCATATCTGGGATGCTAACATTGGTAGATACCGACACGTGATCAGACATGGAGGACTCCGTAGTATCTCGTTTAGTCCGGATGGGCAGATGCTCGCAAGTGGCGGGGGCCAAAACATCTTTTTATGGAATGCACAAACAGGCGAACGTATCTACCCAGGATTTGAAGGACATACCGGTTGGATCAATAGTATCTCGTTTAGTCCGGATGGGCAGACGCTCGCAAGTGCGGCTGAAGACAATACGATCCGTCTATGGTCTGTACAAACAAAGGAACTCCTCCACACAATCACGGAACATACAGATAAAGTCCATAGCGTCGCGTTGAGTCCGGACGGGCAGACGCTCGCAAGTGCAAGTGAGGACGAGACCGTCCGTTTATGGAATGCTAAAACCGGCGAACTTCTCCATACGCACAGACATACTCTGGCCTATAGTGTATCATTCAGCCCGAACGGTCAGCTATTGGCAGGTGGAGCGTACGGAAACATTAAACTATGGGATGTGAGGACAGGTGATAAACTTTACGACCTCCGTGGGCAGAATGGTTGGGATGTTGCTGTCGCGTTTAGTCCAGATAGCAAAACGATTGCCAGTGGCGGTTCAAATGGCAGCCTCCGTCTCTGGGATGTAAAAACCGGTGAACTTATATCCAGGATCACCGGACCTACCGGTGCGATCCGTAGGGTCGCGTTTAACGCAAATGGGCAGATTTTCGCAAATACAGATTATCAAGGGAACGTCCGCTTATGGAACGCGCAAACGGGTGAGCTTCTCCACACACTTACGGGTTCAGATATCTCGTTCAGCCGGGATAGTCAGATGTTGGCGATCCTACAGATCAATGCCGTCGATTTACGGGACGTGAAAACCGGAGAACTGCTTCACACGATAACAAAAAAGGGAATCTATAATGCTATCGCGTTGAGTCCGAATGGTGAAATGCTCGCAACTGGCAGTTCGGACAAGAACGTTCCGATTTGGGATGTGAAAACGAGGACGCTTCGCCACACACTCACTGGACATAAGCGTGATGCCAAAAGCCTCGCGTTTAGTCGGGATAGCCGGACGCTCGCAAGTTGTGGCAACGATGTTCGCTTATGGGATACGGAAACAGGCGAACTACGCCATACGCTCACGGAGCATAGAGGAACGCTCTCGGAGGTCGCATTCAGCCCAAATGGGCAGGTGTTGGCTGTTGGCGGATTAGGTGGCGTTCGTTTATGGGATGTGAAAACCGGAGAAGCCATCCGCACGTTCACAGAACGTGGAGCCAATAGTGTCGCGTTCCGCCCGGATGGTAAAACCCTTGCATGCGATCAGGGTAATACCGTTCATTTATGGGATACGGAAACAGGTGAACTTCTACAAGAATTTAGCGGGCATACAGATACTATTTACAGCGTGGCGTTCAGTCCGGAGGGTCGAACGCTCGCAAGCGGGAGCGCAGACGGCACTGTGCTTTTATGGGAACTTGCGCCGTCAGCATCAGAAACCGATAGTATCACGGAGACCCATGACATCAGCGATACAGTGAATATCGCCGAATATACGACAACGGGGAGTTTACCGGAAGGTGCCAAAACGCGTATTGGTAAAGGAACAATGCTTGATATGCAATATACGCCAGATGGTAAGTACCTGAAAGTCTCATCCAGCATCGGGTCTTGGTTATACGATGTTGAGACGTATCAAGAATTGGGGATGCGAGCCTTCCCTAAGCCTATAATTGGTGAAAGAACTGCAACAGATATCACCAAATACGTTGTGATCAGTCCAGACGGCACCACTGTCGCGCGTCAAACTGAGGACCGCCGCCTTATCCATCTCTGGAATTTGGAGACAGATACGCCTTTACACACGATTATTGGAAATCCAAATTTAAGGGATTATCTTTTATCGTTCAGCCCGGATGGCAAAAAATTGGTGATCGGAAATGGTACTGCAGCCTATCTTTGGGATGCAGAACGAGGAAACCTCCTGCACACCTTCGTGGACACCTATTCCCAAAGTTACTATAGCAAAAACTACTGTTTCAGCCCGGATGGTACGATGCTCGCATTGGGGAACCCCTTTCATATCCGTCTTTGGGATGTAGAACGAGGGAACCTCCTGCACACCTTCGTGAAAAGCGTGAACTATCGCCATAGTATTGCCTTCAGCCCAGATGGCAAAACGCTCGCAACTGGCGTGACCGATGGCAACCTTGGGGACCTGATCCATGTATGGGATGTAGAAACAGGAACATTCCTACGCAACCTCAATAAAAGAGAACGCACCGATGGAAGCGGTGCCGTCTATAGCCTCGCGTTTAGTTCAGATGGTAGAACACTTGCAGGCGGGCAGATTGATGGGAAGATATCTCTCTGGTCGGTTGGAATAGGGGCATCCCTGCGCGCAACCCCTGCGGTTGCGAATTCTATAGGTTCACATCCTATTCTTAACCTCGCGTTTAGTTCGGATGGCGAAACCCTGGCAGCTGGCGTGGAAGATGGCACGCTCCATCTGTATGATGTGAAGACTGCAACTCACATTGACACGATCAGCTATATACCTTCAAACATTCGGAGTATGGCGTTCAGTCCAGATGGTAAAACGTTGGCGATTGGGAGCGGTTCCAACGCGGGTGCTATCAGTCTATGGGATACAGAGTCCAGCGCACTTCTGCACTCGTTTAGAGCGGATACATCTACAGTTCATAGTGTTGTGTTCAGCCCGGATGGCAAAACATTGGTGACGGGTGGAAGGGATAACCACCTCCGTCTGTGGGATGTGGAGACAGGCAGCCTCGTGCAAGCTTCGCCACCCCAGCTGCTTCCTAACCAAGAGATAAATGAAATCCATGACCTCTTATTCAGTCCGGATGGTAAGACGTTGGCGATTGTACAGGACGAGTTTATCGACCTACGGGATATGGAAACAGACACGATTCTGTGTCGTGTCGATTTCCCGAAAGTTGACTTAGCGGCAGGTACTCTGTTTAGCCGGGACCTTTCAAATGGACGCTTTGCGTTTAGCCCGGATGGCAAAAATTTGGTGGCTGGATATTCTGGACACCCTAGCGGTATACTCAGTATCGTTGATGTAGGGAGATGCTGGCACTTATCGTTTGAAGCTGGTCGTTTGGGTAATAGGTCCCCTTATCTTTTTTCTGGTAATCGGTTCAAGGACATAGCCTTTGGCCCAGCAGGTGGAAAAAGGTTGATGGTCTTGACGGAGGAAGAGTTCGGGATATTGAGTGTAGAAGGGGTAGCTCCCGGAGAAGAGATAATTCCCCGCATTCTAAGTAACGACTTCGACATTTCGCCTCGAGGCATAGGCGCGTTCAGCCCGGATGGCAAGATGCTGGCAACTGGCGTGCCAGCGTTGGTATCTGGCGGTTTTGAAGACAGCAGCCTATATGTATGGGATGTTAATACTGGAGAACTCATCAGAACTTATGAAAGTGGTCCGGTACGGTCTCTTGTGTTCAGCCCGGATAGCACAATATTGGCGAGTGAAGGCGGCAATGGCACAGTGCTGTTGTGGGAACTTACTGCACCTACAGAACCAGAACCCGAAAGCCTTACTGCGGATGTCAATGGGGATGGTGAAGTTAATATTCAAGACCTCGTCGCCGTCGCTGCTGCACTCGGGCAAACCGGCGAAAACGCTGCCGATGTCAACGGTGATGGTGAAGTCAACATTCAAGACCTCGTCGCCGTCGCTGCTGCACTCGGACAAGACGCAGCCGCACCTGCCGCCATCCGTCAACAAGCCACAGCACATCTGACAGCAGCAGACGTGCAGCACTGGATCACACTGGCACAGCACGCAAACCTTACGGATCCACGCTCACAACACGGCATTCGCTTTCTTCAATATCTCTTGGCAGCTCTGATTCCCAAAGAGACAGCATTGTTCGCAAACTATCCGAACCCGTTCAACCCAGAAACATGGATACCCTATCAGTTGGCAGAGCCGGCAGAGGTAACGGTTACCATCTATGCTGCAGACGGCACAACGGTGCGCACCTTGATGTTAGGACATCAGACTGTCGGCATCTATCAAGACAAGAACCGTGCGGCGTATTGGGACGGCAGGAACGCTGTCGGGGAACCTGTCGCAAGCGGCGTCTATTTCTATACATTAACCGCAGGCGAGTTCACCGCAACGCGGAAAATGTTAATCCTAAAATAACGCCTTGTGCTAATTAGTTTTGTTTTCATAGAGTTTGCCTTATGCGAGAACGAGATCTTTGAGTTTCATCAGGGGCGTCCGAGACATTGATTCAGGAACGCACCGAGAAGACACGCACTGAACTTATTACTCATTCGGGTCTGAAGTCCTCAATGGGCACGCACATCAGAGACGTTGAACTGATCTACGAGCTGTCCTATCGTCGTCTCAACACGGCGACGCAGTTTGACTTGGCGTTTGCGAAACGATTCAGGATATTGATCCTTCGGGTTGCTTCGCAGTGTCGGTAATAACACCGTGTCTTCTGTGTCCAGGAGTTCGTCTTGAAGCACCTCAGAGATATAGCCTTTGTCGCCAAGAAGAATCGGATACCGGTTGCCCCGGTCACAGAGCACCCGCAACACCTCTCGATCATCTATGTCCGCAGAGGCAATCGCGCGGACAAAGTCAACCGGCACGCCATCAACTGTCGTCAGCAGATGCCCTCGAAAACCGAAGATAGTTCCGAGACCTTTCGTGGCACAGTGTCCATAAGTCGCTATTGTCCCCGAGGCATCCGCCCGCTTGAAATCAGACTTTGAGGCCGCTGCACGTTTGAAATCACAGACAGGGAGCGGAAAACTATCTCGGTACATCTCTACTAACGCTTCTCTATCGGGATACTTTTGCGCCAATCCCTTAGTATCTTGCTCGCTATCGTAGATAAGATGCAAATAAGCATGTTTTTCTGACGCGAAAGCAGGCTCACATTGCTTGAAGAATTCATCTAATCTTCGGGCAGGAGACCCCATCCTTTAGGTTAGGGAGGAATGCCCGCTCCTATTGTTTTTTCTTGACAAAACACTGAGAATTGTAGTATAATGATAGTATCACAGTGGCAGACATAATCAGCGTAACCGCAAGGTTATGTGTCTGCCTACCCACTGATTAGGGGTAAAAACTGTGAGCTGTGAAATCTTATGAAAAAACGAAAGTTTACGCGCAGAACGTATAAATACCAGATACTCGAACATCCGCAGAATAAGCGTCTTGGCAATATGCTTGACGACTTGTGTGATGTGCATAATCACTTTCTCAAACTTGAGAAACGCTATTATCGCATCTATGGTAAATATGCGGGGCGGTATCGGTTGCAACCGCATTTGACGAAGTTGATCGAACGCACGCGGAAACATTGGGCTTGGATACCCCGCGACACACTTGATGCTGTGATTATCCGTCTGGATATCGCTTGGGAACGCTTTTTTGACTTCCCTCATGTAGGTCGTCCAAAGTTCAAACGCAAAGACCGTTATCGTTCTGCGAAGTTCCAAAGCGGTTACCTCCTTGAAGCAGGTCGTGTTCGCCTGTCTTTCAAGTCATGGGATGACACAACCGAATCTTTGAAGTTCAATAAACGTTGGTTTTCTTTCCACCCTCACCGCGATTGGAACGGGAACGTCCGATATATCCAAATCCTTCGGGATGCTGTCGGAACCTATTGGCTCTCTGTCGTGACAGATGATACCTCGAAAGAAGTCTTGCCCGCTACGGGTGAAAGTGTAGGTGCGGACTTCGGCATGGATACCTATCTGACACTTAGCACCGGTGAGAAGATACAATCGCCAGAGTTCTTGAAACTCTCCTTGAAAGCCCTTCGCGCCCTTCACAAAAGCGTTTCTCGTAAAGTGAAAGGTTCTCATAATTGGTGGCGTGCTGTCCGTGAACTTGCGCGTTTGTATCGGCATATCGGCAACCAACGCAGAGATTGGCATTTCAAGCTTGCGACAGACCTCTGCCGAAGGTTTGACGTTATCGCCACGGAGACGCTGAACCTTGCGGGTATGAAACGGCTCTGGGGACGTAAGGTCTCCGATCTTTCCTTCGGTGAGTTTATCGAGATATTGGCGTTCAAGTGTTTCAAACATAATCGTGATTTCCGTCAAGCTGGACAATGGACTGCGACAACCAAGCCGTGTTCAGATTGTGGTTATCACAACGAAAACCTTACACTTTCAGATAGACAATGGAGGTGTCCTGAATGTGGTTCTGACCACGACAGAGACATCAACGCTGCGATGAACATTTTGCGGGCTGCCTGTGATCCCGCTGTGGAGCAGACGTAAGACGTTTCTTCGGAAACGCGAACTGCTACGAAGCACAAGCCCAATCCTTTAGGTTTGGGTGCCTTGACCTCAACAGTCTTCAGTCCCGTAGGGACGGCATCTGTGTAGAATGCGTTCCCCGTAAAACAATAAAGCCCCGTAGGGGCGGCATCTGGTAAGCCCCTACTACAAAATACCGTGAAAATCTAACATTTTCGGTGTAGATGTTGCCCCTACGGGGCTTAGATTTCTAAAGCAACGTTTTTCTACACAGATACAGAAGAAATACCCCAGCAAATAACCCTATGGGATTCAAGAGGGGTTTGATGTTTCTAAGATTTTCGATTCGTATCCGGTTCGGTTGGAATGCAGGTCGCATGAATCAACGGTATGAAGGTTCTCCGTGTGGCATTCCCCGGGGTGAGTACACCGCAGAACCGAACCCACCGGGCCTGGGCCGGACGCGGTTATTTTTTCTAAATTGACACTTATGGTGCGGTTTGGAACCGCACCGGACTTGAAAAAGAAAATTCAAAAATTTGAAAATCCGATAATTTATCTAAAACTAAATACCCCTACTTCTGGCGCAAAACGGACACCCGAATTTGCTCCCACTTCCGCTTTGACCGATGCGTCGCAACCCGCCTTTTAAAGGTCGCGTCCACGCTAAAACCGGCTTCTGCGATAATCGCCTCCAGATTTTCAATCGCCTTCGGACCGGAAGCATCTGCATAGCCGAGTAAAACAGTCCCATCAGGCTTCAGGAAATCTGAAACCCGCGCAAAAAACCGTTTCACAGTTTCCTGTTTTTCATCGTGAATGGCGAGTTCGGCGCGGTTGCGCACGCGGGCAACAACCCACGGGGCATTGAAGATAATGACATCAAATTCATCTGACGCGAACGGGTCAAACAAATCACCAGCAGGCATAACCCGTATAACATCAGGATTCGGAAGGAGTCGTTCGGTGTTCAGTTTCGTCGTCGCCACCGCTTCAGGAAGCAGATCTGATGCATAGATATCAGCATGTTCGCCTAATTCCTGACGCGCTAACAGTGTCAAGCATCCACTACCACATCCGAGGTCGGCAACTTTAGAAGGTGCCGCACTTCGGACATGTTGTAACGCCTCCTGAAAGCATTCAATCGTTTCTTGTGAACGCGGCGCGAGAACGTTTTCCGAAGCGACGAGCGAGGCATCAAGCGCACGAATAGGATAAGTTTCAGCGAGCGCGTCTTGAATCTGTTGAATCTTTATGAGGGGCAGGAGAAAGGGTTTCCCTTCATTTACGCCAGTCGGCTCACCGGCAAGCTCCAATAGGTAAGGAAGGTCAGGGGCGGGTTCAACCTGTAAGATCCCGTCAGCGTCTACCCAACACATCAGTCGCGCGAAAGCTTCTTTCAGCGCACTACCTGCAGATCTCCGATGCGAATCTCTCCGATCCCGTCGTTTCGTGTGCCGATCAGGTTGTTGGAGCAAGTCCTGTTTGTGGCGTTGGATATACGCCATCAGCACCAAGACCTGCTCCCACTCTCCTTCTACAACAGCAACGCCCCCGTGTCGAATATGGGTAAAAATCCGGTTGAGGTGCCCCAACTCCTGATGTGCAAACAATTTTGCGCGTCCGCGCGCAAAAACGATGTCTCGATATTCAGCAGGAACATAAAGTTCACCGATATTACTAACGAAGTAGAAAGAATTCATTTAAAAGTAGTAGGCACGCTCCATCGTGCCGTAGCACGGCTACATTCACGTCCTAATGAATAGGGACAACCTCACCCATTCTAACGGATTCCGCTTCTTTATAACAGAGCAGCAGCGCGTCCCTTGCACCGATACCTGATAACGCCGTCGGTTCACTCTCCCAATCAATCGCCTCAACAGCGTACTGGAGTTCACCCACAAAAGCATCAATCGGATCAACATCACCTAAATCAACGACCTCGACTTCACCTTCGTCATTCAGAAGTGTCAACGGCACGGCGGTAGCGGGTTCACCCCCTAACGTCGAAAAGTCAAAGAGCAGCGTCGCTTTTTCAAGGAAAATCTCAAACCCGTGCGAGAAAGCGCGCCCACGTTGCGAAACGCCTCCAGAAGAACAACTGACAGCGATCTGCTTATCGTTGTAGATGTATTGCGTTGTCAGGTAATCCACATAGTTGCCACCAGCAACTTTGCCCTGTGAGAATACGGCATCGGGAACACCGCAGAGGAGTTGAATGAAATGCGTATCGTGAATGTGCAAATCAATACCGGGACCACCGCTCTTGTCAAGAGAAGCGAGATCCCGCGACCGGCCCGGTCTGGAGATAATCCGCTTAAAATGCGCGCCGAGGAGTTCACCGTATTCCCCAGATTCAACAATCCGTTTCGCGTAAGCGTATTCCGCAAAGAAAGGAAGGACGTGTGCTACCATCAGATAACACGGACCCTGATTTGCTGCCGCTCGCTCAGCACCGATACGCTTCTCAAGTTCAACGAGTTCGTTGGCATCGTCAATCGAGATAGAAATCGGTTTTTCGACGAGGGTATGTTTTCCGGCTTTCAGGGATGCCGTGCTAACGGATTTGTGCAGATGTGTCGGCAGACAGATATCAACCAGTTCAACCTCTTCATCGGCAAGGAGTTCGTCAATTTCACTATATGTTCGGACATTTGAGAGATCTTCCATGCCGCCCCGGGGTCCGAAATTCCCTTGAATACCGGTCCAGTCGCCAGCGAGTTTCTTTGGATCTCGTGTGCAGATAGCAACAACCTCGGCACCTGTAATACGTTGGACAGCGTAATAGTGAATCATCCCCATAAATCCGATGCCAACAATTCCGATTTTTGTCATTTTTTCTTACCTCACATAAGAAAGCACAGGTACCAAAATAGCACCTGTGCTGTTTAACGTTTACACAAGATAGTTCTTAATACGTTCCTGTTCTCCGCTTAATACTGCCCCAAGTCGTTGCGGCTTTATCAAGCGGTGAAACTGCGAGGAAACCTTCATTTGCTATTTCTTGGATTTCAGCTTCACTCAACGCACGCCGCCAGATTGCAGCTTCGTCAATGGAACCGTTCTCAAAAGTATACTGCGGACGGTCTTTGGAACATCCGATCCGCAAATCCTGGTCATTGGTACCGGTAAAGTTGAATTTCTTGGCCTCCTCAACTGCTACCTCGCCATCAACATAGACTTTCATGGTTGCACCGTCATAAGTGCCGACGACATGATGCCACGTTTTCTCGTCTAAATCGTGAGGTTTGTTCAAGGTTTGACGATTGGCATCTGATCCCAAAAACATATTGAAACTTGCACCGTCACCGAAAACACCGATGCCGTAGGAGGTATGCTCGCCTCCATTGTGGCAGTTTTTATCGAACCACTGCGAATTATTGTTCCAACCGTCCTGATTAATCCAAACCGCCATGGTGATTTCACCCTCGATTTTCAGTTCATCGGCGGCTGGTACATTCACACAATCCGGACCTTCTTTTGTAATCCGAATGGCTTTTCCATACTTGCCATCCACAATTTCGGTATTGGCGATAATATCAGCATCAAGCCCATTACCGGAGTCGTCAACAACCGTCTTCCCTTTAACGTTGTCAAACGTGAAGTAAACAACAAGTCCTTCAGCGAGATCTGCCGTGGCATACGTCGTGATAAGCATCATAGCGATGAGCACGACGTAGCTAAATAACCATTTTATCATGTCTGTCCTCCTGTGAAAATTCTCAATTTTCCGTGTAAGCACGAGAAACTTGTAAACTTCATCTGATTAGATTGTATCAAAAAGCAGATTAGGGTGCAACACATTTTTTGTCCTCCGCGAATGGGGGTGCTTTCTATACTCATGCTTCCACTACGGTTGTAAGGCCGCGCCTATGCCTCAGCGGTAAGCACAGTATTCATAATCTCTTCCCATCTGCCTTCAAACTTTTCGCCGAACTCGGATTCGCCGCCGGTGGCAAGTGGACCCCGGAGCATCGGTTTGGTTGTATTATTCCGTTCCCAAAGTTCCTTACCGCCGAAATCGTTGTGGAGGAAATGAAGTGCGACCCCTGCCCGTTCCTTATTAGAGAGATTTGACTTCGTACAATGCGCAACACCGTAACAGAAGAAAAGTACACCACCAGCTTTTAATTCAATCGGCACGGCGCGTTCTTCGGGCGGATCACACCGAATGTGATGGTCGCTCAACGGATCCTTATAGTGCGCATAAGTCTCCCGATGGCTGCCCGGAATCACGTGTATACATCCGTTCCCAACGTTTGCATCGTGGATAGCGATCCACATCGCTGTGCCTCGCAATGGGTCCGCAATCTTGAAATAGGCGTTGTCTTGGTGCCAACTTGTGCCGATGCCAACTTTTGGCGGTTTCCAGAACGCCTGATCCAACTCCAACATAAATTCATCACCGATGAGTTGCTCCACAGCAGAGACGACATTCGGATGAAACGGCAGTGCTTTGTGCAGATCGCTGCGGTTGTTGAGCGGAATGACCTGAAGGTTTTGTCGCTCACCTTCATTGTCCCGTTGGGTTCCATCGGCTTGCACGGCACAATTAATACCGGTCCCGTTTTCGAGTTCAGTGTTGTAAATCCGTTCCAATTCCAGTCGGAGTGCTTTCGCTTCAGTCGGGTTAAAAAACCCTTCAATCGCGAGGTACCCGTTATCTCGGAAATGCGCCAGCTGCTTCTCACTTAATTGCATTATCAGATCACCTTCCTTACGCTTATGACTTACGCATTCCTCTTAAAGTCCCCTGATAAGGGGCGGTGAATGCCCATAAGGCATTCATACCATTGATTCTTTAGGGGGTTAAAACCGCTTTTTGCGTAAGTCTTATCTTATTGCCTCTGTGCACAGGGCACAATAATAGAATCCACCATACCGTGTAGAATTTTCTTATCCGCAGGGCAGACTGCCGCTTGCATGCCGCCAAGCTTAACGGTATCACCAATCACAAAATAGTATGGACGCAGTAGCGGACGACACGCCATCTCCTGCACATCACTTGCGTCAAAATCGTAATACTGCATACGTACCCGTTTCGCGGTATGAAACCGCTGTAAAACGTGCGGCGATCTTTCAAAATTCTCAAGACTGTCTTCAATAACGGATTCCCAGTCCTCCGTCGGGAGATCGTGTCCGATCGCTACGCCGCGACTCCCCCACGCGAGTTCAGAAAAACCCGACGGCTTGATAACCAATTCGCGTTGCTTTTGTGTCACAGCACCGAGTTGCCGCCAGTCTGTCACGGCAGCACCTTCTACCTCCAAATCTGGAATAACAGCGTATGGTGGTAGCGGGCGGGCATCAATAATCCACGTCTGTGGGATCACCGCTTGTAAAAACGGGTATGCTTTCTTACCGAGTTGGCGTTTCCAAAAGGGTTGAAGCCCCGGGTGATGGAAAAGCGCGAGACATAATTTCTCTTCAAGGTAGGCTTTCGGTGGCGGTGTCATGACGACAGTCCGTTTCTTAGCACCATAAAACATTAATTCCGATTTCGGGATATTCGGCAGATCAAACAACTCATAAAACCGATACAGCACATCAACGACCAATGTCTGCTCGCCGTGCGCAATAAGTAGCCCATCTTCAGAAAAAATCACCTCGTGTGGTTTAACAGCGCGCGCCTTCACTCCAACTTCACACAACGCATCAGCGAGCCACACCATCTCCGCCCAATAATCTTCTGATTCATCTGAGATAACGATTGCGAGGGTGGGGTCATCTTTCTTCGCCAAACTCCGAATCATCTCGGCGTATCCATTGACCATCCCATCGCTGCCACCGATGATAGTAGAATAACCCAACTCCGCATAGAGCCTTGCCAAACAACCCGTCGCCCCGATGAAACCCGGAATCGAATCGAGTTCCGTAATTGCCATACCCTCAGCCGTCGGGAGAATGTCAGGACGTAGCACACCGGGAAGTTGCGTCTTAAAACGGTTCATCCGCCCATACTGGATGACTGTCTCCGGTTTCCCGATCTCCAAGTATTCAGCCACCCAGGCGGGTTGAATGCCGCGCACGCTCTGTGAATAGAGCAGATTGCACGCACGATAGAAATTTAAAAGGTGCGGACCGAGTTCTTCAAACCATCTCAACTCTGATTCGGAAATCCAGAACGGCTCTGGTGAAATACGCCACGAGGTATTGCTCTCGGGATGAACATCCCGTTTCTCGCCTTCAAATAACTTTGCCTTCGGAATCTCATCATTAATAAATAGACATTTCTGTTTAGCATCCAATTTTTTAATTATTCCTTGCGGTTCGGTCAGGCTAATGGGGTAGATAACGTTAATGGACGTATATCCGCCTGCGCCGTTGTTGCAGGCTACAATTTCACTTTTTTAATTATTCCTTGCGGTTCGATCAGGCTAATGGAGTAAATAACGTTAATGGACGTATATCCGATCGTCTGTGCTACGGGAGGAAGACCTGTTTAACGAAGTCAATCTTTTTTTGTGAAGCGATTGTTTGCAAAACGTGTCGAGGCACGGCACTATCCACGTTGATCAGCGTCAAGGCAAGTTCCGATAAACGTGAACGCCCGACAGTCATATCAGCAATGTTAATATTGTGTTCTCCCAAAATTGTGCCCATCAACCCAATCATCCCAGGTTGATCGCTGTTATAGATGAGGAGGATATACCCCGTCGGTCGCACATTTATATGCAGTTGATCGATACGGACAATTCGGATGTCTTTTTTCCCGAAAGCGGTACCTTCTATGACAGCCTCACCCTTGTCGGTCACAACTATAATTGCGATAGAGTTCGCAAAATTGGCTTCCGATTCGCTCTTTGTTTCTGTAACCGAGATTCCGCGTTGTTTAATCAGAAAAGGCGCGTTGACGTAGTTCACATCCGCGAGCACCGGGGTCAAAAGCCCTTTCTGTAAGGCTACAGTTATCGGTGTGACATCCTCTTTCTGGAACAGTGTCCCGTTATAATGGATTTTAATCGCTGATATTTGCCCTTCAACAATTTGGGCGTGGAAACTGCCAATCTTTTCGGCAAGCTTCAAATACGGACCGAGAATATCGAGTGTCCTCGGATCAATATTCGGTTGGTTCACAGCATTCGCAACCGGTTCACCCCGTAGCGCGTTTCTCACCTGCTCTGCGACTTCAATCGCGACGTGTTCCTGTGCCTCTGATGTCGATGCACCGAGGTGCGGAAGTGCCAAGACATTTTCCAAATCCAGTAGCGGCGTATCCGTCGCCGGTTCCTTTTCAAAGACATCCAGCGCAGCACCAGCAAGCTCTCCGGCTTTCAAGGCGTGATAGAGTGCATCTTCGTCAATGATACCACCACGGGCACAGTTAATCAGGCGGCAACTCGGTCTCATCAATCCAAATTCTGATTCACCGATACTATGATAGGTCTCAGCATTGAGATGTGTGTGGACAGAGATATAATCCGATTCCTGAAAAAGTGTCTCCCGATCAACAAGTCGGATACCGATTTCTTCTGCAGCGCTCGCTGAGATGTATGGATCATAAGCGATAACTTGCATGCCAAACGCCTGCACGCGCCGTGTCACTTCGCGCCCGATACGTCCTAACCCAATCGTGCCAAAAATTTTCCCATATAACTCAACCCCGATGAAGTCGTTGCGTTGCCATGCCTTGTTTCTCAGCGAAATTCCAGCAGGTACGATATTGCGCGCTAATGCTAACAACATCGCGATTGTATGCTCTGCCGCCGCGATCGTATTGCCAGTCGGGGTGTTGACAACCAAGATACCGTTGCGTGTTGCTGCTTGTACGTCAATGTTGTCCACGCCAACGCCAGCGCGCCCGATGACCTTCAGCTGTGTTGCTGCTTCTATAACCTCTGCGGTCACCTTTGTCGCACTTCTGATCAGCAGCGCATTATAATCAGCAATCCGTTCCAACAACTCTTCGTGCGAGAGATCAAGGAGAACATCCACCTCAAAATCACCACTTTCTGTCAGAACATCCAAGCCTTGCTGTGACAGCAAATCGCTGACCAGCACCTTACTCATAATCCAAACCTCTCCGCCGTTATCGTCCCAAACGATCCGTTACATTAACTCCATCCGCTAAAGCACCTTTAAATTATAGCATGTCTGAAGTCTTCTGTCAATTACATTTGTTTCAGAAATTTTAGACTTCCGGTTTTAGATGCTCCGCTATAGGAGCAATCTTCAAGTCGTGACTTCTCGGTTAAATTGGGCAAAAACTACAAAGGAGGTAAGTTCGGTTTCTGTAGATTGGGTAGAGCGATGAGTGGTAAAGGCTATCAAGTTTCAAAAGAAATCTGCTTCTCAATAACCCATTCGGCAAAAAGATAGAGCGAAACCTAACAAAAAACGCTTTGGGAATAATAGGGTAGGTGTTTCTTAAATTGACACTAATAACGGGGACCCCGCGTCCTTCCTACAAATCATCAATATCGCTATCTACTTTTGAAATAGTGTACTCTCGCTTGCCTGACGGCGGCAGTGGGATCTCGTCAACAAGTTCCACCGTAACAACGACCATTGTGCCGAGTGCTTCTTGAATACTCTGAACGAGATAATAGCGTGTCGTTTCTGTCCACTTTTCATCCCGAACTACTTTTAAAACACAATGCCTGAGCGATTCTTGGATAATTTGGAACTGTGTTACACCATCAATGTCGTGGAATTGTTCTGTGAAATAACTACCATGTATTAATGTCCCGTTTCTTGTTCGGAAAGTGGCGGTGGTGCGTCCGAGCAATTCTGCCAAGATGGGTAAGTCGTTACCACATGGACACATTTCGTCGGAGAGCAGACCGACATCTCCAACCCGATACCGAATAAACGGCATAACATAGTTATTGAATTGTGTGATAAGGATTTCTCCAGGCTCAGTGTATGGATCCGGACTATCTATCTCAAGGTAGAGGTCACGGCAGTTGATATGCATTCTCCCCTCCGCACATTCCATCGCAATCAACCCGACTTCGCGGCTGCCATAACGGTTATAGACCTTCGTCTTGAAAACGTATTCTGCTAAGGCCCGGTAATGCGGATGTAGCATCTCGCCAGATGTTATGATACCCTTGAACTTGCAAAACGGAGTTAACCCGTTTTCAAAGATGAACTTAGCGAATTGGTAAAGCGAGAAAGGATAGGCGAGGATTGTTTGCGGCTGGTCTTGGTGCATTTTATCTAAGGCTGCCCACATTGCCGGGTCTGTGAGTTGAAACCCGTTGAGCCAGTACTGATTTCGCCAGAAATTGTTAAACCGATGTTTCCTATGTTCGCCGCCTCCGAAATCTGCCAGCGATCCGCAGATGACGAGTTGCGGCTCACCGAAATTCCAACCTGCCCACTGATCAAAATAGTAGACACTCAAATTCCGTTGATTCCAATAGTTCCTATCCTGATAGAACGTCAACGGCGTGCCTGTTGAACCGCCAGTGGTATTCTGGATTCGCTGTTTCCAGGTGTAGGCTGTAGAATAGAGTCTATCCAATTGTTCTCGGATATCCTGCTTCTCAAGCGGCGGCACCCGATATATATCAAAATGTGCTGCCCTTATGAGTTCTCGGTAGTACGGTGTTGTATGATAGGCATGCTGGAGAATCCGCTCTAAGCTTTCCATCTGAAACGCTATAATAGTTTCACGCGGCGCATTTAAAATCTCGACTGTTCGCGAGAATTGGGCGTTGTAGTCTAAACCTTTTCGATAGATATTGTAGGCGCGCCACGCCGATTTTGAGAGCAGCCGCTTGGCAAAATGATGGATTGGCATAATGTCGGGTTATTCGGCTATATGCCATAATTTTCTCTGCTGTCATATATTCGCTTATATCTGCAAGTGGGTTACAAACGCCGCCCGCATTACTTATTATCTAAGGTAGGACTTACGCATCCCTTTTTAAAGTCCCCTGATAAGGGGCGGGGAATGCCCGTAAGGCATTCATACCGTTGATTCTGATTCTTTAGGGGGTTTAAAGGACGGAAATTATCGCTTTTCGCGTCTAAATGTCCGATATTTGTCCAATTTGCGTGAGGCCTGTAAGGAATCATGATAAAGTGCGTAAGGCCTAATAAACTTAGAAACAGTCCGGTAGTGATGAGAAACTGTGGAGCGGACAGAATATACACTATTGAGAAGAGTGCCTCATCATTCTCATCTCTGACTGGCGAAAGTGCCTGTGCGAGGATAAGAGTGGACTCTTGGAAAACACACACTTTATCAACGATAAAACGGTCTTCTGACATTGGGTTTACCTTAAATGTAAGCAGCGAAGTTTAGCACAGATGTTATCTCTGGCACATCGCACGAAAATGGTTATATCAAAAAGTTGAGTGTTTACACTTGTCCTTCTATAGAAACAGCGTTCTAAGCTGATTTTATTCCCATATAAAACTAACGCTGTTAACTTGGTTAACCCTGTAAGTGGGCCGATGTCCCTGATTCTATTATGGTAATCCAAGTTGCTACTAATAGATTTTGAGCGTCTCAACACAGTTTTTCAGACTTTCCCCACCCCAGAGGGGTGAAATTGCTTCGCAGTGAGAATAGAAAACGGTGTATTTAACCTCTTGCACTCCAGCGGAGTGCTATGTGAGTAAGTAGGTGGCAACTTAGGTTATGGTATAAGGATAGGTCTTGTGTCTGCTCTCATGTGCGGAAATCCGACTCACCCTCAATGTCTACCTGATATTTTAGAAGTTTACCGTAACGCCTCTCTCTTGGAGTAGTGGGATATGGGTGTTAATGGCGGCATCATCCAAAGGGTTGTCTTGCAACCCGACAGTGTCTCCGGTGCCCAACCCCGTATTCGTTACGAGCGGCGAAATATCGGATATATGGTTATTCCACAGATACAGCGAGGTTAGGTTCGTGAGATTTTCAAGGGGTGAAACATCCGATAACCAGTTATCGATCAGAAATAGCCCTGTCAGATTCGTAAGATTTGCAAGGGGTGAAACATCTAACAACTGATTATCGTTTAAATACAGTGATGTTAGGTTTGTGAGATTTTCAAGGGGTGAAACACTTGATAACCGATTCTCGATCAGTTCCAATCGTCTCAGATTCGTGAGATTTTCAAGGGGTGAAACATCCGATAACTGGTTCCTGCTTAGATTCAGCGAGGTTAGGTTCGTGAGATTTGCGAGGAGTGAAACATCCGATATCTGATTAGTAGACAGCCCCAACACTGTCAGGTTCGTAAGATTTGCAAGGGGTGAAACATCCGATATTTGGTTGGGAACATCTGAGTCCGAACTATTGCTCAAATTTAGTGCTGTCAGGTTCGTGGCATACTCTAAACCGGTGAGGTCTAAGATCTGACGGTCCTGAGCTGAAAGTGTTTTCAGGGTTTGCAGCACCTCGGCGGTCAGTGGTGCCTCCGCTGTCAAACCCAGTGTCTCACGCACTGCAGCAGCTAAGTTCGCATCCGGTATCAAACTAACTTCTACTAATATCTCCTCTTCCACAAGCGATTCGACAGCGGTCTCAACCATTTGCTGTCTCTCGTTGCAGCCAATGACATATACACAACACAGTAAAATCACAAACAAGAGTGTTTGACATCTTTTCATTTTTGTTTTCCTTTTTTTAAGTGTTCTAATGGTAGCGTTATCGGTTCTGAGCGATCAAGTGATATACTCTCGAAACCACAGCACCTGCAGCCAAATTAGCATCAGGCATATATATAACCTGTGCAGAGACAACGTTAAACCAACTGCTACAGATAACAGCAACAAACACAGATGTGTAGAGACGTTTCATTGAAATCTACTCTTTGTGCTTTAGACATCTTCAAATTACCGGTCAAAACTTTCAGGAAATAGAGATATGCTTAAAACACGATGTGAACTGGCAAAAACCGTTCAAATTCTATAATTAAGTTTTAAGACAATAATTTTTAAATAGACTAATTATATATTAATTGACTTTATACTTAAAAATTATACCGTTTTTAGTTTATAAAGTCAAATTAAATATGATGCAAAAAAGTTTTCTATAGATATAGCATTCCGTTAGAGTATTTACAAATCAAGCAGCAAAATGACCTGAGTCATAAATCACAAACACTTGAATAAGTGAAACATTTGTGATATTATGTCTTACACAATTTTTCGCACCAGATAAAACATACATACTTGATAGTACTTCCAAAATATCACCTAAATTGTCCGAACTATAGCAAAACGGACTAAACGATGAATTCATTGAAAGATATTATTCAACGCTGCCATCAACGACATAAGAACCCGCTTCAACAGAAAAAAACGGTCA
>JAGFCB010000326.1 GCA_022394775.1 Candidatus Poribacteria bacterium
ATTCATAGCGCAACCGCTGGGTTGCGTGTCTGCCGACCCACTATGAAGGGGTAAAAGGTGTGATACTGTGAAAGCCCATGAGAAAAGCGTACAAACACAAACTCCAAAACCAATCGAACACCCGCAAACTCGGCAATAAGCTTCCCTTTCCTGTTCATCGTAGGGGCGTGGTTTTCACGCCCGTTTCCTGCGATTCATCGCACGTTTATATCCTGTCCCCTGATAATGGATATTAGGCAGGTCTCTTGAGACCGTCAATCTTCCGAACCCACCCTCCTAACGAAGACCGCCGATACACCAAAACCTCCAAAATCCGCGCCAATCCGCCAAATCCGTCTCATCCGCGATTCAGACAATAAAAAAAGGCGCAGCTGCTACACTGCGCCCCTTCCCAAATTGGTAGGTGCGGTTTCATGAAGATTAGCTTTTTACTTCGGTAAGGTCTGAACGTGCGATAAATCGCACTACTACGAACAGCCCCTGTTTGTAGTAGGAAGACCATTCATTTCCCGTCTATTACCGATTTATTTTCCAAAACTTCATCTAACCGCACCGATGTTTGTAGCGTAATTATTTCAAGATGACCATCTTGCGAAGTGCGGACATAGTATCGGTTTCGAGTTGGTAGAAATAGACGCCGCTTGCCACTTGCTCACCAAAGGCGTTCCGCCCGTCCCAATACGCCGCCCGTTCGCGATCGGTGTAGTAGCCAGCAGACTGCTGACCCAACTGCAACGTCCGGATGACAACCCCCTGAGCGTTATAGATCGTGATACGCACGTTGGTATCGGTTGCTAACTCATAAGGCATCCACGTCTCCGGGTTGAACGGATTCGGATAGTTCGCTAAGAGTTGCGTTTTCTCCGGACGCGCCATCGCGAGGAGCTGCTGGAGATACACCAGCGTCCGCATTGCGGCGGGCGACCGATCGTTGGTTGCGATCAAGAGCTCAATCTGTTCTTGGAGTGCGTCTCTCTCAAGCGCACTGAACGTTCTGCCGAGGAGTGTCGGTGCGCCCGCTGCGCCGCCGCTGCGATTGGTAGTGACCGCTACAACATCGTTGATATCGACTTTGCCATCGCCAGTGACGTCGTATTTGGCATCGGTGGTCCCCGCAGCAACTGCGACGATCAGCACATCGGAATCCTTGACATCCACAGTGCCAT